>JAZLLE010000013.1:0-30939 GCA_045597985.1 Bacteroidaceae bacterium | reverse complement strand
AAAAATACTCTTTGGACTATATCCAAAACTTGAAGAGGCATACAACCTGATTAATTCCCTCAGAGCCGTATTCCGCAACAAGAAACTCACCAAGGAAACGGCAAAGGAGAAGTTGGGAGAGTGGTATGAGAAAGTTGCAGCGTGCACTCTGCGAGAAATCAAGTCCGTACGTGATACCATCAAGTTCTATGAAGATGAGATACTGAACTACTTCATCGAACGTCAGACAAATGCATCAGCAGAATCACTGAACTCAAAAATCAAATGCTTCCGAGTACAATATGCGGAAAGAGTGGGATTCAAACCCACGGAGCGGCTAGGCCGCTCGCCGGATTTCGAGTCCGGTCCATTCGATCACTCTGGCATCTTTCCGCTGCAAAGGTAGTGCTTTTTCGCGAAAGGAAGCAAGCAATGAAGTAAACTTTATGAAAAAAAGTCTGTAAGGTAATCCCGCATTCTCAGCAATGCAATCTCTGCGGCATTGCGGGTGTTTGCCTCACGGCCGTTATCCTCTGTCAGACAGTATGTGCGTACATCGCCTGCGGACCCCCAGGCTATCCATATTGTACCTGCCGGAATCGTTCCGTTGCCTGTGTCGGCATAGCCGGTTGAGGCAATGGCGAAGTCTGTCTTGAAAAGACTGCAGGCTCCGGTTACCATTTGCCTGGCCACCTGACGGCTTACTACATCGTATTTGTCAATATCCGTGGCCGATACATCCAGAAACCTGCTCTTCAGCTCATTCTGATATGCAATCATCCCTCCCTGAAAGTAGCCTGACGAGCCACTGACAGTTGTCAGTAATGACGCAATCTGACCACTGGTGCAGCTTTCGGCCGTAGAAAGTGTCTTGCCGTTTGATACCAGTATATCCTTGATTCCGGCAGATATTTCAAGTATCTCCTGATGTGTCATCACTGTATTTCAGAAAGACATCAATCCAACTTGAACTTGTAGCAGAAGCCTATCTGGAAACCGGCATTGTGACCTTTGTCCTCGTATCCAATGTTCCCAATCATATATGGTACACTGAAAGTCCGTGTAAGACCATAGTAACCTTTTATGTCTACGCCGAAATTATCGCTGACCATATAGTTGAGTTGTGCCGCAATTGCCATGTTGAATGGGTGGCAGTCAGATTTGCCGTCCCATTTTATATCGTCCTGCGTTACTTTAGCCTTAAGCAACAGTCCGAACTCAGGACCGGCCATAAGAGTCAGTTCTGGAGTGATGCGGTATCCAAAGTAGAGTGGTAACTGAAGGTATCTCAAATCGCGGCTGTACTTGCCGTCCTGCTGACTCCTGTCTGAATGACCTTTTGAGGCGTAGGTCAATTCTGCCTGCAATGTGATGTCGTCGAAAAGGTAATCAGCCACGGCACCTGCATAGAAACCGTTGTGTGGCATCACTTTCTCGTATCCTATCAATTGAGTGCCGGGTATCCATCCTGCAGCGAATCCTCCTTTAATACCTAGTTCAAACTGTGCGCGTGTGCTATTGCAGATGAGTAGCATTGCTGCTGCAAGAATAAAATGCTTTGCTTTTATCATAATCGTACCAACTATTTATTAACATTATTGCTTTATTTCCTACAAAGATAATGATTGTGCGCGTTTTTTAATTAAGTTTGTGGAATTAAAGTACATTTTTAATATGCGAAGATTTTCATTACTTACCATTATGGCTTTGTCTGCAATAGCGGCAGCTGCCCAGGACGTGCAGGTCAAGGTTACTTATTACACGGCAAATATTGTAAGAATAGAGAAAACGAAAGGCGATTTCCGTACAAAACCGAGCGCTTGTGTGGTAAATCCACCTCAGGATGGCGCAAGGCCTGCCATCAAAGTGACAGTTGGTAAAGATGGAATAGTGACATTCGCAGACCCGAAAGGACGGAAGTTGCTTACTGAGGGACAGAGTAACTTTGAGCCTATCACATCAGGGCCAGACAAAGGTGAGTGGAAGGCTGGCCAAAGCTGGATTCTGGATGAGGACGAGCCTATTTATGGAGTAGGAATGCTTCAGAACAGAAAGATGAGCCAGCGAGGCGAGAACCGTACTATGATACAGTCCAATACCGAGGACTATGCCAACTTCTTCCAGTCAATCAAGGGATATGGCATATTCGTTGACAATTATTCGCCTACAGAGTGGCACGATGATGGTAAAGTGCTGAACATAACATCGCAGGTAGCCGAGGAGGTTGATTATTATTTCATATACGGAGGCGATGCCGACGGTGTAGTATCCGGTCTGCGCTGGCTTACAGGCAAGGTGCCTATGGTGCCTCTATGGACATACGGTTTCCATCAGAGCCGGGAGCGTTACAAGAGCCAGAAGGAGCTTTTGGATGTGGTAAAGGGATATCGTGCCGCTAATGTTCCACTGGATGGCATCATTCAGGACTGGCAGTACTGGGGTAACAATTATCTGTGGAACGCTATGGAGTTCCTGAATGCGGATTTCCCGGATGCCAAGGGAATGATTGACCAGACTCACGCTATGAATGCGCATATGTCAATCTCCATCTGGCAGTCGTTCGGGCCTCAGACAAAGCCTTACCGTGAGTTGAAAGAGAAGAATCTGTTGCTTGATTTCCTTACCTGGCCTAACAGTGGCCTGGCCGAATACTGGCCGCCGCGTATGGATTATCCTTCAGGTGTGGTATGCTATGACGCATACAGCAAGGAGGCTCGTGATATTTACTGGAATCATCTTACTCGCCTTTATGACCTGGGCATTGATGCCTGGTGGATGGACTCAACCGACCCGGACCATAACTACAAGGAGGGCGATTTTGACCAGCCTACCGCTATGGGCTCACTTCATAGTGTGCGCAATATATATCCGCTGATGTGCGTTGAGGGCGTCTATGACCACCAGCGTGCCGTAAGCAGCGACAAACGTGTGTTCATACTTACCCGCTCATATTTTACTGGCCAGCAACGTACCGGAGCCAATACCTGGAGCGGCGATGTCCAGTCAACCTGGAACGATTTCCGCGCTCAGATTCCGCTCTGCTTGAACTACACTCTTACGGCAAGCCCGTACGTGAACAGCGACATAGGCGGATTCTTCCCGAGCGGCTACAACAGACGCGGTCAGACTCAGACCTGCTCACAGAATCCTCTGTTTCAGGAATTGTATGTCCGCTGGCTACAGTTCGGCGTTTTCAACCCGATGATGCGCAGCCACGGCGAGTCTTCCAGACGCGAGATATGGGAATTCGGCAAGAAGGGCGAGCCCATATATGATGCCATAGAGAAGGCCATAAGAATGCGCTATTCGCTGTTACCTTATATATATAGTACAGCCTGGCAGGTTTGCAGCAGTGACGATAGCTTTATGCGTGCGCTGATGATGGATTTCAAGGGCGACAAGAAGGTATGGGATATGAATGATGAGTTTATGTTCGGCCGCTCGCTGCTGGTGGCTCCTGTCACTCACGCTCTCTACACCAATGAGGAACGTCGCTGGAGTGATGAGAAGTTTGACTGGACCCAGGCCAAATCGATGGATGTATATCTTCCGGCCGGTGCCAAATGGTACAATTATTACGATAACAGGTTGTACAATGGCGGCAGGGAGGTCTCTGTTGACGCCTCAATAGACCATTGCCCGTTGTTCGTCCGTGCAGGCTCTATCCTGCCGATAGGTCCGGATGTGCAGTATGCGTCTGAGAAACCTTGGGATAACCTTGAGATTCGCGTATATGCCGGAGCGGATGGAAAGTTCACTCTCTATGAGGATGAGGGCGATAACTACAATTATGAGAAGGGACAGTATACAACTATCAGTTTCTCCTTGAAGGGAAACACACTGACTATCGGAAAACGTACAGGCAGGTACCCTGGTATGCTTCAGAACCGCCGTTTCAATATCACATATATTGATGGCAAGAACATCAGGACAAGGAGCGTTGAGTATGATGGCAATCAACAGGTAATCAAGTTGTAAATACATTAATACAAACAATATGAGAATGAATATTAAAAGAGGACAAGGCATTCTGATGATTTGCGCTGCCGCATTGGCTGGCACATTGCAGAATGTATTCGCAGCAAACAATGCTGATGCGAAAGTTGAGTATGAGTTCCACGGAGCCGGAAACCCTTATCTTCCGCTATGGGAGCACGTTCCGGATGGTGAGCCGAGAGTTTTTGAGGATCCGGATAATCCAGGTAAGTTCCGTGCCTATATCATAGGCTCTCACGATGTGCGTTTTGGCAGTTATTGCGGACCTGATATCCGTATGTGGTCAGCACCTGTTGAGGATCTTGGCAACTGGCGTGACGAAGGCCCGATCTTTACCTATAATATCCAGAACCAGTGGGATGTAATGTACGCTCCGGATCTGGTAGAGGTAAACTATACTAATGGAACCCGTAAGTACTTCCTTTATCCTCACAGCCGTGGCGCGAACCGCGAGCCTCTGGTCTGCGTAGGTGACCGTCCTGATGGTCCGTTTGTTCCGGTAAATGCCACAGAGGATGGTACACGTACCCTTCCCGGCAGCTGCATAGGTTTTGACCCGTCAATATTCGTTGAGCAGATAACAGATAAGAATGATCCAGATTACGAGATTGGTTTCCGCGCATACGGATTCTGGGGATTCCAGCACTCAACCGCAGCTCAGCTTGACCCGAATACAATGTACTCTGTTCGTCCCGGCACGGAGAGAATTGAGTTCTTCCTCCCAGCAAGCGCAAGCTACGGCCGTGTACGCGATCCGGAGGGCACTGTATATCCCGCTTTGGCAGAAGGACAGAACCCGGGTGAGTTCAATTTCTTCGAGGCCTCATCTATCCGTCAGGTTGGTAACAAATTCGTGATGATTTTCTCTGGATATTCAGGCCCCGACTATGGTCTGGGAAGTACAAACTCTGCTCTCAGGTACTGCTATGCAGACTCGCCGTTAGGCCCTTGGCGCAGCGGCGGTGTGGCTGTTGACTCACGTGGCGTTGTCCTGAACGAGAATGGTACGGCTCTTACCACTACCAATTCGGCGCACAATACACACGGAAGTATCCAGAAGATTAATGATCAGTGGTATATATTCTACCATCGTCCGCCACGTGGCTTTGGCAATGCCCGCCAGTCTGTTGTGGCTCCTGTCTCAATAGAGTGGGATGAGAAGCCGGTGTCAGAGGGTGGCAAGGTCGTTATCAGTGGATATGATCCGTACGCTGCCGACGGCAAGTGGACCGCAAAGGCATCGAATGGTGATGAATATACCGGCGCAGAGGTTACCTCAGAGGGCTTCTTTATGTATGGCCTTCCTCCATATCAGTATTACTCAGCTGGTTACGCCTGCTATCTCTCGGATCAGGGCTTGATGCAGGATACCTGGGACAACTGGGACAACAATATGGATATCACAAATATCAAGAACGGAAATATCATAGGCTATAAGTACTTCGGTTTTGAGGGACTTAAGAAGGCCAGCAAGGGCATCAAGCCATTTGATGGCGCAAAGAAGGGCAACAAGACACAGCTTAACCTTTTCATTACTCCGCGTACCAGTCAGGCTTTCAAGATTATCGTTATGATGGACGGTCCTTGGGCAAACGATATCTGGAAGGGTGTAAAGCTCGGTGAGATTCAGGTGAGCGCAGGCTCTGCCAATGTGAGCACCAAGTATCTGCTTGATGTGGCACAGTATGTGGAGGGCATCAAGGGCAAGCATGCAATCTACTTTATCGCTGAGGGACCTGATGGCGAGTTGTTTGATATGCACGGAATTGGCTTCAGCTCGAAGAAGGTTGCCATTTCGCGCCATATGGCTCCGAAGGTTGAGATTACTGTAGATGGAAAGAGCGTTGAGATGCCAGCTGTTCCAGTACGCTCAACTAATCAGAACGGTTTCGTGAACGTTGAGAACTATGTGATCAACCAGACTGTAGCCGCAGGCTCAACAATTTCCGCAAAGGCAAATGATCCGGAGGTTGGCATTGAGGTGCTCCAGCCGGCTGATGCTCCTGCAAAGGTTGTATGTACTTATAAAGGACAGAGAAAAATTTACAATTTTGATCCGAGCCTGGTAGTGGTTGAACGTCCTCGTGGCATGTTCCGTCGTTAATGGAAACAATGAGTAAGTCGTTATCTATATTTGCAGGGGCCCTCGTGTGGGGGCTCCTGCTTTCGTCCTGTGGCGATACCTACAAGAATGTGAATAAAAGTCCGGAAAAGAGGGCCGCGGATTTAGTGAGCCGTCTTACACTTGAGCAAAAAGTGTCGCTTATGCAGAATTCCTCACCAGCTATACCTGAATTCGGAATCAAGGAATATGACTGGTGGAATGAGGCACTGCACGGGGTAGGGCGCGCCGGACTCGCCACAGTGTTCCCTCAGGCGATAGGTATGGCCGCATCGTTTGACGATGCGCTTTTGCTGGATGTGTTCAATGCCGTTTCCGATGAGGCCCGCGCTAAGTCAGCTGAATTCGGCAAGGACGGTCAGTTGAAACGCTATCAAGGACTTACATTCTGGACTCCGAATGTCAACATCTTCCGCGACCCGCGTTGGGGGCGCGGCCAGGAGACATACGGCGAGGATCCGTATCTGACAAGCCGTATGGGCGTGTCTGTGGTATGTGGATTACAGGGCCCGGCTGATTCCAAATACGATAAACTTCACGCCTGTGCCAAACATTATGCAGTGCACAGCGGACCGGAGTGGAACCGCCATGTGTTCAATGCTGAGGATATTGAACCACGCGATTTGTGGGAGACATATCTGCCAGCCTTCAAGGCCTTGGTTCAGGAAGCTGGAGTGAAGGAGGTGATGTGTGCATATAACCGCTACGAGGATGAGCCTTGTTGCGGCAGCAACCGTCTGCTTCAACAGATTCTGCGTAACGAATGGGGATACAAAGGTATAATTCTTTCCGATTGCTGGGCAATTAACGATTTCTTCACGCCCGGACATCACAATACCGAGCCAGATGCCATGCACGCTACAACAAAAGCTGTACTTACAGGCACTGACCTTGAGTGCGGAAGCTCGTATGGGACACTTGTGGAGGCGGTTGAGGCTGGCTTGATAACGGAGGAGCAGATTGATAATTCCGTTGTCCGGCTGATGAAGGCACGCTTTGAGCTTGGTGAGATGGACAATGATGTTGAATGGAATAAAATTCCTTACAGCGTGGTAAATAGTGAAGAGCATCAGGCTCTGGCGCTGAAGATGGCTCAGGAGAGTATGGTACTTCTTCAGAACAACGGTGTACTGCCTCTCTCCAAAGATATAAAAGTAGCGGTTGTAGGCCCGAATGCCAACGACTCTGTGATGCAGTGGGGCAACTACAACGGAACACCTGGCAAGACCATCACGCTGTTGGATGGAATACGCGCATATATTCCGGAACAGAATATCATTTTTGCGGAAGGATGTGAGTATGCCGAGGGGTGCCTGCCGGTTAACAGCCTGTTCGGACAGTGCCATTCTGAGGGTACTATCGGTTTTGCGGCGAAGTATTGGAACAATGCGGATATGAATGGCGAGCCAGACGTGCTCAGACATTTGTCAACCCCATTCCGCCTGACAACAGGTGGCGCCACTGTTTTTGCTCCCAACGTAAGTCTGGAGAATTTCTCTTCTGAGTATGAGGCGACATTCCACGCTGAGGAGGATGGCGATGTGGCGTTCTTTATACAGAACAAGGGAGCCGCTACGCTGTCGGTTGACGGCAAACAGGTGGCTACAGCCAATAACCCTGACAAAAGCGGCAGGATATACACTCTCAATGCCAAGTCCGGACAGGATTATCAGATAAAGATTAACTTCGCCTGTGTGAGTGGTGAGGCTACTCTTGTGTTTGATATGGGTTATGAGATTGATACCAATATCGGCAATACCGTAAGGAAAGTGCAGGATGCGGATGTCGTAGTATTCGCCGGCGGCATATCCCCGTCGCTCGAGGGTGAGGAGATGCCGGTGAGCATTCCCGGATTCAAGGGAGGTGACCGCACTGCCATCGAATTGCCTCTGGTCCAGACAAACCTTGTCAGGGCTCTGAAGGATGCCGGTAAAAGGGTAGTGTTTGTTAATTTCTCAGGCTCCGCGATAGCCCTTACTGGTGTGGCGCCATATTGCGATGCCATTCTTCAGGCCTGGTATCCGGGGCAGGCTGGTGGAACAGCCATCGCCACAACATTGTTTGGCGATTATAATCCTGCGGGCCGCCTGCCTGTGACGTTCTACAAGAGCACTGCTCAGCTTCCCGACTTCGAGGACTACTCAATGAGAGGACGCACATACCGTTATATGACGGATCAGCCTCTGTTCCCATTCGGGTACGGACTGAGCTACACGACTTTCAGCTATGGTGACGCTGAACTGTCAGCAGCGGAGCTCAGTAATGGTGGAGAGGCTACGTTGAGAGTGCCGGTCACAAACACAGGCAGCCGTGTTGGCGATGAGGTTGTGCAGCTGTATGTGTGCCGTCCTGGCGACGATGCCGGCCCGCAGCGTGCGTTGCGCGCCTTCAAGCGTGTGACGATACCCGCAGGAAAGACATCCGACGTGTTGTTTGAGCTTACTGCCGATACATTCCAGTGGTTCGATGTCAGCACGGGAACTATGCGTGCTATTCCGGGTACATACAATGTTATGTACGGCCCCTCGTCGGATCCGTCATCGCTTCATTCCATAGTTATTGAGGTGATGTAGCAGCGTGCCTGATAACACGTGGCTTTCGCCGTTATTCCCTGAGGCCTCATTCCGTTCATTTCATTATTTGAAACGAACGAGATGAGGCCTTGTCGTAATCATTTCAAATAATGAAATGAAACGGGCGGGACTACGCGGGATATACGATGTAATTACGTGGATTTTGCCGTAATTCTTAAAAAGTGTTTGATTGTTGAAATCTTGACGGATAAAATATGCCAATAAGCCAAATTGCTATGTAATTTTGCGCATTGAAACCTTTTAAACTATAGAAAATGGCAACAGGTAATGTCCGTCCGGCCGATATGGAGCGCATCACAACTCCTGAGTTGGCAGAGAAATTCATTGCAGAGCAGATTTCTGAGCTTCGTGCGCAGATTGGTGACAAGAAAGTGCTTCTTGCTCTTTCAGGAGGCGTTGACTCATCAGTAGTGGCCGCTCTTCTGATTAAGGCGGTTGGCAAGCAGTTGGTAAGCGTTCACGTAAATCACGGTCTTCTGCGCAAGGGTGAGGCAGAGCAGGTTGTGGATGTGTTCCGCAATCAGCTGAAGTCGAACCTTGTATATGTTGATGCTACAGACCGCTTCCTTGACAAGCTGGCAGGTGTGGCAGATCCTGAGCAGAAGCGTAAGATAATTGGTGGCGAGTTCATCCGCGTGTTTGAGGAGGAGGCCCGCAAGCTTGACGGCATCAGTTTCCTGGCACAGGGTACGATTTATCCTGATATTGTTGAGTCAGGTCCTGTAAAGTCGCATCATAATGTAGGTGGTCTGCCTGATGACTTGCAGTTTGAGCTTGTTGAGCCTATCAAACTGCTCTTCAAAGACGAGGTCCGTGTAGTAGGCAAGGCTCTTGGCTTACCGGATGGTATGGTATATCGTCAGCCGTTCCCTGGTCCTGGTCTTGGCGTACGTTGTACGGGCGCCATCACCCGTGATCGTCTGGAGGCTGTACGTGAGTCTGATGCCATTCTTCGTGAGGAGTTTGCAAAGAACGGGCTTGAGGGTAAGGTGTGGCAGTACTTTACAGTGGTTCCTGATTTCAAGTCAACAGGCGTGAAGGATAATAAGCGCAGCTATGAATGGCCGGTAATCATCCGTGCCGTCAATACCCGTGACGCTATGACCGCAACGGTTGAGAATGTTCCGTTTGAGCTTCTTCAGCATATTACATCACGTATAGTAACCGAGGTGAAAGGCGTGAACCGTGTACTGTTTGATCTTACTCCGAAACCAACCGGTACCATTGAGTGGGAATAATCAAGTTTTTATATTCATTAGATTGTGAAAAGGGTGTCCTGGAAAGCGACACCTTTTTTATTTATAGTTTGAGGATTAAGTATTTTTTACTAACTTTATCCCGTTATTAACATATATAATGAATAAATTTCCATAATTAAAATGTATTGCCTTGTAATTCAAATACTTGGGCAATTTGAGTAAAATGCTGCGCAATATGTGAGAATGAGATGATTTATTGCATTGAAGGAAATAATAAATGATAATATTTGTTAAATTTAGTGTTAATTAATCAAAGTGTTTCTATGAAGAAATTAATGATGCTCTTTACCTTTTTCCTTATGGGAATTGGTATGGTAACGGCTCAGACTTCAAAAGTGACTGGTATTGTTACCAGCGCTTCAGATGGCGAGCCTGTAGTGGGTGCCACCATTGCCGTCAAGGAGGTTCCGACCCTTGGCGTAGCAACTGGACTTGATGGCCGGTTTACTCTCAGCAACCTTCCGGCTGCTGCTAAGACTCTTGTTGTATCATACATTGGAATGAACACACAGGAGGTTCGTATCACTCCTAACATGAAGATTGTCCTTGAGGAGGACTCTGAGGTTCTCGATGAGGTTGTAATCTCCATCGCTTATGGCGCTGCCAAGAAGTCAAGCCTTACCGGCGCCATCGCAAATGTCGGTGCCGACAAGATTGAGGCTCGTCCAACTTCAAGTGTAGTAGCTGCTCTTGAGGGTTCGGTATCTGGTATCCAGATGAACAGTACATATGGTGCTCCTGGTACAGATCCTGATATCCGCATCCGTGGCGTCGGTACTATCAACGGATCATCCAGCCCTCTGTATGTAATCGACGGTGTTCCTTTTGGCGGAAACATCTCCGACCTCAACCCGGCCGACATCGAGAGCATGTCAGTTTTGAAGGATGCCGCTTCTGCATCTCTTTATGGTAACCGCGCTTCTAATGGTGTTATCCTTATCACTACAAAGCAGGGCAAGACTGGCAAAATGCAGGTTAGCGTTGATGTCAAGCAGGGTACCTACAGCCGTGGTATTAAGGAGTATGAGCTCTGTAACCCATACGAGTTTATGGAGGCAACATGGATGAATATGAAGAACCAGAGACTCTCTGCAGGTGATGATGCCGCAGCAGCAGCCGCATACGCAAGCCAGAACCTTGTCAGTGACTACCTCTATCTGAATATTTTCAACAAGGCTGACAATCAGTTGTTCGACGCCAATGGCAAGATGGTGTCAGATGCCACTATTCTCCCAGGTTACACCAATGACCTTGACTGGTACAAGGATGCTATTCGCAACGGTTACCGTCAGGAGTACGTTCTCTCAGCAAGCGGTGCAAATGATAAGGCCGATTACTACTTCTCAACCAGCTATCTGGATGAGAACGGTTATCTTAAGGATTCTGGCTTTGAGCGCTTTACCGCCCGTACAGCTATTAATGTTCAGCCTGTTACCTGGTTCAAGACCGGTGTTAACCTGTCAGGCAGCTATCAGAAGTACAACAATACAAATGGTAACTCAGACGCCAGCTATACCAATGCGTTTATGTATTGCCGTAACATTGCTCCTATCTATCCTGTACATCTTCACAATCCTGCAAATGGCGAGTATGTGCTTGACGCAAACGGCGAATATCAGTATGACAGTGGTTACTTTACCGATGCGGATAATGTTACTTATTCTACAAGAAACCAGTACGCTGACCGTCACGTCATCTGGGAGAATGAGCTTAACTGGGATAGAACAACCCGTACCACCTTGGAGGGAACGGTGTTTGCAGACTTCTATTTCCTGAAGGATTTTGTATTCACAGTAAGGGGTAACCTTAACGTCCGTAACAGCAAGAACGGTACATACAACTCTGGTGTCATTGGTGACGGCAAGGGTAATAACGGCCGTGCCAAGAGCGTAAGCTACCTTTATAAGAATTATACTTTCCAGCAGCAGTTGCGTTGGTCACACTCATTTGGTGATCATAGCCTGAATGTCCTTCTCGGTCACGAGAACTACAGCTACAACTACGATTACCAGTATGGTTACAAGACCAACCAGGTATTCCCGAACAACGGTGCTCTTCAGAACTTCACCAGCATCACAGACCTCTATGGCTGGGAGAATAACTATCGTACCGAGAGCTACCTTGGCCGTATCCGTTACAACTACGCTGACAAATATAACGTTGAGGCTTCTTTCCGTCGTGACGGAAGCTCTCGTTTCTATAAGGACAACCGTTGGGGCAACTTCTTCAGTGTAGGTGCCAACTGGATGATCAGTAACGAGGACTTTATGAAGGATGTCAAGTGGGTTAACAGCTTGAAACTCCGTGCTGACTGGGGTCAGGTTGGTAATGATGCCGGTGCCGGTTACTATGGCTATATGGCACTTTACACCTCTGACCAGAATGCGAACAAGGGTGCTTACTATCTTGCTCAGAACGCAAACAACGATCTGAAGTGGGAGACTGGCGAGTCTTGGGGTGTTGGTATCGATGCACGCCTGTTCAATCGCCTGAACCTTACTCTTGATTACTTCGACAAGAGAAATAAGGACCTGCTGTTTGATGTATATCTGCCGCTTTCCGCAGGCGCTACATCATCAAGTTCTGCAGAGGCTGTCGTAACAAAGAACCTTGGCGTTATCTCTAACCGTGGTTTTGAGATTGAGGCTGACGTTGATGTTGTAAGGACCCGTAACTGGAGAGTCAACATCGGTGCCAACGCGACTATTCTGAAGAATAAGGTTGTTACTCTTCCTGATCAGAACAAGGACGGTATCATTGACGGTACCAAGAAGATTATGGAGGGTATGGACCGTTATGCTTTCTATATGTACACATTCGAGGGCGTAGATCAGATGACTGGCCAGTCAGTATATAAGTTCAACGACGAGAACTACTATATCACATCTGACAATACCGCAGACGGTGAGGTCCTGTTTGGCTCTTTGACAAGAGAGGTTACCGATTCAGAGGGTAATGTGACAACTGTTGACAACACACTGATGGCTGCCGCTGATTACACTATGATTAACGGTATTCCATACGTTAACAATACTACTTATGCAAAGCGCGAGTTCCATGGATCTGCTCTTCCTGATGTTTACGGAAGCTTCTCCCTGGGCGTAAGCTACAAGTCACTCTCTCTGAACGCTCTGTTCACATATTCACTCGGTGGCTATACATACGATGGCGTTTATGCTGGCTTGCTCTATACTGTAAGCTCACCTAACTCACTGCACAAGGATGTTCTGAAGTCTTGGAATGGTGTTCCGGAAGGTATGACAGAGGATTCACCAAACCGTATCGATCCGAACGGTCTGCCTGAACTCAACTCAACAACATACAATCTGAACAACGCTACATCTTCACGTTTCCTGACAAGTGCCAACTATCTGGTTCTTAAGAATATCTCTCTCAGTTATCAGCTCCCGAAGGCTTGGGTAACCCCACTTAAGCTCTCTTCGGTAACTTTAAGCGCTACTTGCGAGAACTTGTTCACACTGACTGCTCGTCAGGGCATGAACCCACAGCAGACATTCTCAGGTACACAGTCCAACTACCTTGTAACTCCTAGAGTATTCTCTGCAGCACTGAATATCAAGTTCTAATCTTTAAGAATAACGAATATGAAAAATATAATAAAAGGTATTGCTCTCACAGGCGTCGCAGCGCTTGCATTAACGGCTTGCCAGAAGGAGTATCTTGATACAAAACCTGAGGACTCCGTAGCTCCGGCAACAATTTTTGAGACAACAGAGAATGCTAAGCTGGCCATCAACGGTATTGCCAAGATGATGACAACCCAGTATCTTGGCAGTCAGGGTATGAATGGCGAGGGTACCATCAAGACATGGTACGGCAACTATCCTGGTAATGATTTCCAGAAGTGCAACCTTACCGGCTGGTCAAGCATTATCAATGGTGCGGACAACTATCGTAAGAGTGCCACAACCTCATACGGTGTTTATCCTTGGTTCTACTACTACAAACTTATAGGTAACGTCAACACAATTATTGTCAATATTGATAATGCCGCTGGAAGTGAGCGTGAGAAAGCGTTCATCAAAGCTCAGGCTTTGACATATCGTGCTTACAGTTACTTTATGCTGTCTCAGCTTTATTGCCGCCGTTGGGTTGACACCAACAATGGTGAGGATAAGGATGGTCTGCCACTGCGTCTTGACAACAGCACTGGTGATCTTGCCCTGTCAACAGTAGGTCAGGTATATGACCGTATTTATACTGATCTTGACAGCGCTATCATTCTGTTTGATTATAGCAATATGGAGCGTGGCGAAGACGAGTTCTATCTGCCGAATATGGATGTTGCAAACGCTGTATATGCTCGTGCTGCTCTTACACGTGAGGATTGGGCTACTGCTGCCGAGAAGGCTAAGGCAGCCCGTGCCAATTATTCTCTTATGAGCAGCGCTCAGTATCATTCAGGTTTCAATACACCTAACGATGAGTGGATCTGGGGCGTATATGAGGCTGACGACCAGACTCTGTATTACTACTCATACTTTGCATATCAGGGAGCTAACTCATCAGCAAGTATCTGTCGTAGCTATCCTTGCGCAATCAGCAAGGAGTTGTATGATCTGATTCCTGATACTGACACCCGTAAGGATTTGTTCCTTGCTCCTACAGCAGAGGAACTTGCGGATTCAAAGTACACAGCTAGTTCAGGACGCAGTACTGGTCTGCTTTACAACCGTGCATTTGCGCAGTATGGTAACAAACTGTATGAGACAAGTTATGTGTTTGCTTATATGCAGTTCAAGCAGCTTGCAAGCTTTATGCCTGGTGGTGGTTGCTTCCATCTGTTCCGTGCTGCAGAGATGTATCTGACAGAGGCTGAGGCTGACTGTCACCTTGGCAAGGATGCCGAGGCACAGAAACTTCTCCAGCAGGTTAATGCTAACCACGACGCATCTTATACTTGCACCAAGACTGGTTCGGCTCTTCTCGAGGAGGTTAAGCTGTATCGCCGCTTTGACCTTTGGGGTGAGGGCAACGATTGGTACGATTACAAGCGCTGGAACCAGCCAATCGTACGTAAGACTGCTGCCGACGGCGGAAGCTTCCATCAGACATTCGCCATCACTGTTGGCCTGAAGGACAGCAATGAGTGGAGATGGACTATCCCGCAGAAGGAGACTGACTACAACAAACTGATTGTGAGATAATCGGTATATATATAATAAGGTGTCCCCGGGTGCGTAAGCATCTGGGGATATTTTTTTACATTTTTCTTTTATTGGTTCTGTCCTGGAATTCATTTTGCTTTGGTTTCTCTTGTTTTTCTTTCAAAAAGGCATTTTTGTTATGAATATTTGTTAATTTTGCAGAATATTATCGGCTTGAAAGGGAAATGTATCCGGTGACTGATTTAAAAGCAGATTAAAGCAGTTTTTTATTATATAACCTTTAAGTAAAACTTATGAAAAGAAAATTGACGATGTTATTGACTTATTTCCTGATAGGGATAAGTACGATAACTGCTCAGGTTGCCAAAGTGACTGGTATAGTTACCAGTGCTTCGGATGGTGAGCCTGTGGTCGGAGCAGCGGTTGCTGTCAAGGAAGTTCCTACTCTTGGCGTTGCTACCGATCTGGACGGAAAGTTTACATTTACTAACCTTCCAAAAGAGGCAAAGACTTTAGTTGTGTCTTATATGGGTATGATTACCCAGGAGGCACGTGTCTCATCTAATATGAGAATCGTGCTCCAAGAGGATGCTGAGCTCCTTGAGGACGTAATGATTGTCGCTTACGGTACAACAAAGAGAGAGGCAAAGACCGGCTCTATTGTTACCGTTGCCAGCGATCAGATTGCTGAGATTCCCGCATCATCAATAGATAAGATGCTGGCTGGTAAGCTTGCTGGTGTTCAGATTACATCAAGTTCAGGTCAGCCTGGCTCAAACTCTCAGATTCGTATTCGTGGTACCTCTTCCATCAACTCAGGTAATGAGCCTTTGTATGTAGTCGATGGTATTCCTGTTATGGATGGTGACCAGTCTGCATTCACAAATACCAACAACCCTATCGCTATGATCAGTCCTGAGGATATTGAGAGTATCACTGTCTTGAAGGATGCTGCATCAGCAAGCGTTTACGGATCACGTGCGGCTAATGGTGTTATCCTTATCACAACAAAGAGTGGAAAAGAGGGGAAGAGCACTATCACAGCCCGTGCCAAGTTCGGTATGTCAACTCTTGCCAATGACAATAATTATGGTGTGATGAATGCTCAGGAACTTCTCGCATATCAGCGTGATGCCATTATTAACGCAGGCAAGAATCCGGATGATCCAACTGGCTCGTATTATCGTCCATACGCACTCCTCACACAGCCTCTGACTAATTGGATGGATCACTTCACCCGTCTTGGACAGATGCAGGAGTATGAGGTTACGATGAGCGGAGGTAACCAGAAGACAAAGTATTATAGCTCAGTGTCATATCATAAGAATGACGGTGTCTTCTACGGCGTTACCTTCAATAAGTTCCAGGCTCGTATCAATGCCGACCATCAGATTAATAAGGTACTTAGCACTGGCGTCAGAATCAATGCCGGTACAATGTATAATGAGGATGTACCAATGCAGGATCTTTATTATTCAAACCCTGCATTTGCCGGCGTTACTATTCTGCCATGGTCACCCGCATACAACGAGGATGGCACACATTCAATTGAGATTCCTGAAAATAGCTACACTAACCCTCGTGCTATCGCTGAGTACGATAACCAGTGGGAGAAGCAGTATAGGTTCAATGGCAGTATGTATCTTGAGCTGAAGCCTATGAAGGGGCTTACAATCAAGACAACCAACGCTGCCGAAATGTCATTCAACGAGGGCCGTCGCTACTGGTCTCCACTGTCTGGTAAGGATCAGTCTCCAACACTTCAGACAACACAGGTTCAGTATCGTCTGCTTACCACTTCAAATACTATTACATACGAGAATACATTCGGTAAGAATTATGTTCGCGGTCTGATTGGTCAGGAGGCTACCGCTCGTGATTTTGAGGAGAATTATCAGTATTCATACGAGTTGAATCCGGATATTCCTTATCACGTTGCTGGTAATAGCACCAATGACCTGGATTATGCAGTAAATCGCAGAACTTTGATGTCATTCTTCGGCATCTTTGATTATAACTACGACTCACGTTACTATCTGCAGGCTTCAATACGTGGTGATGGTAGCTCTTTGTTCGGTGAGAAATCACGTTGGGGTCTCTTCTATTCAGTAGGTCTAAGCTGGAACATCCACAATGAGAAGTTCATGCAGAACGCAGGTGCGGTTGATCTCCTGAAGATTCGTGTCTCATACGGTTTGAATGGTAATAACAGTATCGCTCCATATCAGCAGTACGGTCTGTATTCAACTGTTACTTACAACGGTTACACTGGTATGTATCCTGCTTCTCCTGCAAATGAGAATCTTTCCTGGGAGAAGAACTATGCATGGAATGCCGGTATTGATTTCCGTTTCTTCAAGAAACTGTATGGAAGCATTGATTTATACAAGCGTACAACAAAGGACATGCTGCTTGAGAAATCACTGTCAAGAACATCTGGATTCACCAGCGCTCTCCAGAACATCGGTTCAATGAGCAATAAGGGTATTGAGTTCCAGTTGGATTATGATGCAATTTCCACAAAGGATTGGAACTGGACCATCGGATTC
The DNA here is from genome assembly GCA_045597985.1 of Bacteroidaceae bacterium. Classification (GTDB taxonomy): domain Bacteria; phylum Bacteroidota; class Bacteroidia; order Bacteroidales; family Bacteroidaceae; genus Colenecus. The sequence continues at coordinate 13,311 of JAZLLE010000013.1, read as the reverse complement.
AACATCGCACATAACAAGACAGAGATCCTTGATCTTGGTGATGACGAGATGCTGAGTTATGCTGGTGACAGCCGTCTTAAGCACATTGTAGGCAACAGCCTCTTCACATACTATCTTAAGGATTATTATGGTGTGAATCCTGTTAATGGTGATGCTTTGTTTGTGGCTGAGGATGGCTCTCTTACAAACGATTACAATAAGGCACGCTATATTGAGGCTGGAAGTCCTGAGGCCAAATTTACAGGTGGTGTAAGCACATCTCTCAGTTGGAAGGGAATTTCACTGAGCGTTGTAGGTGAGTTCAAGGGTGGTAACAATGTTCTTATTGTAGAGAACCGTTATCTGCAGTCTGACGGAAACCAGATGTCAATGAACCAAGCTAAGTCTGCTATGAATTATTGGAAGAAACCGGGTGATACAGCTTGCAATCCAAAACCAGTTGCCGGTAATTCCAGCAATTCCTACAGCTTCTCTACCGATAGATATATTGAGAGAGGTGATTATTTCCGCATAAAGGATATAACTCTTTCGTACGATATGCCACAGAGTATAATCAGTAAGGCAAAAATGAGTACTCTCCGCGTTTATTTGAGTGCATTGAACCTCTACACTTTCCACGATGTGAACTATTGGGATCCTGAGCGTGGCGTTGACGGTATGGGATATGGTATCTATCCTATCACAAAGTCTTTCGTTGTAGGTCTGGACATTGCGTTTTAATTAATTTAAATGGAATTCAATATGAAAAAGATAGCAATATGTCTCTCAGTTCTGGCTCTCGCCTCGACGGCCTGTACTGACTTCCTCACAGAGGAACCGAAGCTCTCTCAAAGTAAAGAGTTGACGCTGTCAAAATTCAGTGGTCTTGATGCCGCTGCGGCAGGTACATATCTGTATCTGCAGAGTAATGCCTGGTATGGTTGCCAATATGTGCTCAATAATGAGCTTATGGCCGGTAATGCCACAAACCCAGTCTCTCTTTCTGGCTCAGGACGTTACAGGGAAGCAGAGCCGTGGAGTTTTACTGAGTCATCCACATGGTCAACCTGGACTTACGCATATCTGACTATAGCCGCAGCCAATAACGTTATCAACAATCTTGAAGGTAAGACCAACAGTGAGGTCTCACAGAAGGATATTTACAATGTTATGGCAGAGGTCCTGTTTATACGTGCATTCTGTCATTTCCAGCTTGTGAACATCTATGCTCAGCCATATCTCAATGGTGCCAACAGAGATATGCCAGGTGTTCCTTATATGAAGGAGGCTGTTATCAGTCAGCCCGCCCGTAATACAATAGGTGAGGTTTATGACGCTATAGTAGCTGATTTGACTAATGCAGAGGAGTTGATGTCGGAAGATTATCAGCGTAGCGGTGTTGTTGACGCTTTGGCAACTGTTACAAAGCCTGCTATTCAGGCTCTCCTCTCACGCGTTTATCTTTATATGGGTGAATGGCAGAAGTGTGCGGATTATGCTACAAAGGTTATCAACAGTGGCAAATTCTCACTGTATGACGCTGAGGCATATTTGGATATGTGGTCACTTAATACGGCAGCTGCCGGTGGCGAGATTATTTTTGAGGTATATTCCTCAAAGAAGAATGACTCTTGGGACGATTCTGGTTGGACAATGCTTCCTTACGTGACAAGCATAAACGGTTCTGCGGATGTCTGTGCGACAGAGGATCTATTCAATCTGTATGAGCAGGGTGACATTCGCTCACAGTTGTTCGATGTCAACGTCAATGATCACTTTATGACGAAGTACATTGGAAAAACCGGCTCAGTTGATCCAAAGGAGAGCAATATTCCTGTGTTACGTCTCGCTGAGATGTATCTGAATCGTGCTGAGGCTCTCGCCAGAGGCGCACAGATTCAGGGAGCAACCGCTCAGAAGGATTTGGATGCTATTACCAGCGCCCGCGGAGCATCTTCCGTTACAGAGGCATCTACCTCTGCGATTTTTGACGAGCGTAGAAAGGAACTCGCTTTCGAGGGCCACATCTGGTTTGACTACAAGCGTCTTGGCAAGAGCATCACTCGTACTGATTTCCGTGCCACACAGAATCAGAACATTAGTTTCCCAGGCAATATATGGGCTATGCCTATTCCAAAGGCAGAGTTGGATGCTAATCCTAATATGGTGCAGAATCCTTATTGATAATTTAATGTGAGAAAGTTTATGAAAACGAATAAAATAGTACTTGGACTTTTGACAGGAGGATTCCTGCTTAGTGCTTGTAATGTTAATGAGCTTCCGTCATTCAATGACGATGACGCGTTTGTATCATTTACAACCACATCTATGAGTATAGATGAGAATGTTAATGACAGTCTTGTTCTTGAGGTTCTTTGCACTTCATTGAATGGCGTTTCCTGCAAGGCTGTTATCTCTGTTGTGGATAGTGGCGCAAACGATGCCAAGAATGGGGTAAACTTTACATACTACACTACTTCCGGCTCTGATGAGATGAGTTTTGACAGCAAGACAATATCTCACAAGGTGATTATCAAACCTATTGATAACGCAATATTCACGGGTGATAAGTCGTTCGTTATCAATTTATCTGTTGAGGGTGCCAATTCAGGCAGCGATAAGACTTGTAATATAGTAGTTGCGGATGATGAGCATCCACTTGCATTTATCCTTGGCTCATTAACAGCATCTGGCGAGTCATACTTCAATGGTGCGACAGAGTGGGGCATTACTATTACCAAGGATGCAGACGATTTAAGCAAGGTGTGGATTTCTAATCTTGTTCCAGACGGAACCAGCCTTAAGGTTTATGGTACAGTCAATGATGAGAAGAACGAGATTCGTATTCCGGTTCTGCAGGAAATCGCTTCCAGCTCAAGCTATCCGCATATTCTTCTTGAAGGCTTCTACGATGCCGAATTGAACGAGGAGATTGAGGGCGGCGGATACATTTCAGGCAAGATCGCCGCAGATGGTACAATCACTATTGAGAATGGGTTCGGCTCATGTGTTTATACGGACGCCGCAGCTACACAGAGTGCCGGCTGGTATAATATTATGCTACCGCCTGTAGTCTTTACAAAATAATAATTAACGTACAGGAAAATGAAAAAAGTATTTTATTGCATATCAGCGCTGCTTGCAATAGGTATGGCAGCTTGCACAAGCTTTGAGAAGCCTGTCAGTGAGGATTATGGCGTGGGTCCTGAAATTCAGGCAAAGGTCAATGCCTCTGATAGTTCTGCTACTGTCATTTTTACAATTGACACGCTTAACACAAACTATTTCTCGTATGCCCTCGCCATGTCTGGTGGCGAGACTCCAGATAAGGAGAATCTGCTTAAGGGTGGCAATCTGTTCAATATCAGTGATTTGAAAAAGGGTAGCAACACACTGTCTGTGTCTGAGCCTCTTATCCCTAATATGGAATACGATTTGTTCGCTGTCGCAGCATCAAAAATGGGAGTTATCGGTGACGTCCTTACTGTTACTTTCAAGACTACAGACAATACAAGTCCTGTACTCGTTGCTGTTGCAAATGACGGTTCTGTCAAGTTGCAGTTCTCAGAGAATGTAGAAAGAGGCGGGGGCGCCATTAAGATGGAATATCTTAAACCATATGGCGATCTCTCCCAGACAATCGAGATTGATTCTTTCCACGTTGATGTTTTAGGCCCGCTTGCTGAGATCTATAGCGATGATGTTCCGGCCGGTGCTATCGTTCTGGTATCGCTTGCCGCGGGTGCGTTCGTTGATATGGCTGGTCATAACTCCAATGCGGTGCAGTCTGCTCTTGATTTGAATACAGGAAAGATCTCAGGTCTTTATTACATGGTTGAGAATGCTCCTTTTGATCCGGTTGATTGCGCAGAGATTGTGGATTTCAATGAGGCATTCACAGCTTGGGATGAGTTTGTTGGAACTATCAAGTTTGACAAGGATATCTATATTTATGAGGGTGATGACGCATCTGCAGAAGGTTTCGGAAAAGTAATATATTCATCTTCATCATCAGAGTCATATATTAAGGTCTCTACGTGTTTGGTATCTGATTCTTCTGTCAGCTTCATATTGCCAAAGAGTCCGGAATATGGTGATGTGGTTGGTTTCATTATGAACGAGAACTTTATCTGCGATGTGTTCGGCAATCCGAATGAGGAGTTCGAGGTGATGTACGCATGGCAGTATAGTTTCGGCCTTGATGTCTCTGATGTTACTGGAAAGTGGGATTTGACATATATAAGTGGTGCATACGAAGATATAAACAGCGAGACTGTTCTTATTACTCCGGATTACACAACTGAGAACGGTGTCGTTATCTCCAACTTGTTCACAGCAGGAACTACTATTCAAGGTACATTCGATGGTGATAAGGGTATTCTTTCAATACCTGATTACCAGTTGCTGACTACTATTTCCGGTTCTAACATTTACTTCGTTTCCGCTGATGGCTCAGAGGAGGTGGAATTCCAGTATGATCCGTCAAGTAACAGATTCTCATCTGTCTCATATGAATACCCATTCGGATATTATGCCGAATCTGCTGATGGCTCAGAGGGTTGGTATGATTATTCTGTTGAGAATGCAGTTCTTTCATTCTCAGAGAATCAGGACTATGGCTTGTCTCGTGACATTCTCATCGGTTACTACACATGGCGGTATTATTCATATTTCGACGAGGTGGATTATACAGAGTCTTTGATTATTGAGGCTGATCCTGAGAATGAGAACGGACTCATCATTAAGGGTCTTATGAAAGATTTGCTTGGTGATACTGAGTTGAAAGCATCGTTTAATACAGCTACAGGCCAGCTGGTTATTCCAGATTGGCAGGTTCTTGGAATGTATGGACCATATTTGGCAATGAGCAGTACATACGATTTGGAGAATATCACTTTTGATATATCTGCTAATGGTAACGGCTTGGCCAATGCCGCAGAATCAGAGGAAGGCATGCTTTGGGGTGTATTGGCTGTTGATCCAGAGACCGAGACTCAGGCAGGTTGGCTTGAGCTCTCAATGGGTGACATACTTCTTAACAAGATTCCTGAGAATGCAAAAGCTCCTATGAGAAATGGTGTTGTAAGAGACTGCACTCTCCATAAGAGCGAGAAGACTCATTCTCCTAAGACCATTCAATTTATTGACGGTCCTAAAAGATAATCTTAATTAACCGAAAAGTGGTCATCCCTTGCCCTCAGGCAATGGGGGTGACCACTTTTTCTTTATAAAGCCATATTAGATGAAAAAACTCTACCTGATTTCTTTATTCCTTTTGTCTGTTCTCATTTCACAGGCATCTCCTGTGAGCCGTGAGCGCGCACACCGGTTTGTAAATGAGAATATCTTACAGATAATGCCAATAGGTACCTCTGTTGATGTCATTGATCCTGTTTTCTATGATTCAGACTGTGTATATTATGTGATAAATATGAAGCCTGAGGGTTGGGCTGTGGTATCTGCATCGGATGCCGTTCAGCCTCTTATCGCATATAGTACAACCGGCAAGTATGACATAACTCCTGATATGAGCAATGCCAACTGGTGGATGGAACGGTATAAACGTGAGATAAGCCAGGCAATCAAGGAGGGCGACGCACCATTGGCTAAATGGACATACAAAGTAAAACCTGTAACCCGCGGTAAGTCCGATGTGGTTGACCCAATTATACAGGTGCACTGGAATCAGGGTAAGCCTTATAATCAGTTCTGTCCGTCTGATGCGGAAGGAAACGCCTTAGTTGGTTGTGTGGCTGTTGGTATGGCGCAGGCCATGTCTGTGGCAAAGTGGCCTGCAAGACCGAACGGACAGTATCAATATCGTAGCAATAGATATGGGGTGTTGGCAATTGACTATGATCTGGAAGAACCGTACGATTGGAAGGTCCTTTCGGACAAAGATGCGGAAAACCATAAGTTAGCGGCAGCTCATCTCCTTTATCATTGCGGTATGTCGGTTAGTATGGATTATGGTCCTGATGGGTCAGGAGCAATTTCTTCATCTATTGCCACTGCTCTTAAACGTAATTTCTCGTATCCTGATTGCGTCAGGCATCTGGATAGGGAAAGTTATAGCGAGAGTGATTGGAATGATATTATGGTTAATGAATTGAAAGAAGGGCGTGCCATTGTTTACCACGGTCGCGATACAAAGGGCAATTATGGCCATTGTTTTAATATTGACGGGTATGATGGTAACTCACACTTTCACGTTAACTGGGGATGGGGTGGCTCCGGCGATGCTTATTTTGCCTTATATGCACTACGTGACAGTCATATGAAAATGAATTATGATGCGAATATTGGAGCAATCATAGGTGTAAGGGCTCCTTCATCAAGACCTACAGATTTTACTTTATCTTCTACAGAAGTCCAGGCAAATGCTCCTTCCGGTGCGGTTGTGGCTTCAATCCGTGTATCCAGTGAGGTAGAGAGTAGTTACAGATATAAGATAACTGGCACGTATAATATTGTGAAGAAGAAGTATGAGTCCGTACCATTTAAGTTCGATTTCGCAGGTAATCTTGTTACAACTGAGACGTTAAAGGCGGGCGAGCAGTATGAAGTTATCATTACTGTTACTCCTATCTCATCTCCTGGTGATGCTCTCGTTAAAAATTTTGTGCTTACAGTTGTTAATGAGACATCGGTCAATCAGATTGTAGATGAGTCTTCCATACTGGTGTCAGAGGAGTATTATTCCCTTGATGGCAGAAAACGTGAATATAGCGATATTCAATCCGGAATCTATCTTTCGGTAAAGGTGTTCGCTGATGGAAAGAAGAGTGTTACCAAATGTTACAAGTGATGAAAAGGATTTGTTCGTTTTTGTTGTTGCTGACAATCTGTCTGTCAACGTTTGCTGATGACTATGTGCCATCAACAATGTGGCCATATTTGTTTGAGGATTTTGAAGAGGGCTTAATCAGCTATAAGAATGGCGACAAGGCTTCGGCTCATATTAATATCCATCTGTTGTATGGCGATTTGCACTATCTGAAATACGACGAGATAAGAACGGTTGATCCTACTACTATTGGTTTTGCAGTAATTGGCTCTGATAAGTATGTGGTGGCCGACAATAAGATTATGCGTGTAATAGCGGAGTTGCCAGATGCTGATAGCTATGTGCTGGAAAGTAAATTGGGCGATTTTGACGCAATCTTTGTTGGAAACGGAGCATATGGCTCTAGTGCAAATACTCAGGCAGTCCGCAACCTTTCGTCTGTAGAGATAGGTGGTATCAACATAACCAATCACGCCAAATTGCTGCAGGAGAAGCTGGAAGATAATGGCAAAGAGGTTTCCATTAAGGAAAAGTATTATATAAAGGTTGGCGATGTCTTCTCTGAGGCTGCTCAAAAGGATGTAGAGAAGGCATTCGTTTCTGACGATAAGTCTGCCGGATGGAAATCTTTCCTTAAAAGCGAGAAGATTAAATGGCGTAAGCCTGATGATCTTTTGAAGGTGCTTAAATTTATTCAGCAATAAAAAAGAAAGCCGCCGAAAGGCGGCTTTCCTCATAATTCCCTTACAGGCTTGTGTATGATGGCGAGAATGTGTCGCCCTGATTAATGTCTCCTGTATTAAGTCCTTTCTTTAGCCAGCGTGAACGTTGTGCTGAGGTACCGTGGTTGAATGATTCCGGCATTGTGCGGCCGTATGCTTTCTTCTGCAGGTAGTCATCTCCAATCTTTGATGCCACGGCCATACCTTCGTCAACATCACCCTCCTCAAGTGAGCCGTACATCAGATTGTCGTTGCAGGCCCATACTCCGGCATAAAAATCGGCCTGAAGCTCCAGGCGGACGCTAATCTGGTTACTTTCCCTCTCGCTTACGCGCTGCATCTGCTGATGCGCTGCCTGAAGCGTGCCAAGCAGGTACTGCACGTGGTGTCCTACCTCGTGAGCTATTACATATGCGTAGGCAAAGTCTCCATCAGCTCCAATTTCTTTTTTCATGGAAGTGAAGAATGACAGGTCGATATATACGCACTGGTCAGCACTGTTGTAGAACGGGCCCATATCGGACGAAGCGGTGCCGCTGCCGGTCTGAACCATTCCGTTGTACAATACCAGACGCGGTGGCACGTAAGTCTTGCCATATTGTCTGAAAATCTTTGTCCAGACATCTTCTGTACCGGCCAGAATCTGCTTTGAGAACTTTGCGAGCTCCTCCTCCTGGGCAGTAGGGGTGTAAGTTGATGAGGTTCCAATGCCTCCCATCTGTCCGGCTGCCATCTCTATAACATCGCTTGGGTTGCCTCCCATAAGCAAGGCAATCAAGCCTACAATAATGGCACCGCCTATGCCAAGACCTCCAGCCATTTTCCCTGTTGACATACCTCTGCGGTCATCAACATTTGTACTTTCTCTTCTTCCGTCAAGTCTCATATTATTAGTGTTTGTTATTTGCTATGCGAAAGTAGCATTATTTTTATGGCGGTGCAAGTTTTCTTTTTTCCAAAATTTATCCAACAAACGTATTTTATTGCTAAATTCGTGGGTCTGCATAAGACGATATTGTAAAACCTTATTTAAATAGTAAGACAATGGCTACATTAAGCGACATTCTTCTTCAGCAGGTTAAGTCAGCTGCTGGTGGTGTGGAGATTCCATCGAATCTTAAAGACAAAGTGTTCAGCGGCATTTCAGAGTCAGTGATAGGTAGTCTCACACAGACAGCCACAAAACCTGGTGGTATTGACCAGATTACCCAACTGCTGACCGGCAAGGCAAATGCTGCGACCAGTCCTATCACAACACTGGCAGGGAGCCTTTTCAAAAACAACGTTGCCAGCAAGCTTGGTCTGGGCGCACCTGCTACAAATGCTGTCACAGGACTGTTACCTGGCGTTCTGGGCAAACTGTCTGGTTTCATCAAAGACCAGGATGGTGATGGTGATATCGATCTTCAGGACATACTCATCGCATTGAAGGGCGGTGGCCAGAGCAATAAGACTGCGTCTGTTCTTGGTATTGCAGGCAGCCTTCTTGGCGGTTTCCTGAAAAAGTGATTTTTATGCTGTTTGATAAACAGACATACGTAAGTCGTAGAAAGGAACTTGCCGATAGAGTGGGGAGTGGCATTATTCTCTTTATTGGCAATAACGACGCGCCTTGCAATTATCCTTCAAATGGATATAAATTCAGGCAAGACAGCTCCTTCCTATACTATTTCGGTCAACATCGCGACGGACTGGCCGGTGTGATTGATGTTGATGAGAGCAAAGAGTATCTTCTGGGTGATGACATTGATATAGAGGACATAATCTGGACCGGTTTCGTGCCTTCTGTCAGCGATATGGCAGAGGATGCAGGTATAGAGTTTACTGCTCCAATAAGCGGGTTGAAGGAACTTGTTGACAAAGCAAAGTCTCTGGGCCGTACAGTGCATTATCTTCCTCCATATCGTCACGACACAATGATTCAGCTTGGCGATTTGCTTGGCATTCATCCTCTTAAAACACGCGAGAACGCATCATTAAGCCTCATAAAGGCTGTGGTAGATATGCGCTCTGTCAAGAGTGATGCTGAGATTGCCGAGATTGAGCGCGCCATGGCCATTGGCTACGAGATGCATACCACTGCAATGAAGGCTTGTCGTCCTGGTGTCACAGAGAAGTACATCGGCGGATTGCTCGACGGAATTGCAAGCAGTTATGGCTGCAAGGTGTCATTCAACAATATCGTGTCGATGCACGGCGAGATATTCCATGGAGATCCATCGTTGCGTCCTCTGGAGGCCGGAAGGCTTATGCTGTGCGATGCAGGTGCCGAGACTGTCAACAACTATTGCTCGGACAACACGCGTGTAACTCCGGTAAGTGGACGTTTCACAGAGAAACAACGTGATATCTATTCAATAGTGGAGGCTTGCCACGATCTGGTAATTGAGAAGGCTCATCCAGGAATGAAGTGGCTGGATATGCATCTGGACGTATGCCGTCTTATGACAGACCGTCTGAAAGACCTTGGCTTGATGAAAGGCAATACAGAGGATGCCGTTCAGGCCGGTGCACACGCAATGTTCCTACAGCACGGTCTCGGGCATATGATGGGTATGGACGTACACGATATGGAGAGCCTTGGCCAGATATATGTCGGCTTTGACGAAGAGGTGAGGCCGTCCACACAGTTTGGTACAAACTGCCTGCGTTGCGGACGTCGCATTCAGCCAGGCTGGGTACTTACCGATGAGCCCGGAATTTACTTTATTCCTGCTCTGATTGACAAATGGAAAGGCGAGGGGATACACCGCGACTATATCTGTTATGACAAACTTGAGGAGTATCGCGACTTTGGCGGAATCCGTCTGGAGGACGACATTCTGATAACAGACACCGGTTGCCGAGTGCTTGGAGAGAAACTTATTCCGTATCACTCCTACGATGTGGAGGAATTCATAGCAAGATAAGAATAGTTGCTGACTACAGAAATAGAACCGGGGCACAGGTACAGTGTTCCGGTTCTTATTTTGAGGTTATAATATAAGATGCTCTGCCAAAATCTTAAGTCCGATACAGATCAAGACAACTCCTCCGGCAATGCCAGCCCCCTTGTGAAATCCGGAGCCCAGAAATGAGCCCGTTTTCAATCCGACAATTGACAGTACGAATGTTGTGATTCCAATAATGGATATGGCCAGCCAGATGTCGGTATCTGTGAAGGCTATTGATACTCCGCAAGCCAGCGCGTCAATGCTGGTGGCTATTGCCAGAATCAGCATAGTCTTGAAACTGAATGAGCCATCAACATTGTCGTTATCTCCTTTTATGGCCTCGCGAATCATATTCGCTCCTATCAGAAACAGAAGGCCGAAAGCTATCCAGTGATCAATGCTCTCTACTATCGACGAGAAGCTTTCTCCAACCAGGTAACCTATGAGTGGCATCAGTGCCTGAAATCCGCCAAACCACAGGCCAACGCTCAGGGCGTGACGCAGATTCGTCTTTCCAACCGACAACCCTTTGCCTACTGATACGGCGAATGCATCCATAGAGAGACCTATGCCAATCAGAAACAGTTCCAGCCATCCCATTATTTACAAAGAATATATCAGATATCCCATATAAACTATCTCTATCAGTAGCAAAAACACTCCCTCAGCGCGGTCGAGCTTGCCTTTTTTGTTTGTGAATGAGCTTATCAGCAGTAATAACGCGCAAAGGAAGACCGCAGCGTAGTCTGTGAGCGCAATGCCATTCATATCCAACGGATTTATGAGCGATGCGCCACCAAGTATAAGCAATATGTTGGATGTATTTGAACCAATAATGTTTCCAAGAGCCAACTGCCCTTTGCCTTTAGCAGCAGCTACTACGCTTGTCGCAAGCTCAGGCAGTGATGTCCCGGCTGCCAATACCGTGATGGCAATAAACTTGTCGCTCCATCCTAACATCTTTGCTATCTGCTCCGCGTTATCCACGAACAGACGTCCTCCAAAAATCAGTGCCGCCAGTCCGCCAAGAATGAAAATCAGAGCCTTGATTACGCTGAATTTCCTTGTATCATCGTCCAGTTCCTCATCTTGACCTGATTTGAATGAGGTTAGCATATACCAGATAAAGACGGCGATGAATATTACGCCTTCTATGCGGTTGATGCCGTTCCTGCCAAGACCAAGCCATGTCTGTCTTATGCCAAAGAATATAAGGGCAGAGGTAACAAGAATGTTTACAGGTATGTCACGCTTTATGTGTGTGCGGGTAATTGTGATAGGGCATATCACTGCTGACAATCCCAGAATCAGTGCAGTGTTGAAGATGTTTGAGCCTATGATGTTCCCTACGGCCATATCCGAGTTGCCCTCAATGGCAGAGATGAAACTGACCACCATCTCTGGCGCAGATGTGCCAAGAGCAACAATAGTAAGTCCAATTACGAACTCGCTTACTCCCCATTTACGCGCGAGTGCAGAAGCTCCGTCAACAAGAGCGTCCGCTCCGACAAGGACAAGCGCCAGACCGACAAACAACAATATGAAATAGCTCCACATAAAAAGACAATTAATTGGGAATAATCAGATTTATAGCATTTGGAATGATATCCACCGTGAAATCCCTGCCGGGCAACATCTCACCATCAAGGCAAAGTTCTGTATCATTCTCAGAATGAATCTCCACGTGTCTTACCTGCCTGTACTTGATGACTCTCATACAATAGGGACTGTCAAGATGAAGCCCCTTGGCATATTTGGGAATCATAACGAAGAAGCGAAGCAGAGATATTGGTCTTACCATACACAAATCTATCAGGCCATCATCGTTTCTCGCCCGTGGCGCGCAGAAAAACTCACCTCCTACATAATGGTTGTTAGCTAAAGTGCACAACAACATTTTGCGTCTGTTGAGTCTCTCGTTATCGGCCGTAATAGTTATTTTGTTGTATCTATGTGACAGAAGAGATTTTATCACACCTTTTCTATATGCGTTCTTCACACCTTTGGCAGAGAGCCTGTTCGCTATACTGCATACTGCAGCCTCAAAACCAATATTGCATACATTGATGGAATAGTGACTACCGTTAATACGGAGCAGGTCTATTTTGCTACTTGTGCCGTTTACAATGCCCTCAATAGAACGGAAGTTCCTGTTATTATAGTATTTGACAAAATCATTACCAGTACCCATCGCCATTACGGCCAATGACTTGTTTTTGTGCCCTGCAATACCAGATACAACTTCATTAATAGTACCATCGCCTCCGCATGCTACATAACATATCTCCTCATCTGGATGACTCTCGCAGTGTCCTTTTACGAAAAATGTGGCATCTCCAGCCTCTCGTGTAACGTATATCTCATATTCGTTGGCAATTGCTGAATTCTGAAGCAATACCAAGAGCTTCTCGTTGATGCTTTTTTTGTCAGATCTGCCATTTGCTACGAAAATATACCTCATCAGAGTATTGATATTTAATATTACCGCAAAGTTAACGCTTGCTTTATGAATGACAAAATTTGTCGTGCATAAAAGAGTGAGGGCCCTCTATCTTCACAGACTGAGGGCCCTCCGAAAGTATTAATCTACCAATACAATTGCTCTAATGACATTAACCATTTAAATTCAGAGTCTATATATCAAGCTTGCATACACATGGGAGTCTATTAGTGTAATTCAGCCGGTAGCCGTTCCTGAAGTCTCAAGGAGAAGGCCAAGCCTTACTCCTTGAGATCAAGATGTTTTCATGTGTGAACGGTAACCAGAAGTGCAGTATTTTCGGTAACTACGAGTGCAGTGATTTCGGCATCAAGACTGCAGTAGATTCGGCAACAATGGTGCAGTGATTTTGGCATCAATGTTACAGTGCTCGCAAAGGTAACATTATTT
>JAZLLE010000012.1:0-30207 GCA_045597985.1 Bacteroidaceae bacterium | reverse complement strand
TACCGAAGATAATGTTGTCAACCTTGACAAGCCGTTTACCGAGACAATGCTGCAATGTTGGGAAGCTGTCTTTTTAGACGATTCGGACGATGCCCTTCTGGGCGATGTATCCAGATTATGCTATGACGACGGACTGTTTTTTTCCTTGAGTCCAATGTAGGTGGTGGCGATATATCCATTGTCGTGTTCGACAGCCTGGGACATTACAGGAACCGTATCGGTCATAGGGGAAATGCTGGTTACGAGTACATCGAGGCCTGCCGGACTATTATCTGTGGCTTACACAATTTGTGTTCCAAGCCTTGGAGTATAGAATTGACAGGCCAATGCCAAACTCTTTTGTGGCCACTATGGTCTGTTTTGGTTACTACTTGTTGGTCTTGACTTCAATAACGCCGTTCACGGCTTCCGCCCCCCATATCTTAATTGCAGGCTCACCCTTCAGGATTGTCATGGATTTAATGTCTGAAGGCTTTAATTCTTGAAATTCTTCCATTGTCACTTTCTCACCGTCGATTACCAGTATCAATTCACTAAGGTCTGACGGTAAGCCAATAGGTACACTATCAGACACTGATGTTGTCTTTGTCATATCAACATAGTGGTCTTCAGTACCATCTCCGGAAAATGAGTCAAAAGTGTTATTCTCCTGTTCCGCAGAAGCCCCCAGATGGATAATATGGTTCATTACTACTTTGCCTTTCTCCTTCGATGTGACAATGTCATAGCTGGCAATTGATTTTCCGACAAGCTGTGTCCCGTCAAAACTGCTGACCGGCTCGCCGTAATCTCTGTTGCGGAAGGCCCTCCGTCCATATCAATGTCTGATACCGGGATTGTGTCTGTCTGTTGACGTCGTGCGCTTGCCGCAATAAGGTTCTTTGTTATTTTGACGGCAATGGCATTGGCATCCCTTACCGGATAGCCATCGTGGATAAGACGCCACAAGGTAAGCAACGCTTCCTGAACGATGTCCTCTGGCTCAACATCAAGTCCGGAACCAGCCTTGGTATGCCATGCGATTGCCAGCAACTTGTTCCTGACAGATGATGCGAATATGTCAAACTCCTGTTCCGTCATTTTTCCCCTCTCTATATATAGGTTGCAAAAAACCGCAAAAAGTTAATCTGATTTCTGCGATTTTTCAATAATTGTTGGAATATCGTTTTCCGGTTGTGTCTCATTGTAATGATTGTTTTCGGATTGTACCACGCTCACTGCCTTGTGATATTTTGCCTTGCCGGCATCATCGTGCTGGAGATATGCTTGGAACTTTGAGATTATATGTCTATTTTTGCAATAGGCCAAAGGCCTGTCTTTGTTAGTTTTTTTTATTGTATTCCATCTCACTGGTGAGACATAAGTAAGACAATGATTTATAGGGAAATTGATCTCAATGACTGGATTCCAAGCGGAGCGGGAGGAACTGCCACAAGCTACAACCATAAGAATAACCAGGAACTTATGCTCAAATTGTTCAATGCCGGAGTTACTTATGACGGATATGCTGAAAAGGAATATAATCTGTCACGTAAGGTTGAGTCGCTTGGCTTGCGCTCTCCACACGCAGTGGAGCTTGTCAAGGTGGATGGCTACACCGGTGTAATCTATCAGCGCATTGTCAATAAGAAATCTGTTTCACGCATTTGTGCTGATGATCCGGACAACTTAGATAAATACGCAAGGCTCTTTGCGTTGGAATGCAAGGAGCTTCACAGCCATAACTGTAACCCGTTGGATTTTCCGTCAAGGAAAGAGCAGACACTCAAGTCGGTGGCTATGCACAAAGGGTACACCAGACATACAAGGGAAGTCATCACCGCTATCATCAATCGTCTTGAAGATAAGAATACGTGCCTGCATGGTGACTTGCAACCCGGCAATCTGATTATTGCCGGTGACACTCCATATTGGATTGACCTTGGTTTCTTCTCCTGGGGCAGTCCAATGTTCGATATTGCCTGTCTTTATTTCTTTTGCAAGCATCCCGTAGGGCTTTTCTGGGGCACGAGACTATGTCATATGACACGCAGGCAGATGAGAGACTTCTGGCAATCGTTCGCCGAGGTATACTCCGCAAACCCTGATGAGCTGACTCGTAAGGCTAAGGAAAACGTTATCGCTTTCATTGCCTATACCTTTGATCTTGAACACTACGAAGGTCTGACGGCTGCTGTGTTCAATGCTTACATCAACACTGCCTGTCTGTTCAGAGCATAAAAAACGGGTCAAGGTACCTGTCCCCTTGACCCGCTCTATATCAGATACCCAACTTCTTGCGGATGTCCTTTGGAATGGCGTTCTTGTTGACGGTGAAATCCATACATCTGCCAATGATGAAGTTCTTTGACATATACCAGATACCATCGTAATCGCCGGTCTTGCCCCAGGAGTTCTTCACCATATAGTACTCACGGCCGGTCTGGTCCTTGGCAATACCGTAAATCAGCATACCGTGGTCATCGGTAAGAGTCCAGTTGTCATAGTCCCTCTGACGCTGCTCCTGTGTAGGAGTAAGTTCCTTGATGTTCACGCCCTGCTCTTTCAGTTTGCTGGCCTTCTCGGCTGCGGTCATCTTGAGCCAGTGTGCCATATCTGAGCCCTCGAGTGCAGGATTCTCGGTGTCGTAGAACAGAGCCAGGCCCTTTCTGGTGAAGCCATCCTCGCTTACGTCACCACCCCACGCTACTGTATAGCCGTTCTCAATCGCATAGTCAATGATGCGGGCCATCTCGTCAATAGGAAGGTTCCACGAGCCAGGCTGACGCCAGTTGTCCTGAACCTCTACAGGGAACTGTGTGTAGAACGGATGGTGTGTATATGATGTGATTGACACATAATCATTCCAGTCAAGGCCAAGGCTGGCGGCAAATGATTTCGGAGTGAAGCTCTTGCCCTCGTATGTGAATTCCTCAGGGCACTCACCCAGATATGCGTTGAGAATACCCTGCAGGCCATTCTTCCAGGCCGGATTGAGAACCTTCTGCTTTGACAATGATACGGCATTGACGTATGGCTCCATAACCTCGAACAACTGGTTGAAGTTTGTCAGTGTATCTCCATACAGTGTGCCTGGCAGCGGCATTGCCTCCTCAGGACAGATACCGTAGTTCTGCAGGACATAAAGGACATCGTACGATGAACCGCCCTGACTGAACTGGGCATCACCGTGCATACGTACCTTCAGAATGGCACGGTCCATATAGTTTTTGTTGCATACGAACATCTCGCAAAGGTCGTATGTCTTGCCGGTCTTCTTCAGGATCTCAGCCTCAAAGTATGAGAGTGTGGAGAAGTTCCAGCAGGTACCCGAACGGTTCTGGTTCTTGATGGATGTGATGGGGAGTTCCTTAACTACAGTAAACACGGGCTCGTTCGATGCGGCAGAGTCCTTCTGTGCATCCTGAGCCATTGCCGGTGCCATACACAACGCAGCGGCAGCAATCATAAACAGTCTCTTCATATTTGATAAATTTGAATTGTCAAACTGATAACAATTACAAATTTAGCAAATATGTGAGAATATTCACATAAAAAAATGCATAATGATTATATCAATCAGCAAGTCTCTGTTTGAGACGCTGTTTTGCCTTGATGACAGACGATGGCGAGATACCGAGGATAAGCGCGATCTGCGGATTTGAGAAACGCAGTCTGACCAGACAGCTCAGACGGATGTTGTTTGATGTAAGAGTAGGATTCTCCTGTATAAGCTGTTTGGTATAATTATCATATACCTTATCTATTTTATTAATCAGCCGCTCCCACTCCTCATCACTAAGATAATGCGGGCTGCGACGCAGGGCCTCAACAAAGACATCCTCGTCAATCAGCACATCGGTCACGCGGCTTGCCTCACTCTCAGCCGCCGCGGTCCTTGCTGTCTGGGTTGCAAGAGTGCCGGTCACGTTGTTCAACGTGTCAATAAGCGACTGCATCTCGCGCTCTTTTTTCTGAAGCAGTTTTGAATAATGGCGTACAATCAGATAGAATACCACGCCTATGATGATGAACGCCACGGCAAATGTGGCGGCAAGTGCTCCGGCCGGAGCGATTGAGCGGATATACTCGTCCAGTTCCCTTACCTTACCGGCGATAACGTCTTTGCCGCATCCGGACAATACCGGAGCGGACAAGAGCGGCAAAGCGATATTGAACATCCGTCTCATGCCTGCAAAAATACAACAAATCTGTCAAACAAATGTCAATGTCCACATTGTCCATAGCCAAATAATTGATAATCAGTCATAGTCTGAAAACAGTTGTCCACATCAAACGCACACAGCGTGGCTATTATCAATGTAACTTTGCACCGTGAACTTAAAACAACAACCATTATGATTTTATCTTGTATTATACTTCTGTTCGTGATACTTATCATCGCATCACCTATTATATTATTTATCGTGTTGCTGATTAAGCTGCTCACCAGCGACAGCAGGCGCAGCACATACAGTGGAGACAGTTATTACAATTATTATAATAAACATTCAAGCACTATGACAAAGAAACTTTACAGATCAAGAGCCGACCGCAAGCTGGCCGGCGTGTGTGGCGGTATCGCCGGGTATTTCGACATTGACCCAACTATCGTCAGACTTGCTTTTATCATCCTTGCATTCTGCGCCGGAGGCGGCCTTCTGGCATACCTCATTGCCTGGATTGTCATTCCTGAGGAGCCAGGTACATTCGATCCGCAGTTAAATCAGAAGGAAGAGGGGCACAGCGACAAGGGCACCTATTGATTATTTTCAGAATCATTGTAGTAAATTGGAAACTTGATTGTCTAATATGGCAAAGAGTTTAAAGAAAAAGACAATGAAGACAAGAATCGCGACTATCGCACTCTGCACGCTTGCTCTGTTTGCAGCGTGCTCCCCTAAACAGACAAAGGTTGCTGGCATTGACTACAGCAATATGGACCTGACGGCACGTCCTGGTGATGACTTCGCCAGATACGCCACCGGTCTCTGGACCGCACATAACCCTCAGCCGCCAGAATACCCTATGTGGGGTACTGTGACTAAGGTGAGCGATGAGAACACCAAGACTCTGGCCTCTCTGATTCAGGAGATTGCAACAAAAGAGAACGAGAAAGGCACTGTTGCTCAGAAAATCGGAGACCTGTACAATATGATGATGGATTCCGTGCGCCTGAACAGCGAGGGTGCCGCCCCACTTCAGAAAGAGCTGCAGAAAATTCAGGCACTCTCAACACGCGAGGAGTTTCTGGAGTATTGCGCCAAGGAGCATGACCATCCGCTCTTCGGTCTTTTTGTCAGCCCTGACGAGAAGAACTCCGCTGAGAATATAGTATGCGTAAGCCAGGGTGGCCTTTCTCTAGGAAACCGTGATTACTATCTGTCGGACGACCCTCAGACCGTAGCTATTCTGGATGCCTTGAGACAGCACATCGTGAATATGTTCAAGCTTGCAGGATTCGAGGAGGAGGTTGCAATAGACAATATGCGGCGCATTCTGGCTATTGAGCAGCAGATAGCAGTTCCATACTACTCACAGGAGCTGCAGCGCGACCCAGAGGCAAACTATCACAAGATAAGCGTTGATGAGCTGACAAGCATCTGCGGTGGCTTTGACTGGAAAACTTATCTGAGGAACAACCGTTACGACAAGACCACCGAGGTTGACCTTGGTCAGCCTGAGCCGGTGGCTAAATCCTGCGAGATACTTATGACGGCTCCTCTTGAGGACCTGAAGATTTATTACGAGTGGGCAATGATAAGCGGATACGCGCAGATTCTTTCAGATGATTTCTCTGACGAGACATTCGAGTTCCGCCGCAAGCTTACAGGCGCGGAGCAGAAAGCCCCACGCTGGAAGAATGCAGTGAGTCTGGTTGATAATCTGATGAGCGATGCCGTAGGCCAGATGTTCGTTGAGAAGTATTTCCCGCCACAGGCCAAGGACGAGATGATTGAGTTGATTGAGAATCTCCGCACATCACTTGGCAACCGCATCAAGGCCCAGGAGTGGATGAGCGACGAGACAAAGGCCGTAGCGCTGGACAAGCTTGCGGCATATGGTGTGAAGGTTGGCTATCCTGACAAGTGGGACGACCTGAGCAAGCTGGAGATAGATCCGTCAAAGTCTTTGCTGGAGAACATCAAGGCCGCACAGTTCTTCTATTGGGATCTGAACTACGACAAGGAATACAACAAACCTGTTGACCGCGAGGAGTGGGAGATGTCACCGCAGACAGTAAATGCCTACTACAACCCGATGAACAACGAAATCTGCTTCCCGGCAGGATTCCTGCAGCCGCCACTATTCGACCTTAACTCAGATGCAGCCGCAAACTATGGCTCAATCGGTGTAGTGATAGGCCACGAGATGACTCACGGATTTGATGACCAGGGCCGTCAGTTTGACAAGAATGGCAACCTGCGTCAGTGGTGGAGCGAGGAGGACATTGCGGCATTCCAGATTCCGGCAGAGCAGCTTGCAGTCTATTTCGATTCTCTCTGGGTTATTCCAGGTGAGCTCAAGGCAAATGGTCATCTCTGCATTGGCGAGAACATCGCCGACCACGGAGGCCTCAACATAGCATACGATGCATTCCAGATGTGGCAGCAGAAGCATGGCAAACTGCCGGATGACAATGGCTTCACTCCTGAGCAGCGCTTCTTCCTGTCATACGCCAACGTATGGGCCGGCTCGGCTTCGAACGAGATATTGCGCTATCTGACTATGATGGACGTGCATTCCGTGGACCGTCTCCGCATAAACGGAGCCCTCCCACAGTGCGACTATTGGTACGACGCTTTCAACATACAACCAGGCGACTCGATGTATGTAGCACCTGAGAACCGCGTGAAAATCTGGTAATTACATTTATTGATTGTTAGTAAAGCCGGACGCACCATCAAAGTGTGTCCGGTTTTTGTTGCCGCCATATGCCAAAAATGTGTTTAAAAAGAAGTAACTTCGCGCTGCTTAACCGAAAGCCCACACAGAATGCAGGACAGAGAGCGGAAAATGACTACAGTGACAATAGGCTGTGCCGTTGTCAACATTGTTCTTACCATAGCCAAAATCATAGCCGGATTGTTCGGCAAGAGTGCGGCGATGATGGCCGATGCTGTCCATTCCCTGTCTGATGTGGTGGCCGATGGCGTTGTGCTGCTTATGGTGCGCATCTCCGCGAAAGGCAAGGACGAGCGATACAACTGGGGACGGGGTAAGTACGAGGCTGTAGCCACTATTGCCATCAGTCTGCTTCTGATTGTGATTGCCGCCGATATGATGGCAGACGGCATTGAGTCTATTAAGGATGTCATGACAGGAGGTGAGATTCAGAAACCTGGCAAGATTGCGCTCTGGGTTGCCATCATCTCCATAGTATTGCAAGAGGCGGTTTTCCGTTGGACAGTTCACGTTGGCAAAAGCGTAGAGAGCCAGACAATGATTGCGAACGCGTGGCATCACCGTTCAGACGCACTGGCATCGGTGGCCACTCTCATAGGCATAGGCGGAGCTATTTTCCTTGGAGGGAAATGGACAATGCTTGACCCATTGGTTGGCTGCATCATCAGCATAGTCATTCTGGTTATTGCCGTCAAGATGTTTCTTCCGGCACTTAAAGAGCTGACAGACTGCGCCCTGCCCGGAAAGAGCGTTCAAGAGATATCCACAGCCATTCTGTCCGTAAGCGGAGTTGAGGGTATCCTGGACATCGCCACACGCCAAAGCGGTCATTGCAATGTGATTGTGGCTACCATTGAGGTGGCTCCCGATATGAGCGTAACCGATGCAGACTTAATCAGCAAGGCTGTAAAAGAGACTCTGACAAAGCAGTTCGGTCCGGATACAATTGCCACAGTTCAGATAGTTCCAAAACAATAACACTCCCCTGCAATGGCCCGGTACAGGACAATGGCAGACTATATGGGCACCATTCTAAAAGGAAGGGTACAGAAGATAGCCATAAACGCAGGACTCAGTTGTCCGAACCGCGACGGCAAGCTGAGCCGTGAGGGATGCGCATACTGCAACAACGCCTCTTTCAATCCGGAATATGCGCTATTGTCAAAAGAGAGCATCACCAGCCAGCTGGACAAAGGAGTTGAGTTCTTCAAGAGGAAGGGAGAAGCCGATGCATACCTGCCCTACTTCCAGTCTTTCAGCAACACATACGGAGAGACAGCCAGACTAATAGAGCTTTATGAGGAAGCGCTCCGATATCAGGGAGTGGCAGGACTTGTGATAGCCACCCGCCCGGACTGCCTTGCAGAAGACTTGCTGGACTATTTTGAGTCTCGTTTCGGAAAAGCCGCCCCCGAAAGGCATCCTTTCCTTTTAATGGAGTTGGGCGTGGAATCCACTAACAACGATACACTGGCCCGGATAAACCGTGGGCACACCTTTGAATGCGCTTCAGAGGCCATTACGGAACTGGACCGGAGAGGCATTGCCGTGGGCACGCATCTGATTATCGGACTGCCGGGAGAAAAAGATGAAGACTTTATCAGTCACGCCAAAAGAATCTCGGCACTGCCCGTGAGCACCCTCAAGCTGCACCAACTGCAAATTATCAAGGGAACGCCAATGGCGCAGGAGTACTTATGCAATCCTCAGGAATTTGACCTGCTCACCCCGGAACGGTATGCGGACATAGTTGTAAGGATGCTTGCTGAATTGCGCAAGGATATTGCCGTAGATCGTTTCGTCTCAGAATCACCGTCCGCAATGGTACTGGCCCCACGCTGGGGAATCAAGCCTGCACAGTTCCAGCAGATGGTGGAGAAAGAATTGTCAGGGCACTCACTCCTTTGATATAAGGACACAGGCACCGCCGCCGGGAGCCATTGACAGCTCAAGGACGGACTTACGGTCAACGGTGATTGTACGGGTCTGGATGACCTCGCGGTTAGTGCGATAGTCGGCATCCGGAGCATCCTCGGTAATGACTGCGGTGAACTTGCCCTTCGGCAGGAAGCTTAGGTCAACGGATACCTTTCGTGCTTCCTCGTTAGTGGCGGCACCTATCAGGAAGCGGCCATCATTAGCCTGACGCATCATCACGATATATTCCCCTATCGCGCCATCCAGCGTGCGGCTCTCCAGCCAGGGCTGCCTCTGACCACCCAGGAACTGCAGCAATGACGGATACTTGCGATAGTATTCCGGAATATCAGGAATGACTGTGGCACCGGAATAAGCAATCATAGTGCGGGCGGCCTCTGCGGCAACTGTTGATGGAACCTCCTGATTGTTGTCAACGCGTGTGGTACGACCCTGACGCAGATCAAACATTCCGTTGTTCATATCAACCGGACCTGCCACCATATTTACAAACACTGATGTCACGAAGGTCTTCGGGTAGAATATGCTGCGGCCGTCAAGCTGAGCCTTGCAATACTCTCTTGTAACGGCATTCGGATATGTGCGGTCCTGTCCCCACGGATGTACCGGATAGTCGTGGAAGTCAACCATCAGATGATGCTTTGCACAAAGGCGGGTTATATTGATGGTCTTCTGATTCTTCTCAATGTCTGAGCCGTTCATGAAACCATATTTGACGCCACTGGCACCCCACTCCTCGTATTGTGCCAGAGTAGCCTCAATTGGATAGTTGGAACCTGCCACATCGTTCAGATAGAGCCACACACCTACCCCACGCTCTTTTCCGTACTTGATTATGCGCTGCACGTCGCGCGCCTTATCACCCGTTGTCGGGTCTGAGTCCTTCTCAAACTCTGGTCCGTACCAGTTTGCATCAAGCACCAGACCCGCAAAGCCGTTCTCAGCGGCAAAGTCAATCATTCTGGTCCAGGACTCGTAATTCATAGTGTAGCGATAACCTTCCCAGACTGCGCCGTTTATGCGCCAGTCCCAGAGATAGATACCCGGCTTTACCCAGCTGTAGTCCGTCTGATACTCTGAATCAGCGGTATAGTCAGGGTTAAGCAGCTCAATCAGATGTGAGTCAATGAGATCACCGGGCTTGCGTCCTAACATTATGACCCTCCAGGCGGATGCATCGCCATCAGTCTGAACAGGTGCGGAGACGATGCCGAACCTTGTGTCACCTGCCTCGGAATGCAGCAGCAACGGCTTTCCCGTATTGAGCATTGCTTCGTGAACAGCCAAATAGATATCGTCATCTGCCTTTATTGTCATTATCGGTGTACGGTCTCCATTGGCCTGAGACAGAAGCTCCGGACCAAGGTTGTGCCTCTCGCCATTGTAGTACCAGGCGGTGTAGTCTCCGGCAAACCCGAAGTCTGTAGCCTCACGCCAGGACTCTCCGGCCTGAAGATAGCGGAACGCCACGCCATCATTGTATGCGCGCAGGACTATCTGAACAGAGGCATCGCCATTTGAGAACGTGACTTTTGCCTCCTTGTAATTGTCTGGCACGGCAGAGCGCTTGCCCCATACCGGGAACCACACGCCACGGTGCTTTCCGTACTTTCTCGCCCTCACGCTCCAGCCTTCGCCCGGTACAGTACCGGCAGGTGTCTCATAGCCTATGCGCGAGTCTTTCAGCAGAAGCTCACCATTATATGCCACATCATAGACTACAGACGCATCGTCCGCCATTCGTAAGGATATCACAGCCTTTCCGTCAGGAGATTTCACACTGGCTATGTTGTTCGCACATCTTGCAGAGGCCGGATTGGCAAGAAGCAGAATCCCGAGCAATAGAATTGACTTTTTCATTATTCTGGCTGTTATCAAACATCTATGTCGCACAAATATACTCTATTTTAATAATAGGTGGAAAGATGTTGGTCTTGTAACGGGAAAAAAACATAATTTTGGGCAAAATAGCATTCCACGGAATATGAGACATATCAAAATCATACTGATGCTTATTGTAGCAATGGCGTTTTCATCAAAATCCATTGCGCAGGAGTATCTGCCATACAGCATCATCGGTGACCCGTCGGGCACTACGCCCTATTTCTTCGGGCCATCGGCATTCCCTGTTCCGGATATGGTGAAGAACACCACCGGCGATATCAAATGTCAGCTTAATGCTGATTATTCCCGGGGACATCTGGCGCCAACCACCGATTACGCCTGTACGTTCGGTTTTGACCTCAGGATACCGTTGTGGACAGACCGGGTGAATCTTGCAATATACGGGCAATTTCACGAATGGTACTGGGACACGCCTGAGGTACGCAAGATACGCAAGGTAAGACCGGAATATGCCCTGCAGGGGAATACAGCCGGAGACGCATACATCAGTGTTGATATGAGAGTTCTTAATGAGAGAAAGCTCATTCCGCTCACAGTGGTCAGGGTGGCTCTGAAAAGCGCCTCAGGCGATGACTACGAGAAGGCACGATACTTTGATGCTCCCGGCTATCACTTTGACTTATGCGCCACAAAATCGTTTATGACGGACAGAGACTCGTTCATCAGGGGCCTCAGGGCATCGTTCAACTTCGGTTTTGTCTGCTGGCAGACCGACATAGGCTGTCAGAACGACGCCTGGCTTGTAGCCGGCTCTCTGGAACTGGATACAAGATGGGCAAGCGCATCGGTAGATGTTGGCGGGTATTACGGACGTGAGCACTATTACGACAGCCCGACTACCCTTAAGGCCCGCCTGAGCATCCTGCCGGAAAAGACATTCTCACCTTTCATTCAGTTCCAGAGCGGGCTGAAGGACTGGCCTTTCAATCAAATAAAGGCAGGAATCACCTATTCATTCAAAAAAAGATAACACGTAATTACCTATATGATGAAAAGACTTACAATTCCGGCATTGCTATTAGCGGCTACAATGGCCGTATCTGCCAACGACACTATTCAAATAAACAGTTTCCGGTATGCAGGACCTTTTGAGGTGTCAGTGCCCCATCTGGTTGACTCACTCAACATAGATGGCAAGAAGTTCCAGATGAAATCTTTTCTGGACGTGCCGCTCTCGCTTGACGCAGTCAATGATGCCTGTGTGGTGAGCACTGTCCCGGAATGTAACGAGGATGCCCTGCACCTGCTTGGCTTTGACATAGAGAACAGAATATACGCCAAGGCAACCATAAAAATAGATGGTCTAAAGGAGTATAATTTATATGTTGACGGGAAAAAGCAGAATGGCGGCGAGCTCAAGCTGGAGCCTGCCACACACAACATTGTCATCAAGTACCTGACATCCGCCGATTCCAAAGACTCTCTGAGAGTAAGCATAATTGACACCAAAGGCAGGTTATCAGTGCGTCAGGACGGCAAGAGTATTTTCTCGCTCGATGTCAACACCCAGGGTGCCGGCTGCGACGGTGTCGGGGTATCAGCAAGCGGAAAATACATCTCAGTAAGTCATTCGCTCATCAACGCAGAGGGAAAAAGCAGTGCATATACCGAGATTATTGAGGCATCCTCAGGAAAAGTTATCAGGCGCTCGAATGAGGGAATAAGATGGATGCCGGCCACCGATTCCTACTATTACACCAGACCAGACATCAACGGCCGGAAACTGATTTGCGCTGACGTTGCCACCTCGGCAGAGACTGTGCTGGCTGAGAATCTGCCAGATGGCCGTTTTGTAATTCCCGCATCGGGCGATTATCTTTATTTCACTCTTGAGCAGGAAGGACCGAAAGAGGGCGATGTACATCAGATCCTTGAGCCGGATGACAGACAGCCCGGCTGGAGAGACCGCTCGTACATAGCTCGCTATGACCTCAGGACAGGCCTGATGCAGCCGCTTACATACGGATGGCACCAGACCTATCTGGAGGACATCTCTGACGATGGCAAGACTATGCTTTTTATGACATCGCGCAGCAGACTCACCGAGCGTCCCACCACACTATTCTCGCTCTACACTATGGACCTGAGCACGCTTCAGGTGGAGTGCATTCTCCAAGACGATGGTTTCATCACAGGCGCGGAACTGTCGCCCGACGGCAAGCAGGTGCTTATTACAGGCTCTCCTGAGTGTCTGAGCGGTATCGGTATGGATGTGCCGGAGGGACGCACTCCCAATATGTATGACTACCAGCTTTACCTGATGAACCTGTCTGACAAGAGCGTAAAGCCTTTGACCAAGGATTTCGCACCTTCGGTCCAAAGTCTGGTATGGAGCAGATACGACGGCAAGATATACTTCTATGCTGAGGACAAGGATTGTCTGAACCTATTCAGGCTGAACCCGGGCAATTGCAAGACTGAGCGTCTTCCGAACAAGGAAGAGTATCTGTCTGGCATAGATATGGCCCGCACGGCCCCCACCCTGGTCTATTATGGCCAGAGCCTTTGCAACGGCTACCGCGCCTACTCAATGGATACCAAATCGCTGAGGCAGAAGGAGCTTTACGATTTCAGCGCCGAGAGACTTGACGGCATTCAGATTGGTGAGGGCAACGCATACGAGTTCACCAGCTCGAAAGGTGACCTGATAAACGGTTTCTATGTTCTGCCGCCGGATTTTGACCCGGATAAGAAGTATCCGCTTATTGTCCATTACTACGGAGGATGCTCGCCAAGCACACGCTATTGCATCGGGTCTTACTCGCCGCAGGTGTATGCGGCCCAAGGCTATGTGTTCTATGTGGTCAATCCCAGCGGAGCTTCAGGCTTCGGACAGGAGTTCGCATCACGCCACGTGAATACGGCTGGCGACGGTGTAGCAGAGGATATCATCGAGGCTACTCAGCGGTTCTGCGAGGATCATCCGTTCATAAATAAGGATAAGATTGGATGTTTCAGCGCATCGTACGGAGGCTTTATGACGCAATTGCTTCTGTCCAAGACTGACATTTACGCCACAGGTATCTCACACGCAGGCATCAGCAGCCACACCAGCTACTGGGGCGAGGGTTACTGGGGATACTCTTACAGCGAGACCTCAATGGCCAACAGCTATCCCTGGACCAGAAAGGATTTGTATGTTGACCGTAGTCCGCTCTATTTCGCAGACAGGATTCACACTCCGTTGCTGTTCCTGCACGGCTCGGCCGACACAAACGTACCTATCGGAGAGAGCATACAGATGTTCACGGCTCTGAAGCTTCTTGGCCAGGAGACTGCGTTTGTGGTTGTTGACGGTGAGAACCACGGCATAAAGGATTATGCCAAGCGTCGTCAGTGGCTGCGCACCATTTTCGCCTGGTTCAGCAAGTATCTGCAGGATGATGATACCTGGTGGAACGAGCTATACCCGGAAAAAAATCTGTAGTCTTACCAAGCCAGCGCGGATGCGCCAAGGATTGCGGCATCGGACTCCTTGAGCGAGGAGTATAATATCCTCACCTTGTCTTTCCAGATCAGCATCTGGTTCTCATTCATAGACTGTACCATCGCATCGTGGAAGAACTCACGCGATTTGGCAAGTCCGCCAAAGAGCACGATTGCCTCTGGAGAGCTGAACTTTACGAAATCTGCGAAGGCCCGTCCGAGCAATGTGCCGGTGTAGTTGAATATCTCAAGCGCTATGGCATCGCCTTGAACTGCGGCATCATATACATCCTTGGATGATATGGCAGAGGGCTCAAGCTTGCGAAGAAGGCTGTCGCGGGTGTCCTGCAGAAGCATCTGACGGGCTGTGCGTGCCACACCCATTGCGCTGGCGTATGCCTCAAGGCAACCCTTCAGGCCGCAGTTGCACTGGCGTCCGCCGGGCTCAACGCATACGTGACCAAGCTCACCGGCAAAGCCATCGTGTCCATACAGCATCTTGCCGTCTATGACTATGCCACTTCCAACTCCTGTACCAAGGGTTATCATTATGAAGTTACGCAAGCCTTTGGCCACACCGTAAGCCATCTCACCCATCGCGGCGGCATTGGCGTCGTTGGTTATGGTTACGGGGATGCCTGTCTCCTGTGATATCAGCCGCGAGAACTCTACTATGGTGGGTTTGCCGTCAACGTAGGTCCACTTGAGGTTCGGGGCGAACTCTATGGTTCCTTTGTAGTAGTTTGCGTTGGGGGCTCCGATGCCTATGCCTTTTACCGTGCCTTGGTCTTGAACCTGGGCAATAAGTCTCTTTATGGCATCGGTCAGGGTGTTCAGATAATCCTGCAGATTGTCCTGAAGGGAGGATACCACACACTGGGCCAATATCTCGCCGGTTGATGTCACTACTCCTAATTTTGACGACTGACCGCCTACGTCTATACCTATTACAAGCTCTTGTGTCATATTATATAATTTTAGGACTGCACCTCAGGTCTTACTACGGAATCGCATTAATTGAAGGTTTATATATTGTTTGGTCTTTAGTTTTTGGACTGTTCCTGCTTGAAGTTGTCGAACCACGCTATC
The DNA here is from genome assembly GCA_045597985.1 of Bacteroidaceae bacterium. GTDB lineage: Bacteria > Bacteroidota > Bacteroidia > Bacteroidales > Bacteroidaceae > Colenecus. The sequence continues at coordinate 14,964 of JAZLLE010000012.1, read as the reverse complement.
TTGGCCAGGTAGAACTCCTTTACGGCATCCCAGTCGTAATAATATTTATAAGTCTTACCTTTCGCATCGGTGTAGCTTGGTATAGGTATGGTTGCCTCTTCCTCGTTCATCAGGAACTTGACCAGCACCTTGCCGTCCTTATTACGATAGAATACCCACTGGATGTTGCTGCCCATATGCACTATGTCGTACTCCACCCACTTGTCGGCAACCTTCTCATAATCGCTTACTGACCAGCCGCAATCATTGATGTCCATCAGACAGACAAACGGGAAGAGCTGGGTGTCGTGGCCGTAGCGAAGGTCAAGAGTAACGCCATTGCCGGCTATCGCGGCATCGGCACAATCAATGAAGTTCTGCAACAGGGCGCAGCGGCCGTAAGGAACGACATCGCCGGTAAGTGGGCTGAATGCCGACTGAGTGTACCAGTAGAGATTATTCATAAGGAATGAGTCGTACCACTCCTGATAGGTGAACACGTCATTCAGATCAATGCCCAGGTCGTGGCTCTGCATGTTGGCAGCCATATCGTATAGGTCGTTGTACAGGGTGGCCGACGCATCCATAACGCGCACATTGTACTGGCGCTGCGCTGACGGTGTGCCGCCCATACCGGGGAACATACGAACCTCGGTCTTCATCTCATAGCGTGTAATGAAGGTTGTGTCGGTAAACAGAACAGTCATAAGGCGTTCCGGATGTGTGTGACGGTTGTTGAACTCGTTCACCGCAGCGCTTTTCTCGCGGCTGTTCTTATACGATGACACCGCCCCATCCTCTTTGTTCAAATAGTTTACATCGTGATCTCCGGCATCGTAGGTTATCTGCATATCCGGATACTCGCGATATATCTCTGAAAGACCGGAGAGCATACTCACGATTACGCGATGCGAGCCGGTTGACCTGGCAACAATGCTGCCGTTCTTGCCGAAGAGTTTGGGATAGTTCTCCATCATACGGCGGGTGATGCCTTTATGCTGTCTCATTCCCTTGGGAGTAAGATCTCCCAGACGGCCTACCGCATCGTCCTTCATAATCTCCACTCGGTCCAGAACGCTCTTGCCGAACTCTGTGAGCACACCCTTGTCGTATGCGTCTTTAAGTATGTTGTACGGACGCTCATACTGAGACGTGTTGAGCATGTAACGCGAGCCGTGACGGCCGTAATGGCTCAGATAGAATGGTTTGAAGCCCTTGGGAGCCTGCGAGTATTCAACGTCTGGAGCCACATACTCGTACATAAGTCCGCCAAACTTATTCAAGTTGTCAGCGTTTATCTGATCCACAGAAATCACATCGGCGTGTACAGCCGGAACTATCATAGCGGCCATTGCCACCATTGAGAGGAATCTTTTTGTCATATTGTACATTCTGCTTATTACTTCATAACGTGTTTGCGAATTTATACAAAAAAAGAGAGACATAAAAGCCTTGCGGACTTTTTGCCTCTCCTTATATTATAAAATACCTGATCTTTTACAATCAGAACAGGTTCTTGGCGCCATCGGACTTGCGGCCCTTATTTCCCTTTCTGGCAAGCTCGTCAAGATACTGAGACGATGGGGCAACGCCGGTGTTCACTGTATAGACATACTTGTTGAATGAGCGGTCCTCTGTAACCTTATGAGTCTTCTGGGTCTTTTTATCCTTCACTTTCTTGGTGACTGACTGCTCTACATACTCATCTCTAAGAGACATCTTGTACTCGCCATAATCAAAAGCAGTGGTTGTAAGCTCATCAAATTTCGTTGTCTTGGCATCAAGCTGATTAGTTGCGGCGAAGTTCAATATGGACTTGTAGAGTTTCTTATCGTAGAATGTAACTTCAACGTATGCTATTTGATTGTTCTTTCCATACTGCACTATAATGGTATAATCCTTATTGGCCGGAACATCCGCCGATGTGAAAACGTTGGCGGCAGCCTTTATGGCGTTTGTGTGATTCAGGCGCAACTGATTCTTCTTTGCATCATATTTGAATTTCTGACTAATCAGTTTGTCATAGTCTGAATTAACGATTTTCGCATAAGGAAAGCTCTCATCCGCAGACTGAACCTCCTCAAGGAGATTCTCATCGCCATTTTCCTCAACCACATCATCCTGCGCGTATGCTGTCATACACGAGAAGATGACAGCAGCCATAATCATCAGTTTTTTCATATCAATTACATTGTTACTTGTTTCACAGTGCAAATTTAGCACACTTTTCCGTACTATGCCACATAATACCAGAATATTATTGCGTACAGCAGAGACCGGAAGCCTGTTGTACGCCCATCAAACCAAACTTTGGCACAATCATTGCAAAGTTTGGTTTAATGCGAGTATAACTGGCTGCTTCATAACTATGTTGAGTATCTTCCGCATTGGCAAATAACGTCTGTCAAAAGCTACAATCCAAGACATACGGTGTCCCACCGGCGGTGATGCCAGCCCCGCTCACGCTGAAATGCTTTGAGTAGGAGTTGTTGTAGAACTCAACCTCAGCGTGACCAGCCGCGTCGGTAACAACGTTGGGATTCCAGTAGAGGGTGCGGCGGTAGTCAACGTCACCACGGACAGCACCGTCGGGATACTCGGGGCTATAGAACTCATATCGCGGAGAGAAGCCGTTCACGTAGGTCTCACGGCTATTTATTCTCATCAGCTCGTCACGGCTCTTGCGCTGGCTCGCGTCCTTCAGCTCAATATCTATGAAGATTCCACGGGTGCGCTCCATATCCGCCATCATCTCGCTGGGACGGAAGTCTATGAAATGGTTCTCGGGTATGACATACTCAAAATTGTAACGCTCGGAAAGCAGGTCGAATGCCTCTTTCTTGCTCATGACCCTGTCGAATACGGTTATGGACCTCACGTTGGCCATATCAGTCTTTGTGGAGCCCCTGCGCCATCCGTCGCTGTCGTGTATGTACAGCAACGGGGTATGGCCGTTTATCTTGAAGATGCTTCCTATCTTGTCAAACACTATGGTGTATCCCTTGCTTATCAGGTATCCTGCTATGTCCGACGAGAAGTCACCCTTGTCCAGCTCCATCTCGGTATCCCTGCGCGCATCGTACGCCTGGAATGTACCATAGTCTATGAACACGCGCCTGTCGCTGATGTCCACGTCCGGCAGCGTTACTCCGTCATCCACATCAATGACTTTCGGGAAGTTATCCTCTGCCGGGGCAGCTGCCTTCTCAGTCCGCAACGTGACGGCCTTACGGGTCTTGCTGGTGGCGTTGTGCCCGTACGCGTCGGTAAGCACCAGCTCGAAGGGCTGATAGGCGCGTATCTCCGGCAGGATGGACCGCTCAAAGTGGATGCGCGCGGAGGTGCCGGCAAGACGGCTGAGCCTCGGTCTGGCTGTGATGGAGAGCCGGGCAAGGTCATCGTAATCCTCAAGGTCGAAGCCGAAATAGCCGTCTGGGCCGGTCACGGACCTGAAGCGCTCGGTCCGGGTCTTGTCGAGCGATGTGACGGTGGCGGTTATTCTGACGCTGTCCATACCCTTGCGTATGAAGGGTGACTCTATCCAGCCATTGAGCGTGAGCCTCTGCTCTATGCGGTGGATGCCCTGAAACGGGCGCGCTCCCGTCATTGTCTGCCAGTCGTAACGTTCCCAGCCCTGTACCATCATCAGAAGGTCCAAGGCGGCCAGATGCTCAGCATCGTCCCGCTCGAAGTAGTACTCCGGATTCTGCACGTACCCTTTTATGTCGGACGATAGCAGAAGCGATGTCCTTACGTCATCGTGCACAGCTGTGCCAGGACAACGGCTGTCGCGGACTGACAGGCATATCCTGTCGCGCACTCCACGGCCTGTCTCATCGCTCACGTCGATACCAAGACGCACACGCGAGAATGGCGCGAGCTCCGTGGCGCCGCTGCTCACGGTTATCTGCGGAGCAGGGGTGCCCGTGCGGTGATATACGGAGCGTCGCGCGAATATGTTTCCCTTGCGGTCGAACAGCGTAAGCTGGCATACCCCCTCAGGCATGTCGCCATACGGTATTACCGTTTCCGCCCTGCCACCGTGCAGGGCCACTGTTCCGAAATACTCCAGACTGCCACGGCAGGTCACGGTAATGCCCAGGGTGTCGGCAGGCGCGTCCTGCGTTCCCGATATATCCACTGCTATCCCGCTGGCTCTCGTGTCGGCACGGAAGGCATAGCCCCTGCGTTCGGCCGACGGAAGCCTGAAGTTGTATGTGCGGCCGTCAAGCGTGAATGTGGCCCGCCCGTTGTCGCCGGTAGGGGTATATTCAAACACTCCCATTCCATCGTGAAGGGTTACAAGACTGACTGTGTCGTCGAGCGTTCCGGAGGCATCCACTCCCAGGCCGTCGGCATCAATGAGCTTGAAGGCCACACGCGATGTCAGCCCCCGCACAAGATTGCCTCCCTCGGGATAGAACGAGGCCGAGAGCGCGTCACGCGACTTTTTGGTATCCGGCCTGACCGCCGATGTCCTTACCTCCTGGTTGTAGTGGTTCTTAATAAGCGGGGCCTCACCATAGTAGTCGCCATCTTTGGCCGGTTTCTCGAATACGGGGAGCACGCGTCGGAAGACCACATCGTCGCCGAAATTCTGCATATTGGCGGTATAAGCGCGCACCTCGTAGAAACCGCTCGGATAAGGCAGGACAGTCTGGCGTAGCTCGCGGGCGTAAGCGGTGGAGCCGTCTATCAGCGGCAAAGAGCCGTCCGCCTGCCCATCGCCAATACGCAGTTTCTCCTGCTTGAGGAACTCGCCCGTAGGCGATATCAGGTCAACATACAGCACACTGCTGGGAGCGTGTCCGTGAGTCGATGCCGAAACCACGAACGCCTTGAACCAGATGGTCTCGCCTATATAGTACGATGTGTTGTCGAACTGAAGATATACCTTCTCCTGAGGAAAGACGCTGTTGAACTTCACTATGTTATCAGAATACAACTTCAACGCATCCTCCGTGCTCATTGAGTCCACCCCTGCCAGAGAGATGTCCACACTCCTGAGCCGCTTCATTTTGGTAAGCTTGCGCGCTGACACGTCCAGCGGTGACAACAGAAGCAGGAACGACAGAAAGACCTCAGGTACAAAAAACCACTTCATCAAATATTATTCACGATTTTCGAGTAGACCATTTAATTGTATGTATTGTATTTTTTAGGCTCTACTTTTACCATTTTGATAAATCCTGTCTGAGTACCATCATCAGGGAAACGATATGGCTCAGTCAGAGTTACAGGATAATTTGATATCACTGGCTCAGAGAAATAATACCCCGCCCATAGCATATATTTATACAAACCGTAAGTAGAAGTGCTCATATCCAAAAAAAAGGCAGATGTCACAATTGGAATGGCAGTTGAATTTGCTCCCGACCATTCAATCAAACGATGATCTGATGAAATATGATGATACTGATATCTGAAACCGATTACAGTACTAGAGTCTGTTCCATTGTATATTGGTATTTGTATCCAATCTCCAAATTCAGCCCAATCCAATGTTACGCGGGCAACAGGCTCATGCGACAAAACGTTTACACAGCATATTTCATCATGCCCGGTTTGAATTGCATTTGCCCACGCGCCCTCCGTTCTGGTTAGTGTTTGTTTAGACAATCCCGTTTCTTCTGATGAAAAAGACAACATATTAAACAACACATTCTCATATTGGATTTCTCCTGTATTTGAATCAATTAATGCAAAAGAATGGAATGAACCATCTTCGGTTGACCAAACCAATTCAACTACGTCACTATTATTATCTCTTAAAAGAGAATCAACATAACTCTTCAAATACGAAGTCTTATAGTGCATCGTTGAAGTATCTTGTTCTATGTAATCAAATGATTTTAAATCAAAACGGCTCAAATCACTTGAATATACTGGATAACAATCCGCATCACCACCGAAAAAATCATCTATACTCAAATTGGCATTTTCAACATAACGTGCTTTCTTAAGAGAAATGCCACTTGAAGAAAGCGTTGAAGCATTGTCTTTTAACAATAACGACAATTCCTCATTCCACGATTTTTCCGGGACAGAGTTAGTTACTTCCAATATATCATAATCACCAACACTACACGATGTAAACAATACCATCGCGAATAAAAAACATACAATAAAACTACTCTTTTTCATATCATTTTTGTTAAGATTACCACCATTCCACACCGCCGTCCTCATCTATCAGGAACGGTCTCTCATCCCAGCCACGGGTATGGTCGCTCAGCCACATCAGCGCACCGTCTGGAACGCTGTCAACAGTGAGGGTGTTGTCTGTAGCCACCACACTGCCTCGGCTCACCCAACCTCCTGAGTCATGCCAGTACCTCAGCTCATACTCGTCACCGGGATGGATGTCGTTGTCATCGCTGCGGGGCACCATACGTACAGAAGCCACCTCCACGGGGCGGCCGAAATCCATACCCACCCACGCACCGTCGGCGCTCTCAGTCTCGAAGTTCGTGAGCCAGTCGTTGTCGAAGGCTCGCTGCCTTGACTCTGCGGTGGCACCCGCGCAACTTATAGGCGTACCGGAGAGCGGCGTGCCTTCACGGGCTATGAAGGCCAGCTCGGCAAGGCTGCCATAGGTGCCGGGGGCGGACTTGTAGCGCCAGTAACGCCACTTGCTGCCACGGCAGTCTATGGGCACCCTGTCGGATATGTACGTGTCTGTCACGGTGTACAATGTAACGGCGTCACGGAAATCCGGACGGTTCGAGGCCTGGATCTCAGCCCCGCGCATACGCTCTCGCATCCGCGCCACGTTGTTGGACTGGTAGTACTTGCGGCGGAGGGTGACGGTGCGCATATCAAGGGGGTCGGAGCTGATGAACTCCACCTGTCCGTCGGGCCGTATGATGAACGGCCGTGAGATTGGGACGGGCAGGCGGCCGTCGTAGGCCATAGCGATGTAAAGCACGTTGCGGCCCATATCGCGGAAGACGGCCATGCCGTCCTCTATGTGGCCGAAGTCAACTATGCACCAGTCCGTGCCGTTGCCGTTGAACGTGGCTATGTAGGCGTAGTCCTCCACTGGCTTGAACCGGCGGGGTATGTCTATGCAGACATCAGTGGTGCTGAAGTACCTTGATGTTACATCCTCGGCGCATAGTTCGAAGGGGAAGCCGTAGGCCGACTCTATCTTGTAGCGTGCCCTGTCGCGGTTGATGGCGTAGCCGCTGCGGTACACCTTTGGGATGCGCTTGTCGGGGAAGAAGGAGGTGCCGGGAACGGAGCCGACATCCCACTCGGCATGAAGCTCCTCGCCCCGGTCGCTCAGAAGGGTGTACCAGGAGTGTCCGGCACGGTAGCGGCCCCAGTAGGGCGTATAGTCTATAACCACGGGGATGCCGACGCTGCGGTAGGCCAGCACGGCCAGGTTGACATAGTCCTCGCAACGGCCGTAGGTCTGCCTGGCCAGCAGGTCGGCGCGGAGCAGCGGGTAGCCGCTCTTGTTGTACATCCCCACCGGATGAACCTTGTCGAGTATGCCGTTGCGCACGGCGTCCACGGTGTAGAACGTGGTGCCCCACTGGTCGTCGTCGCGCACCATACGGTCTATGTAGGGGCGGAAGGCGGTCCGCAGGGAGTCGCGCCAGTAGTCAAGCGACTGGAGCTCGACGGCCTTGTACGGCAGTATCCAGCGGCAGAACTCGTCAAAGCTGATGTTCGAGGCCCATGGGTTATCCCTCCATTGCGTGAAGGCGTCGTCAATGCTGTGTATCAGGAATTCCGAGCTCGCCACGCGTATGTCGGGAACGATGCGGTACTCAAGGCCGGGATACTGGCGCTCGCTGACTCCGAGAAGGGAGTCGCGCTGGGCAGAAGGACTCAGGTCTGAGCCGAGAACCCTCAGGGCTATGTCGTAATAGCCGTCTATGTCGGTGCCCTGATAGGAGTAGTGCCCGGGCATATTCTCTATCAGGAAACGGGCGGCGGCAAGCTTCTCGGGATTGTCAGCGTAATGCTCCAGCACGCGCTCCAACTCCGCGCGGTTCCTGCCTGCGGCGCGCAGGGCGTAGTCCAGATATCTGTCATCGCGCTCCGAGCAGCCTACGACAAGCAGGAGTGACAGCACCGCTGTTAGCAGAGGAAATGAGAACGCGCGCATAGCGGATATGGCCTAATACACAAATGTTCCAGTCCACCAACAGCCATAGGCATACACGCTAAGGCGATAGGTGCCAGCTGGTGTACTATTAGGCATATTAAATACGGTGGTTGCGCCTGCGCGGAACCTGCCGGAGCAGATGACGGCTTCTGTGGAGCTGTCCGTGACGCTGTACTCGCAATCGGCAAATATCGAAAGATTCAGTGTAATAGTAACTCCGTCAATTGAAGCGGTAACTTCTGGAGAGACAGAACGAGGACGTTGCTCTGTATTCTCACAATTTTCCCGCATCTCTAATTCAATTTGTTCTGCTTTACAAACAGAACAAATTGAGAACAATGCAAAGAATAGCAATAGTAGCTTTTTCATAATCGTTAAAATTTAGTGATGCAAAACTACCCGTCACGCACGACAAAGAGCGTAACAAAACGTAACAATTCACTGATTACAGTAAAAAAACGTCAAATAGAAGAATTAGCGGAAGCTATGAATATGGAAAGACTCAGCTCATAGGGCATCTTGCACTTTACGCGCTTTTTCATCATCCTGAGATTGGAGTAATTGTGCAGGAAATAGCCGCACTGAACGCTGTTCAGACCAATGTAGCTGAGCAGGCAATAGTATATCTCATCAGTGTTAAGATGAGGAGCTTTGAGTCTCATTTCTGCAATGATGTCTTGAAAGGCCTCTGACAAGGCCTGCTCTATGATGGCTGTCTCTGAAGCTGTTGCTTCCCTCCGGGCTTCGGTTATCTCCTTCATCAAGATGTACGCATTGGTATTCTTGTACGAGCGGGCATCCGCCTGCAGTCTGTTGCCAAGCTCCTCTGTCTTGGTTACCCTGAGTTGGCGCAACGCTTCGCTGTATTCCTGGGAATACGCATCCTTTATCAGGCGAACCTTCCTGCGATACAACAGGATTGATGCCGTTATGAGCAGTGACAAGAAAAGTACACTGACTATCAGGGTATGTCGTCTGACTGATGCCAGGCGCAACTTCTGCAATTCATTCTGGTGACGTGACTGTATCTCGTTTATGGCATTCTGGTGATACTCCTCGTACACCTGAGCCAGCGTTACATTGTATTTCTTAAGATAGTCGGCAGACTCTTCTGTCTTTCCGAGCATTGCCGCAAGCTCGGACAATTTGCTATAAGTATTGCACTTTGTCTGTAAATTGCCTCCATCATCCAACAAGGACTTCACGTAGTATGCGTATGCGGAGTCTGGTTTGTTGTAGGAATAAAAAATGTCTGCCTTGATGCAATACTTAGCGCCTGCAGACTTCTTTGTGCTTCCCCTTTTCAAAGCCTCGTCAATGTACTGCATAGCGGTTTCGTCATCGCCATAACCGTAATGCTGAATTTTGGCAAGCTCTCTGTAGATGGTTGCATTCAATGACTCTGGCAAATTACCGGAACGCAACAATGATTTGAAGATGCTGTCAGATTGTTGATATCTCTTTTGATACAACAGCGCCGTAGCTATGTGGTAGTCGCAATAGACGGCCGTTGTGGTATCCAGCAGGCGCATGGCCCCGGCTTTACAATTACCAAACACAGACAAAGCCTTGTCGTTAAAATGATGATACAAATAGTCGCTTCCAAGATTATGCTCGCAAAGCACATACTGCCGTACCAGCGTGTCCGGGAACAGGCTCAGGGCCTTCAGGTATGCGTCGATGGCAGTCGTGTCATTGCCGCACAGGTCGCTGACGCACCCAAGCGAGTACCAGCTCATAGCCGCGCGCCAGCTCTTGCGGCGGGTGCCGTAGTAAGTGGTGGCCTCGCGGATAAGGCTGTCGCTCGCTATGTCAACGTAGCACTTGTAGTCGGCCTGGGTCTTGAGCATGGCGTAGAGGGCGCGGGACTCGCCCTGTAGCGCGGAGGCGTCAATGCTGTCCAGACGCGCGCGGGCATCGGCGGGAGCATCGTCAAGGATGGCCTCCACGGCCTCCAACTGCCGCATCGCGCTGTGGTCTGAGCACGAGACCGATGCCAGCAGCCACAGAAAGGCCGTTAACGGCACAAGTATAAATAGTATTGTGCGCCTCATTGTCTATATTGATGCTTCCGCCCGCGAAGATAGCGCAACGGAGTCAGATTGTCAAGACATATCGGAGGAAAGTGTGCGCTTGCTTTTGACAAATACTTACAAGGTGACGGTGGGGTTATAGCGTTGTTGGCAATGGCATTGATTCCGACTGGCAATTCTCTCTGAGAATGAGTCTAATAAAATAATGTTCGCGCGCGCGAGGCCACGGTTGCTCTTTTCATCCGCACTCACCCAAATGGTACAAAATTTAAACCAGTTGAGTGAGTGGCCACAGGCGTTTTGCGTTGTGGCCTCAAGCGCGTCCGTTTGTGGCCTCAACTGAACTCTTTTGAGGCCCCAACGCAAAACGCGCGATTTTTCAGCCACACTCACCCATTTCACTCACCCGCGCTCACCCTCGCTCATCCTGACTCACCCATTTGGTTGAAAAACGGGCAGAGCCACGGCCACGCCATAAAAGCGCCGGCAAATGCAGGCGTTTCAGCTTCTACAGCCATCGAATTTAGTGGGCAACACAACTGATGCCCGGCAAAAAATATTGACACGACAGGTGTCATCCTGCCTGCGAACGGGAAAGCATACTCCGACAGAAGCGCTCATTTCAGCCACAAGATTGACCGGGACGATTTGTGCTATAGGTTGTTCAAGGAGAAAGGCTTTGTATGGGGAGGCGAATGGCGCACCGTTAAGGATTACCAGCATTTCGAGAAACAAATGTGACTGCTTTTACCGCATTTATGATGAGGCTTTGCGCCACAGGCGGCAAAGCCTTTCACTTGCCGCAATTAAATTTTGCAATTTAAAGCAGTTTATGTTAACTTTGTAGGTTTAGATGCCACACCTTATGGCAGAGAGTATGAGAATGTATTTAATTTATTAATAATTACACAATTATGAACAACAGCAAGGAATTGATGAACAAGGCTGCGGACAACATCCGCATTCTGGCAGCCTCAATGGTTGAGAAAGCAAAATCAGGTCACCCGGGCGGCGCCATGGGTGGTGCAGACTTTATTAACGTACTCTTCTCAGAGTTCTTACAGTATGACCCGAAGAATCCGGCATGGGTAGGCCGCGACCGTTTCTTCCTTGATCCGGGCCACATGGCTCCGATGCTTTACTCACAGCTCGCGCTCATCGGCAAGTTCTCACTTGACGAGCTGGCACAGCTTCGTCAGTGGGGCTCACCTACCACTGGTCACCCGGAATTTGAGATTGCCCGTGGCATTGAGAACACATCCGGTCCTCTTGGACAGGGTCACTCTTATGCGGTAGGAGCAGCCATCGCAGCCAAGTTCCTGGCAGCACACACCGGCAACCCGACATTCGAGAAAGAGACCATCTACGCATACATCTCTGACGGTGGCGTACAGGAGGAGATCTCACAGGGTAGCGCCCGTATCGCAGGCGTGCTTGGCCTTGACAACCTCATTATGTTCTACGACTCCAACGACATCCAGCTCTCAACTGAGACCAAGGACGTTATGAACGAGGACACCGCAGCCAAGTACAAGGCTCTTGGCTGGGAGGTCAAGGAGATCTGCGGTAACGACGCAGACCAGATTCGCGAGGCTCTCACCTGGGCCAAGGGCGTTCAGGGCAAACCGGCTCTCATCATTGGAAAGTGCATTATGGGTAAGGGTGCCCTCAAGGCTGACGGCTCATCATACGAGGCTAACTGCAAGACTCACGGCGCGCCTCTTGGCGGCGACGCTTACATCAACACCATCAAGAACCTGGGCGGTAACCCGGAGAAGCCTTTCCAGATTTTCCCGGAGGTCAAGAAACTGTATGCTGACCGTGCCAAGGAGCTGAAGGATATCTGCGCTGATCGTTATAAAGAGGAGAAGGCCTGGGCAAAGGCTAACCCGGACAAGGCTGCCGCACAGGACGAGTGGTTCAGCGGCAAGGCTCCGAAAATCAACTGGAAGAAGTGCATTCAGAAGGACAACGACGCTACCCGCTCGGCTTCAGCCGCTTGTCTGTCAGTTCTGGCAGAGCAGGTTCCGAATATGATTTGCGCAAGCGCAGACCTGAGCAACTCCGACAAGACCGACGGTTTCCTGAAGAAGACCAAAGCCTTCACAAAGGGTGATTTCAGTGGTGCATTCTTCCAGGCAGGTGTGGCTGAGCTCACAATGGCTTGCTGCTGCATAGGTATGGCACTTCACGGTGGTGTCATCCCGGCTTGCGGTACCTTCTTCGTGTTCTCAGATTATATGAAACCGGCAGTTCGTATGGCAGCCCTGATGGAGCTTCCTGTCAAGTTCATCTGGACACACGATGCATTCCGTGTTGGCGAGGATGGTCCTACGCACGAGCCTGTTGAGCAGGAGGCTCAGATCCGTCTGATGGAGAAACTGAAGAACCACAGCGGCAAACCGTCAGTTATGGTTCTCCGTCCGGCAGACGCAAAGGAGACTACAGCAGCATGGTCACTGGCTATGAAGAATACCAAGACCCCGTCTGCTCTCATTCTGTCACGTCAGAACATACAGAACCTGCCTGCAGGCAACGATTATAAACTGGCCGCAAAGGGTGGCTATATCGTAGCAGGCTCAGACGAGAACCCGGATGTTATCCTGGTAGCTACAGGCTCAGAGGTATCAACACTCGTTGCAGGCGCAGAGCTGCTCCGCAAGAAGCACATCAAGGTTCGCATTGTAAGCGTTCCGTCAGAGGGTCTGTTCCGCAGCCAGAGCAAGGAGTATCAGCAGAGCGTTCTTCCTACAGGCATCAAGAAGTTCGGTATGACAGCCGGTCTGCCAGTAAACCTGCTGGGACTCGTTCCTGAGGCAGAGGGCAAGATCTGGGGTCTGGAGAGCTTCGGCTTCTCAGCTCCTTACAAAGTTCTCGATGAGAAGTTAGGCTATACGGCAAAGAACGTGTACAAGCAGGTAATGAGCCTTCTGAAGTAATGATTGGAATAGCAAGTGACCACGCTGCTTTTCCGTTGAAGCAGTTTGTAAAGCAATATCTCGAGGAGAAAGGGTTGCCGTACAAAGACTACGGCACCTACTCCGAGGAGAGTTGCAACTATGCCGAGTTCGGACACAAGCTGGCCGAAGGCATAGAGAATGGTGAGGTTGAGAAAGGCATTGCAATGTGCGGCAGTGGCGAGGGCATCTCTATGACACTGAACAAGCATCAGGGCATCCGTGCGGGACTCTGCTGGATTCCCGAGATTGCGCACCTGATACGTCAGCACAACAACGCCAATGTACTTGTAATGCCAGGCCGTTTCATAGACAACGATATGGCTCGCAAGATTATGGACGAGTATCTGAGCACTCCGTTTGAGGGCGGCAGGCATCAGACGCGAATAGACAGCATTCCGTTAAAATAAGAATAATAATTAACTAATCAGCAATCAGAAATGAAGAAATTTAAATTATTAGCCTTAGTATTAGGCTTGATGACTCTTACATTTGCCAGCTGCGGCGAAGAGGAGAAAGAGAAGCAGGATGTTATCGTATCTATCTTGAAGAACGGAAGCATCGACTACTGGAAGCAGGTAGCAAAAGGTATTGAGGAAGTGTGCGATTCAAAGGGCTTAGGCACCGTATTCTTCTATACTAACACAGACGCAGACCTTCAGACACAGAGAGTTCTCGCATCAGGAATTGAGAAGCTGGAGAGTGATTACAACATCAAAGGTATAATTATCGCTCCTATTTTCACGGACAACGACCACAGTGTAGAGCAGGCTCTTGCCGATTATGTGGGAAGCGAGATTCCTGTAGTTGTCATTGACTCACCTATCGATGAGGACGACAGTCCGCTGAAGAACATTTACAAGGCATATGTAGGCACCAACAATGAGGCAGCCGGAGAGGAGCTCGCAAAAAAGATTAACACCAAGGGTGACATTCTGGTAGCAAGAATTGAGGCCAGCATACCAACCGAGGCTCGTATCGAAGGTTTCGAGAAAGGAACAGACAATGAGATTGAGTACTGGGATGCCAATGACAGCGAGAGACCAAGCGCTATGGAAGAGCAGTTGAAGAAGTATCCGGCTATCAACGATGTTGTATTTTTGAACGGTAATCTCTGCAAAAGTGTATTTAACTCAAGCACACTTCAGAAGAAGAACGTCTATACATTCGATGCATACGAGGAGTTTATCATCAGCCTTCAGGATGGTGGATGCATCAAGGGTATTATGGCTCAGAATACTTTCGAGATGGGACGTAAGGCCGTATCATCACTTTTCGACTACATCAAGAATAAGAACATCTATATCCCGACTATCTACATCACAAAGGATAACCTCAAGTCAAGTGATGTAAAGCCTTTCATGGACTATTTCGGTCTTTAATTGACTGTTTAGGCTAATAAGGAACGGGTAGCTGCCGTATGGCGGTTACCCGTTTTTCTTTTGGACTTCCATAAGTACATTTCCATATATCTCAGCCTTGCCCGTCACAGGCATTGGATAGGCACGTGAGCTTGACGGAACTCTGTACCAGGACACATTTCGTCCGGATACATTCACACACACTCCACATCCTATTTCCGGTATTGTACCGATACTGAGAATGCCGGCCAGCTCTTCTGAGGATTTGCCGCCGGTTGTAATAATTGAATGGCACAATGGCATACGCATCAGCAGCGCATTGACATCAGCAGGCTCAACAATTTGCAGGAAGTTATCGCTTGCATTGTCTTTCAGACGGCATACTTTCTGCGCACTGTCAAAAAAGCCGAAGCCTTTCTCCTTACAGAAAGCGACAATACCCGCCTTGTCGAAACGTTTCTCCCCTTTAACCTCAAAACGATGAGCATCCTCAAAAAAGAGCAGGCCTATGATAC
>JAZLLE010000011.1:0-33378 GCA_045597985.1 Bacteroidaceae bacterium | reverse complement strand
AGTCCAGAACGCCACTGTAGTTGGTATGAGACTCCTTACAGTACTCGCTCAGCTTCAGGTCAGGATTACTCCTGAGCCGAGACTTGTAGCCTTCTATGACCCTGCGATAACGGGATGCGACCTGTGCCGGGATTGATTCTTCCATCTTATCCTTTTTCCTGCAAAGGTAGATGGATCATCAAAGCGAGTCAATGCGTCATCGCGGAGACGCTTACGAGGAAATCAATCTTGACGTTGGCTGTGGTCTTGATGTCGTCATTACTGAATGCGCAGGACTACATATTACGCTATGATACCGTGGCTGCGCCCGATGTCCACGTGTTTCATGAAATTTATTTCGAATTTGACAAGTCAGAGCTTCGTGAGGATTATGTATCAAATATGGAGTCACTCAACAATCTCCATAATTTCCTTGATTCCATCAGCCCTGAAGACCTGGTTGGCATAGAGGTTATATCCCATTCTTCCCCTGAGGGTAAATACGAGCATAATATGGAGCTGTCAAAAAAACGTTCCGCCACTATGTCCGAATATATGCGTGGTACTTACCCTGAGCTTGTAGATATTATGAGAATCAACCCCGACGGTGAGTCGTGGGATAAAATCCGTGAGTTCATACTTGCCGATACTTGTCTTTCCAAAGAGACTATTAAGCGTATTATTGATTTGATTGATTCTGATTATGCTCTTTCCACCAAGAAATGGAGAATGAAGATAGCTCTCGGTCAGGATCCCGCTGTGGGTGATGTGTACAAGTATATCTATGACAAGTATTATACACTGGCGCGTTATTCCGGCATATCAGTCATAGCAAAAGCATACAAAGTCGTTCCTGTACGCGTTCCGGTTCAGGTTGAGTCTGTTGAGGAAACTCCCGGATTTGAGGCTGATACCGTTATTACAGGCGCGCTTCTTCCTGTGCCAATGGACACTATTGAGAAGGCTCCTGCCGACAGCCTGTTGAGGATACCGGTCCTGTCTCTTAAGACAAATCTGCTTTATGATGCCTTTTTCATACCAGGCTATCGCTACAGTCCTATAGTCAACGCCGAGCTTGAGTACTACTTCCCCCGCAGGAACTGGTCAATTATGGCCGGGATGGAGTTCCCATGGTGGAGCAAAGACGAGGATCACTACTACTTCCAGATGCGCGACTATCAGCTGGAGGGCCGCAAGTATCTGGCCAAGGGGCACGACCACAATGGCCACTACCTGTCTATATACGGCATGTACAACCTGTACGATTTCTGCATTGACAAGGAGAATGGCCGCGGCGTGCAGGGCGAGGGCGCGGGCCTTGGCATCGGCTACGGGTATGTGCTGCCAATCAGCAAGGACAACAGGTGGAAACTGGAGTTCTTCCTTAAGGCCGGCTACTACGAGAGTCATTACGATGACTACGAGATAACAACACCGTATAACGGCAAGTATTATTATATGTGGAAAGGGAATCCCGACGATTTCATACCGCGTAACCAACGCTTCCGCTGGCTGGGCCCCACTGGACTTGGAGTCACTATCAGTTATGATTTGATTATGCGTAGGGTTCGTTCTGATTTCTTTGAAAATGAATAGTGTTGAATTGACAAGATGAGTATATCATTCGGAAAGGTACGTAAGACAATTGTTCAGGCGCTGCTCTTTAATGCGGTGCTGCTGGCGTTGTTTGCAACCGGCTGCGAGCGCAAGCCTCTGTATCTCCGTGTGAATCAGGCAGAGATAGATGTTGCGGTTTACGATATACGCCTTGATCTCCTGTGGGGCGTTGACTGGGAAGCCCAGTGGCAATATGAGTGGAATGAGAAACTTGCGGAGTATGGTGTGCTGGGATATACCAAGCCCGAATGGGTGCGTGCCACCATCTATAATCTTGACCGTGAGATAAAGAACAGGATTAACTATTTCACCAGGAACTTCGGTATTGGCGGAGGCCGTGTGTCTCTTGTGGCCGGCAACTGGTACGACATGCTGTTCTATAACGCCGGAACCGAGTATATCCTGTTCAATCAGGACGAGAAACTCTATTACTACGATGCTACCACACGTACATCATCGCAGCAGTCATATCCACGCGCCGATGTGCAGGCAGACCCCTCAGACAGCGAGCGTCCTGACACATCGCGTATATATGTGGATTACAACCAGCCCGACGAACTGTTCGGTACAATGCTTGATCAGCTTGAGATATCGGAAGACCCCAACGACTACCGCAAGGAGGTTGACGAGAGTGGCAATGTAGTATATGTATATGAGATTGATGCCAATTTGACACCTTATACCTTTATATATCTCTATCAGATTATGGTCCTTAATAACACGGATGGCGTGGGCTCACGTGTTAAAGGTGCCCGCGGACTTACGGTAACCGGTCTTGCCCAGGGTACAGACCTGTACACCAGAATGAACTGGCACAACACCATATCAATCTCTTCGGAAGATGTCAAACCAATGCAGTACGGCCGCAACCTGATACTTCCCGACGGAACACAGTCCAAGGGCGATATTATGGCTTGCCGAATGCTTACCTGGGGCTTGCCTGGCATTGATCCAATCAGAGAGGTGACCCGTGGCGCTCGTGCCGCAGAGGAAGACAAGAACTACATAGGTATAGGCCTCACGCTTCGCAACGGCTATGTATATAATATAACACGCGACATAACAGATCAGATGCACGAGCATCCGGCAGGAGGCGTAATTACAATAGTAATAGATGCCTCCAAGATTCCCGACGAGGTGCTCGAGGACAAGCCCGATCCTCAGGGCGGAGGCTTCAATGCCAAGGTAGAGGACTGGAGCAACGAGTACGACGCGGAGATAACAATTTAATAAAGGTAATAATAAGTAAACTATTATTAGTAGCAATAGACATAAATAATAGCTGCAATGAAAAGGATTTCTCAATTACTCTTGGCCACAGCGGTCTTGATTACGTCTTGTTCAAAAGATGTCTTGAAAGATGCATTTGAACCGGAAGCATCTCAGAGAACAATAGGTTTCTCCACATTCTCCGATATGGCAACACGTGGAGACGTTACAGACAAGACTAACCTTGAGTTCTACCATAATACCTTTGCGGTATATGGCACTAAGAAAACATCAGCAACGGACCCCGCGCAGTACGTCTTTGGAGCAGCCGCCGCTGCCGATGCGGTGAGTGGCACAACCTGTACCTACGATGCCGGCAATTTCTATGGCACAGACTGGAAATACTCACCAGTCCGCTTCTGGGACCGTCAGGCAAAGTACTACTTTGTAGCATACGCGCCTGCCGCCGCTCCAATCCGTTATAAGTACGCCTCTGCAACGGCCGATGTCTCAACCTCCGGAAACGAGTTTGTCTCTGCCACTCCGTACGTTCTCTATGGTGAGAACATTCAGCAGAGTGCCCCCTCAACCGCCGAGATTCTGAAAGGCTTTACCGCCACAGCCGCATCGCCTGCCCAGGATATTGATATCCTTTTGTCTGATGTGGAGGGCGAGATAGACGGTGCCACATACTCATCGTCAGTCAATCTGGACTTTCACCATATCCTTGCCAAGCTGAACGTAACCGTTGCCAAGACCTCCGTGCTTGACGACGCCGTTGTAAAAGTATCGTCCATAACCATAGACAAACTCCTCAGCAAGGGAACGTACAGCAGCAAGGCATACAATGGCAGCACAAAAACATCGGGCTGGAGCACTGCCGCTTACACATCTAGTACCTATACGCTCTCATTTGCAGGCACTCCAACAGCCTTGAACGCCTCAGATGGCAGTAAAATCTATTTTGTTGAATCTCTTGTAATGCCGCAGACCGTAGCTGACGGCCAGAGCACTCTTACGCTCACCTATTCAATAACAACAGGCACGGATCCTGACACTCACACAGAGAGCTACACACGTAAGATTGACCTTCAGGATGCTTTCACCTCATTCTTCGATGGTTACAATTACACTCTGAATCTGGTCATTGACCCGGCGGTCATAACATTCGATGCCTCGGTATATGAGTGGACCACCGACACCAGCTCTGAATACGAAAAAACTATAGGATAATAATTAATTAATCAGTTTAATCAATAATTTTTTAAAATGAAAAAAAGTTTAGTATTGCTCACAGCAGCTGCCATGTTTGCCGCTTGCGCTGAGAAAGATGTCCTCATCGACAACCTTGTAGAAGCAACTGAGTCACCTATCGGCTTCACTACCGATATGAACTATATGACTCGCGCCGAGAACTCGAGTGCTACAGCTAAGTATGCTCTTGAAACCTATAACAAGTCATTCTTAGTGTGGGGTAACAAGAACGTAACAGAGGAACCTAAGAACCCGAAAGTTTTTGAGAAACAACTGGTAGAGTATTCCACATCATGGGATTATACTCCTCACCGTTTCTGGGACAAGTCTGCTATTTTCTATCGTTTTTACGCTGTCTCTCCAGCAGATAATAATTGGGTTGCTTCTCCTACTAGTATTGACAATGTGACGACTCCATTAAAGTTCTCTTATACAGGTTACGTGGCTGATGGACTTTCTCTGGATCAGATGTCGGCCACTACACCTGCAACACGTCCTACCCAATCAGAAATTGGTGTGCCGACAATTCAGCCAAATGAAGTTTTCACTGAAGGAAAAGACCTGATGATTTCGGATGACATTACGGATTGGAATCCCGCAAACACAACCGTAAATCTGAATTTCAATCATATCCTCAGCCGTCTTAATATCGCTGTTAAGTCTAGTGTTCAACAGACATATAACAAAAAAAATAAGCAAATCTATCTTGGAGAAGACACTGAACCTCTTTATACTGTATATACATCCTCATTGACTGGTGAAACTGAATACATCTATGTTGACGGCGGTTATTATACATATTCTGGTTCGGAAGGCTCGTATACAAAAGCGGAAACACCATACGATAATTCAGGAGCAGATATGTCTGTAGTTAAAATTGACGACCCCGATTCTCCGGCATCTGGTGTTGTTAAGTTGACAGCATTAAAGGTGTTCAATATGTATAAAGAAGGTGATTTTAATGAAATGGGTTATAATAATGAACGCTCTGCGGTTTTGGAAGAAGCTATAGAAGCTACAAAATTAGCAGCTGGAACTGATTTACGCTGGAAAGCATCAAACCCAAATACTAGTGGCTTTGGCGTTACATTTTCTTCTTCAGTAGCTAATTCCGACGAATACGTTAAAACTGATAATGTCTCTGGTTTTACAGATGTTGTAAAAAATGATGAGTATAAGTTCTTCTATCAGGGTTTGGTCGTTCCTCAGACAGTATCCTATGAGTCAGTTGATATCAAGGGCCCAAGTGTTCTTAGTGATGCCAAGCCATACCTGAAAATCAGCTTCACTATTGATGGCGAGCCTTTCACATATTATTACAACTTGGCTAGGGTATTCAGTAATGTTGATGCTCAGTACGTAGTTAATGGAAGAAAAGCTTGGTATGATGAAACCAGCGAGATTAGTAGTATTATATATGAGGGCGACGGAAATAAATTTTATGCTACTTACGCAACAACAGACCTCGCAGAATTGACAGTTGCCTATAAAAAGGGCGAGAATTATTATAGTGCACTCACTTGCTTGGATACCGAAAAATTGTATATAGGCACAAGTGGGAAGTATTATACATCAGAAGAAGCTGCTTCAACTGATGATGAAGCCACAGGTTTGTACACTTTCGACAGAGTTCTTTTGGTTGTAGCAAGCAATACGTCCAACGCCTTGAAACCTGTTACCCGTGGTGAGGCTGCCGTCGCTGGTATTGCTCCTAATGAGTGCGATATTACCTTCTGCGAGGGTTGGCAGAACAACCTGTTCATTGATATCAATCCGGTATATATCCTCTTCTCAGCTGATGTTTATGAATGGGTAAAGAAGGCTGAGTACGAGTTTGTTGTTAAAGAATAATAAATCAACTGAGACAGTTCGGTCTTGTGCCGGTGCCGCATTATATGGCAATCGCCATATTGCATATAAAGAACTGGCAAGGGCAAGACATAGACAAATAACAGGCCGGGCGGGCTTGACCGCCCTCCCGGTCACAAGAGATGCAAAGTGAGATGAGAGTAAGGCATTTGTTGAATATGGTGGTCCTGGCGGTTATGGCGGTGTTTGCCGCCGGTTGTCAGAAGGAGCTCCTTACTGATTATACGGGTAACGCAGATAATCAGCGTGGGGGAGTGGCCATCGCTTTCGACAATGGTATTGTTGACAATCCTGTGGGCACACGCGCCCTGCTTCCACTGAGCGACTATCAGAGCACTATGGGGGTGTGGGGATGGCGCAGCGACAACGAGATGCTAGATGAGCCGCTGTTCAAGAACCACCTTATTACTTACAGCACTTCTCTGAACGGCTGGACCTACACGCCTCTTAAATATTGGGAGCAGCACAGCCACTATCGTTTCTATGCCTACACTCCGCACAGCAGCGACTCTCGCGCAACGGGCGCCACCGTGTCAATAGACGAGGCAAGTGGATTCATCTCAATAGACAATGTGCTGCTCACCGGCCATAACATTCGCAAGAACGATGCATCGCACACACTTAAGAACACATTCGCTGAGTCTGACGATGTAGATTGGATGATAGCCCGCCAGGGGCAGACCGCTAATGGCCGTACCCCCGAAAAGGTACAGTTCCTGATGAACCATATATTGGCAAAGTTCAATGTCAGGATTCGCGTGAGCAGCTCACTCGTGTCTCCATCCTCTGGCATAACCTCAATCAGCCTCAGCAGCCTGAGCGTAGGCGCGTTCAAGAGCAAGGGCAGCTTTGAGCAGAAACTGTTGCACGTACCCTCCGCTACATCAGTAACCGATATGGCTGCGGTGGAGTGGAGTGTGAGCAACACACCGGATGTTACCCTGGCATCGGGAGCGGACATAATTTTGGACAATGAGTACACATACGTTGTTGAGTCGCTGCTTCTTCCGCAGGATGTAACGGATACGCAGACCCTGAATCTACGCTATACATTGACGTTCAATGACAGCCGTACAGAGTACTTCGACTATGCTCTGAGACTCAACGACGCATTTGGCACGGGCTCTCTGTCGGGAGCCGGGGGCCGTTTCCTGAGCGGATACAGCTACACGCTCTCAATCAACATAAATCCGGATGTTATTACCTACGATGCCGGAGCCTCCAGTTGGGAAGACGTTACAGCAGTTGACAAGACAATACAGTGATAATAAAATATCAAACAATAAAATGAAAACTAAAAGGTTTTTACTTGCAGCCGTGGCATTGACTTTAGTGGCATCTTGCTCAAAGAACGATGTCAATGTTGAGATTAACACCAACAAAGAAGTTTGTGAGGGTGCTGTCAATTTTGGTATTGCCAATCTGGACAATGCCACTCGTGCATCAAAGGTTGCCGGCAACTCATTCGTGAGTGGCGACAAGATGGCCGTCTATGGTTTCCAGGATACGGATAACCTTCTTTTCAACAAGCAAGAGGTGACCAACGTAGGTGAGATCATCTGGAGCTACTCACCACTCAAGTATTGGCAGAGTGGCTCAGAGTACAAGTTCTATGCCATATATCCGTATTCGGTGGCGCATACCTTCAATACCAGTCTTACAGCCGCAAGTCACTACTTTGAAATTGGCAGCTTCAAAGTTGAGAATGACCCGGACAATCAGGTGGATCTGATGATAGCCAAGGAGTACTACGGCGTTCCGTTCAATACTGTGGATTTCATCTTCAACCACATACTGAGCAACGTCAATTTCTACTTCAAGGCATCGTCTTCATTCCCGTTCCTGGGCGTAAGCAGCATTGAGGTCCTGAACTTTGACGTTACAGGTCTCAGCAGTACTGCCAAATATACTCAGACCGCCTGGGATGCAACCACAAAGATGGCAGTAGGCTCATGGAGCAGTCATTCTGGCGTATATGATTTTCCTGAGGTTACAAGCGGAAGCATTGACGATGCTGCCGACGTTTGCAATCTTGCCACCGACCTGTTGCTTATGCCGCAGGCCATAGCCGATGCGGCCCGCCTGCAGATTACATACCGTATCAATTATACTGACAATACATCTGCCACCTACACCAAGGGCGTGCGTCTGGCCGACATCAAGGGCAAGCTTCGCAGTACCGGTGTAACCTC
This sequence comes from Bacteroidaceae bacterium, assembly GCA_045597985.1. Lineage (GTDB taxonomy): Bacteria > Bacteroidota > Bacteroidia > Bacteroidales > Bacteroidaceae > Colenecus. Next base: position 25,258 of record JAZLLE010000011.1, on the reverse strand, counting down.
TGTCATTGACACTTGGGCGCCAAACTACATATACAACTACACTCTTACCGTAAATCCAGCCGAGAGCAATGTTGTCTGGGGCTCTTCCGATTACGATGGTACCATAGGCGACGATGAGGTTGTCAACAGCTCGGTTGTGATAGACGAGGATGGCAACTATTGGGTTGACATTGACGATGACGGTGCCGGAGACTATCCAATCGTATGGGAGGATATCGATGGCGATAACTTCAAGGAGGGCGGTGTTGATATGGATGGCGACGGCCACATTGACAACGTTGACGATGATCTTGTCATTACTTCGGGTACTGAGTCTGACAACAAGCACATAGGTCCTACCGACACACGCGATGACGCAGCCCATCAGGGCGAGGACGCTACTCTTGTATATACCGGCAACGAGCCTACCGGCGATGATGACCCTGAGCATCCCAAGACACAGCTTGAGAAGCCGGGCGATGATAACGGCGAGGAGATTGTCCCGGACCCGGACGATCACTTTGATCCGGATAACCCATATAATCCGGATTCCAAGTACAACAAGATTGACTGGAATGGCTCAATAGAAAACGATGGACATCCGTCTGCCACACTGGTTGCAGATCCGTCACGCGAGGGCGAGTATATGGTTGATATAGACAACGACGGAGTAGGTGAGTATCATGTTGTGTGGGAGGATATTGACGGCGATGGCGTTCTTGAGGGTGGCGTTGACAGAAATGACGACGGCCTGATTGACGATGTTGATGAGGATGGCAATGTCATCACCCCGTCAACTATGCACTCAGAGCGTCTTGACCAGGGCCCGACCGATGAGATTGCTTACAACACATCGCATAAGGATGTAATCCTGATTGATTTTGACGGTGATTACCAGCACATAGCAGAGACCCAGCTGGAGCGTATTCCGGCCGATGATACGCGCAGCAACGTAATAGAGTTCTCCGCAACTGTTGAGGATTGGATTGACGCATACGACGCATCGGTCAATGTGCCAAATTAACTTATGTTGTATTTCTTAGATTCAGGTATAAAATGAAAACTGTCAAACTGGCCTTTGTGTCCGCAGCCTTGATACTGGCAGGATGCAGTGACAACAGTATTCTTCTTGACGACGGCAGGCTAACCGGTCAGGGTACTGATATGATTCAGTTCTCCGACAGCTACGTTGACAACATTACTCGTGCCTCAAAGAGTCCATCTGCCGGTGGCACGGGCTTCGATGCCGGCGATGTTATGGCCATCTATGGCTATCAGACAATCGCTGACCCGTCGCAGGTAGTGAGAATCTTTAACAACACTCCTGTCACAAAGCAGACCGACGGCACCTGGACTTATCAGGACCCAAGGTACTGGAACATAGGCTCATTGTATGAGTTCTACGGCATCTATCCGGCCAGTATCGGTCACACTTTCAATCCTGTGTACAACACACCGTACTTCACTATTCCAGACTTTACCGTCCAGAACAAGAAAGACAATCAGGTTGACGTGATGATTGCCGCCAAGAATACTACCTCGCCTTACAACACTGTCAATATGGTATTCAACCATCTTCTCTGTAATGTGAACTTCTACCTCAAGGTTCAGGACAAGTTCGTAAACGAGGGAATAGAGTCATTCCGTGTACTTGATTTCAGCGTAACCGACCTGCGCGGCAAGGGTACTTACACACAGACCGGCTTTGACAGCAACAACAAGGCTGTTGGCGCCTGGGCTGTTGATGAGAACTCAATATATCTTTTTGAGGAGGTATCACCTGTATCTATCTCAAAGGGGCAGCAGGTATCGCTTGGCGATGACCTTCTGCTTATGCCTCAGCAGTTGTCCGATGGCGCTATTGTAAAAATAACGTATAAGGCAACATATAAGGATGGCACCACCTCGGTGTTCGGCCCCAAGACTTTTAAACTGAATACCGCAATTGCCACCGCACGTGGCACCGGCCAGCAGAAAGTAATCACAGAGTGGGAGCCTGACTATCGTTACAACTACTATCTGGCAGTCAACCCAAGCATTAATACAGATCCTACCGTAGATTTCGACGGCGGCATTGATGATTACAAGAATCCTACCGCCGACATCATAGTTCTTGGTGACGATGATCCTTTCTACTTTGTTGATGTTGACGGTGACGGCGAGTATGATCCAACCGTTGACTATCCTGTCCTTTGGAAAGACATTGACGGTGACGGTCTGGAGGAGGGTATTCCAGACAAGAACCGCGATGGCAGACTCGATTCTGCCGATAAGTTTGACGATGATCAGGTGGACTACAACGGCAATCCGGACGATCCAATCCTCAACCCTGACAATCTGGATGTGATTATGATGGACTGCGACGGCGACGGCATTGCCGAGACACCGCTGCAGCGAGGCGTGGTGGAGCCTCCGGTAAAAGACGCTACAATTGAGTTCAGCGCCGATGTGGATGAGTGGATTGACGAATGGGATGCCGAGCCAGGGCTCACTGGCAGATAATTAACTATACTGGTACAGACCGGACGGGGTTGGATACCCACGTCCGGTCACAAAAATGGAGAATAATATAGCATTATGAGAAGACCGTTGTTGACCAACCTGCAGGCAGGAGCGTTCCTGCTTATGTCGGTGTGTGCCTTTTTGTCTTGCAACAAAGAGAATGATGTAAATCCACTGCCCGAGGAAGAGGAGATTCCAATTACGCTCTCATCTGATCTTTCGGGTGGCTTTTCTTTTACGCGCGCGTATTATGTAAATAACGACGCATTGAAGACAAACGGTTTTGGCATATATGGCTACAAGAAAAAGAGTGACACTTATACACCTGTCTTCAACGCTGATCACGTGATTTTTGACAATACCTTGCAACTGTGGCACTCAGTTCCTCTGAAATACTGGGACAAAGCCGCAGACAGCTACATCTTTGCGGCATACGGCCCTCAGGATGCCCAGACATCCATAACCGCTCCAGATGCCGCAGGCAATGCGTCAATAACTTTCAGCAATATCCCTCAGTGGCAGGACATCACCACCACAGATAACCAGGCTTTGGCAAAGGACTATATCGTAGCGCGTCATACTGACAACGTGAGCAATTATCTTACTCAGTCTCCATACTACAGACAGGATAGGCAGGGAGTAGTTCCGTTTAGCTTCTATCACTTGCTGTCCAGACTTACTGTCCAGGCTTACTGTGAGGCAAATGAGCAACCCGATAAGCCTTTTATTGTAACAAAAGTGGAATTGAGCAGCAAGGGTAAAATTACAAGTGGCGCAGGAACGTCCGATGCCACACATGGATTGCCCAAACCTACCGTAATGCGTACGGCATTGTTCAAGTACACCAAGGCTATCAGCAGTCCTGACAAGCCTCTTGACGCCAGTGAGCTGGTGTTTAATTCAGATGAGATTAAAGACAGTCCTGACAAACTTGACATGTTTGGTCCGATTGATGTCTATTGCAAGGATAATACCGAGGCAATAGCCCCGAGCTATGTGCCAAGCGCCCCGACAATTCTGTGCAGATGGCTTGTAGCACCTTTTGTGTTCTCAGATGTAGGCTCAATTCTCTATGATGACCCGAACTCAACCCCATATATGACATTGCAGGTGTGGTATTGTGTCCGTCATAAGGTAAGCTCAGATCCGGATGTTTACGAATATGACACGCCAAAGGAGAGCCAGCTTATCAATCTGTCTGAGCTGGAAGCGGAAAGTGCGCCATTGCTTACACAGTTTGAGAAGGGAAAAGACTATGTCATAACGCTTAACATAAAGGAAAATACAATATCTGTGGTTCTTGATGTGGCATCAACACCGTGGAATAATGGCGGTGAATTTGATAATTCTGTATATAACTGGTAGTCTCTTGACAATTTGAGTGAATATGATTCTGAACAATATATTGAAAACATACAAGGATGTCATTATTCTGGCCCTGGCAGGCTTCTTTGCTGCCTGCTCCGCCGATAACGACACTGTAGTGCGTGATGAGAGTCTGGTAGAAGTGATATTGTCAAACGGTTCTGCGTTTATGCCAGAGCAAGTGCAGACACGCGCCGGTGAGACACCTGAACCGGACCCTACAGCCACCGGCTATCGTTACGGCAATTATATTGAGTCTGACTCATATCCTGCCGGAACGCGGATTGCCGTGCTTTTTGCGAATGACGCTAAAGCCATTACATCATCTCCATACACCCTGGATGACGATGAGAAATATACCGGCTTTTTCCAGTATGAGGGCTTTGCCGCCTCTCCAAAGTGGACATCAACCGTTACCGTTGGTCCCAATACCGGCTATCTGGTGTATGGGCACGTGCCATACGGCTGTTGCGGGAGCAGCGAATATGATTATAGCAGCAAGACTATGACCCTGAAAGAGATAACGCCTATCAGCAATACCGATGTGAGCGTGATAGTTGGAGTAGGAAAGAATCATTACTGGTCTGACGCGGAAAAGAGTACCCCAAATACAGACGGCGCGTTCCCTTGTAATTTCAAATACACAACAGGTACAGGCAAAAGCCTGATATGCCTGCTGATGGACCATCTGTTCGTACAGACAAGAATCAAATTCGCAATTGAGGAAAAATACTATGAGCTTCGCGACATCTACATACGCAAGGTGACATTGTCAACCGAGGCCATACCTGCAAATGCCGTTGTCCATTTGAGCGACCAGAATTCAGACAAGACCAAGTCAACGGCCGTTACCGGCATAGACTGGTCAGCACCTGAGGGCGCCACATCTGAAGAGTTCAGCACAGTAATATATGATACGACAGACCCGGATACACCGTTGGACAAGCCCACAGGATGGACCGCTGCCGTTACTGATGCCAACAGGGCTGAGTTTGTGGGTAAGCTTGCTTTTGAGAATACATACGGCTATAAACTTACAACAGATATGCAGCTTATTGCACCAGGCTTTTTCTCGCCTACCTGCAAGATAACAGAAAGCGGAACTGCGGTTCAGTCCATTCAGTTCAAGCTTAAGGTGGAGTACGATGTCTATGACAAGGCTGCCAGCCTGCCTGAGCCAAAGAACAAGATTCGCAGCGGACAGACATCGATAAACGGGCATATCTCGTCAAATACATCCGCCGGCATAGCCTCAGGACAGTATTATGATGTAAAAATCAGCGTGAAACCTACATATCTGTATCAACTTTCTGATGGTGATCTTGATAATCCGTCACTGAGTATGGAATAGTATCTTATTAATACCGAATCAGACTACGTAACAATGAATCAGATGAATCGTACATCAAATAAGCATAACCGTAAGGCAACAGCGGTTGCCATGTTGGCTTCGGTCCTGTTTTTCAATACTACCGCACACGCAGATGTTGACATTCACATTGCAGGCGATGTTTATGGTGGCGGTAAGAATGGTGCTGTAGGTACAGAGCACCTTGCCGCTGAGGGTGTCGATGTAAGTGATATTAATAAAATCAATTTGTCCGAACCCGCCATAAGTGATATGATTTCCAATATCACACATTCCACCCGCGTTGTTGTGAACGCTGGTAATGTACGTACAGTGTTTGGCGGTGGTCAGAACGGACGCGTGTATGGGTTGACCCTGGCAGAGATCAATGGCGGAGTAATAGGCGGGCCAGAGTGGGAAGGCTCCATTTACGGTGGCGTGTTCGGCGCAGGTGATGGCGCGGAGGCCAGAGTCTTTGGTATTGCTCATACGCTGATTCAAGGTGGCACAATATACAACAACGTTTATGGCGGTGGCAATCAGGCTGATCTTATAGGCTCTGCTGTGACACGTCTTGAGTCTGGTACAATATATGGAAACGTGTTCGGCTCAGCCCGTATGGCCGATATGATGGGTTTTGCAAATGTCAATATAGCATATACCGGTTCCAATAAATCTCCATTGTATGTCAAAGCGGTATATGGCGGCAATGATATCTCGGGTACCGCGGCCAATTCGTCTGTGGCCGGGGAGGTAATTGGTAATGGGTATTGGAACTGGATAACCAGAATTCCTGCATTTGCCGGCAAAGCCACAGTTGTGAGAAAGACTGAAGGTAACCAGGAGACTTCCGAGTGGGAACCTATATTGATGACCACAACCACTTCGTACGGAAATGTCGAGATAGCCAAGAATGCCAACGGCGCAATCAACAATACCGCCATCTGGAACAATACTGTAGTATCGCACAGCGTAGAAGACAAGGATGTCTTCATAGGCAATCTGTTCGCAGGTGGCAACGGCGATTACACCTATACCGACGGCAAGGTAAGTCTTCGTGCTGAGAACAGTGAAGGAGAGCTGGTACCTACGGCTATTGGAGAATCACTGAGTGCTCCCGATGTGGACCGCGCGTATCTGGAGATAGAAGGCGGCTGTTTCGGCAATATTTACGGAGGCGGTAACAATGCCACGGTAACACAGAGCACAGACATCTACATAAACAATCCAGATGAGCCGTGCCTTGTTCCGGCAGACATAATAGCCGGTATGGGCGTTCAAAAATCATCGTACAAGATTGTTGAGGATGAAGGTAGGCAATACGCCAGATTCGAGCAGACAATGGACCGTGTATTCGGAGGCAACAACCTGGCTACTATGTCTATTCAGCCTAACTGGTATCTGCACGATGGTAGAATAAACAATCTTTATGGCGGAGGAAACAAAGGCAATATGACCTGCGCTAACGGAATCCTGGTCAACATTTTCAAGAATAAGCCAGGTGAGAAGGTCAATGGCGTGGTATCCGGAAACACAGAGAATACCATAAAAATCAATAACCTCTATGGCGGATGCCGTATGGCCGATGTCAAGCCTATGTCAGGAGGTGCTCTTGTAGCCGGCTTGCCTGAATTCGAGCGCTTCGGACACAGCTTTCCGGCTGATTACTCATCTAGGGTATATATTACAGGTGGCATCATCAATAATGTGTATGGTGGAAACGATATATCGGGCCAGATATTCAAGGGAGCCGATGTTGAGATTTTCGGCGCTGTATCGGGCGATGTGTATGGTGGCGGCAATGGAGCATATCCATACACCGACAATGCGGCTCTTGCCCAGGCTGCTCCAGACGAGTGGGGTGACTACTACTACGATAAGGATGGAGGTATGGATTTGACCAATAGTGCAGATAATGCCTCAGAGTCTCTGGCCGGTCTCTATCTCAAGCGCCCGCACGTAGAGAGCACAATGGTGCATATCGCAGGCGAGGGCGAGTTCGTGAGTGAGTCTGATTGGGATAGCCAGTACGGCCCTCTGAGCGGCGGCGGTGCCGTTGCAAAGCTGGTCAGACAGTCCGATGGAACCTGGAGACAGGTTGATATGAGCGCCGAATCGACCGATGAGTACAAGAACAAGCCGGGACAGCTCCTGGGCAAGGGCGAGATGCGTGATGTTAACCGTGTCTATGTAATGGGTGGCGTATATTGTGGCGGCAACAGCGCTACTGTTGATGGAACAGGTGCCAATGCCACATTGAAAATAGGCCGTTGCGTAACCATAGACAAGGTATTCCTTGGCTCAAACGGTGCCCGTATGGTTGACGAGGAACTGCTGAAGCTCTATCAGAAGGATGCGGTTACAGTAGGCGGTACGTCATATTCGCTTGCCAAATTCAGTTTGAAGGGTGGCTCTGCTGTTACTGTCAATGGCGTAACCTACAAGAATGATATGGCCGCCTATATGGATGGCTGCTCAATGAATATCATGCCGGCCATTGAATACGACTTCAAGGACAACACCCTGTCCGATGGTAAGACTGAGGTCGATGTGGATCACGACAAGAAAGCCGATATGGACCCCGAGGGCCTGAATTTCAGTTCCCGTATCGGCTCGTTCTTCTGTGGCGGTAACGTTGGTAGTATGACTGTCGCAGGTACTATTGGCGAGAACATAGACAAGGAGAAAGGACTGCGTTTCCCTCGCGAGCTTGTCATATACGATAAGGTTGTGGGAGGTTGCAACAACGCCAATGTGCCTGAGTCTGCCTACAATGATTTCTATCTTGGAGGTGTAACCGGATCGCCCGAGGACCCTGTTACTCATACGGCCAATAAAGCGAAGTATATCGATGGTGATAAAGCGGGAACTCAGGTGGCGGCCAATGATCCTGGCATCAAGATACAGCTATACATACCTTGCCGTATGGAGCCCCGCTATCTCAACAAGGTGGCTGTGCTTGACTCGGAAGGCTCGGAGACAGGCTTCTACACAGTTGATGCAACCGAGCCGGAGCCTTGGAGCGCTCCTGTTGTGATTTCAGACCATGGTATTGAGTCTGACCACATTGGTCTTGTTCAGATTCTTGATCGTGGAAACATATACGGAGGATGCTATCAGAGTGGCTATGTGAACGGCAGCGTACAGATTGACATCAAGGATGAGCTTTGCGCCACAGCCCAGATGCGTGCATATTTCGGCGACAAGCAGTTCCAAGGCCAACTTGCCGGACAGGATGGAACCGCTGCTGTTGTGGATAATATGCGTCGTTACGTTCTGAACCACGGCTGGTCAGTGTTCGGCGGCGGATACGGTTTGGAAACTGAGATATGGGGCAATGTCTATCTGAACCTCTCGCGCAATGCCGGCTATATCAATGCATACGGCGGCAGTCAGATGGGTTTCATCGGAAAGATGGATAGAGCTGATAATGGCAAATACAATACCGTGGAAGCTACTATAAAAACAACTACAATCGCCGATGAGAACTCTTCCACAGTAATGCCAACTGACAAGATTATTAAAAAATACTCGGTTACAACACCTTATGACACATATGTAAACCTTCGCAACGACATTCACCGTTCTCCGGTATCTATTTTCGGTCTGAACGCGCTCTATGGCGGCGGTTATCAAGGCGTAGTTACCGGCAATACTCATATGTATGCGGGCGGCGGACTGCACTACGATGTCTTTGGCGGAGCTTGTAACGCCGATATCTATGGCTATACCGAGGTGTTTGTAGGTAGTGACCGCGAGGGTAACTTTGACCATAACCTGCAGTTGCGTCACTGCGTATATGGCGGCAATGACTTTGGTGGCCAGATTCTTGGCGCCGGTGTGCACAATGTCACATTCAAAGGAGCAGACGGTGAGAATGTAACAAAGAATGTACTCTCCAATACCTATGTGCAGTATCTTGGCGGAACAATTGAGCGCGACATATATGGCGGCTCGTGCGGACTGTATAGATATGATGGCAAGTATAAGTGGGAGGGACCTGACGGCACATACACAGAGTTCGGCCCAGACGGTGAGGCCTCTATTATACACGCGTCGGCCAGCCATACTGATGGCTATAACCTTTATCCCGCTGACTCTTATACCACACTGCCTACGCTCTTCAATAATCCTGCGGAAGCCGGAAATCTGCCTGCTGAGGCATCATACGACGAGGCACATAATACTTTCGTTGATATAGCCTGTGGCACAGATTATGCTACTTCGGGCTCAAAGATGGGTAACATCATTCTTGGTAATATATTCGGCGGAGGCTACGGATTCTGCAATGAGATTGGACGTGTTGACACTAAGAACGCGTATGTAGTGCTCCACGGTCCGGAGACTGGTCTTAACCGTCTTGCCGCCAAGGTGTACGGTGGCGGCTATTTCTCTTATGTGGAGAATTCCACCGTAGATGCGGTCTCAGGCCGTGTTGACGAGATATATGGCGGAACATCCGGAACAACTGTCGATGCCGCTGTAGCCAATAAGCTCAAGAGCGATAAGGAGGCTATAGCCAAGACACAGAAAACCACCTGGGGCACGGATTTTGATCCGGATACCTATCAGGTGCTCTCTGAGTTCGATGTCACCCAGCTTACAAAAGCCGACTACACAAGTAAGAATACTGTTGTAAACATCTATCCCTCGCTGCAGCAGAATAAGATGTTGAACGTATTTGGCGCCGGCGCATACACCGGCTCGGACAATACCGAGGTGAACCTTTATGGCGGACTGCTGAATGAGGTATATGGCGGCGCGAACCAGGAGGGCGTATGCGGAAGTGTTCTTGTAAATGTACCGGGCCCAACCGCACCTGCCGGCAGCCGTTTCTATAAGGAACAGGGTTCCGCCGTTGTTATGAATGCGCTTTATGGTGGCGGACACGGCTCGTACAAGGCTTTGCCGTGTGATGTACGCGATGCCGTCATTGAGTTCCACTCCAGCACAGCGAAAGTTAATCTTGGAAGTATTTATGGCGGAAACAACGAGTATCGTGCCACAAGAAACGCTACCATCAACTACTCAGCCAAAGCTACCGATGTGGATGGCAGGCACCTGAATATCTTCGGTGCCGGAAATGGTGAGCTCTCTGTCGCCGCACGTACCAGAGTCAATATTGCCGGTACTGCCCAGGTCTTGAATGTGTATGGCGGTGGTAACGAGGGTAGCGTATTCTACAAATATGATATATTGACAGACCCTTACACAGGCAGCAAGCCTGTAATGCCTGTTAAACCAGAACGTGCAGCGGAAGAGAGCGATGCCGATTATAACGCACGTCTTGCAGAGTACGACACCAAACTGGCTGCATTCAACAAATTCCACGATGCGAGCAACAATCTTCGCTATAAGCAGCACGAGACCTCGCACGCAGGCTTGTCATACGCTCATTGGTACGAGACCGAGGATATGGAGCAGGTTGCTGAGGGGGGCGATATGGCTCCGGTATATCAGACCAATGTCCAGCTTGCCCTGAATGCTGTTGTTGACGGCTCTGTTTGCGGTGCCGGCTATGGCTCCAAGTCTGTTGTGGCCGGTCACACACTCGTTGAGAACCACGGCGCTTTTGTAAGCAATGATATTTTCGGCGGCGGATACAACGGTAACGTGCGCAAGATGGTGAAGACCGATACCGGTTATCGCGACGAGGATTATGAAATGATTATTCAGGAGGATAAGAATACACCTCGTTATAACGATAATGTTCACGTGACAACATTGGTCAATATGACAGGCGGAAAGGTGCGCAACATCTTTGGCGGCGGTTATTCCGGTTCTGTGGGTGAGTCCAGGAAACCGGCCAGACTGACCGATACAGATGAGTCAAAGCTTACTGAAGATAAGCTCTATCTGAAGGATGTTCACGACTACTCGTCATCCACCACAGTGAATTTCGGTAAGGAGGTCATTGACATCACGAACGGTGGAGTTACCCAAAAGGTGCTGCTTGCCGGGCAGCTGAAGGCTGAGCCCGAGGTAAAACTTCCAACACTGACAGACGGAGATCCTGATATCTTACTCTCTCTCTATGGAGCAGGAGACCGTGGAGCGGTATTTGGCAACAGCTATGTGAATATGTATAACGGACACATAGGTTTCAACTATGTTGACGGAAACTACGTGGAGTATCTCAAGCCTTCGGCCGCAGAGGAGAACGATTTGTACAAAGAGGACGGTAACCTTTATGGAGGTGGATTTGGCGAGGATGCGCGTGTACTCAACACTGATGTACGTTTCTATGACGGCGTTATCCGCAACTCTCTCTATGGTGGAGGCGAGATGTCTGCTGTAGGCTGGGGAAGCGTTACCATAGATCCGGAGACTGATGAGCCAGGCCATCCTGTAATAGAGAAAATCGGTTCTACCAAGGTGGTTATGTATGGAGGTCTTGTTCAGGCCGACGTATTCGGCGGAGGCCGTGGATACAGCTACGACAACTTCGGTAAGATGATGTACGGTAACAAGTATCATACCGATGGATTCGTGTTCGGAAAGACTGACTGTAATGTGGTACGCGGACAAGTTGGTACCGAGACAACTCTGCTTGAGGAAAACGGTGCTCACGGAAACGTATTCGGTGGCGGTAACGTAGGTTATGTATATAGTGGCGACGGAGTTAAATGGGCCGATGCCGGTGGCACCGGTTATTACTATTTAAAGAGTGGCCATAGTCTGGCTGGTGTAGAATCCATTCAGGATAAAGACGGCTTTACTACATACGTCACTACCGAGGAGACAACCGGCGGAGGCACAGTAACAACATATAATAAGATTCTTACTGAGGACGCGCGTGTCAAGGTAAAGGTCTATGGACGCGCGCTGGATGACATAGAATCACTGCCTCAGGCTGAGCTGATAATTCAGGCCGGCCAGCGTGTTCCGGAGGATGTTTACGCCTCAATGACCGATGCTCAGAAGGCAACGGTACTTCCTGGCGTATTGCTTGCGACAGAGGATTTTACATATCAATTCCCAACAGAGTATGGCAAAGGAGATTACATCCCCAACGAGGTGCTCAACACTCTTACGGCAAATGAGCTTAAGGCAAAACCAATAGACTTGTCTGGCGTTACCATCAAGAACGCTGTCTTTGCAGGCGGTAACGTAAGTAAGGGCTCTGACCGTATATACGCATACTCCAAGACTGTATATGGCAATGCTACTGCATCGCTGGTCGATGTCTATTCCTGCGACCTTATGGCCGTGGCCGGCGATGGCTATGGTGGCCTTTATGGTGATGGCAACCTTACCTTCGTTGATGGTTACCGCGAGTTGAACATTACCAATTACGGAACTGATTACTATTCACTGTATGGAAGCATTAGTGTTGATGAATATAATGCTCTCTCTGACCGTGAGAAGTCATTCTATACAACAAAATATACTTGTAAGATAGCCAATGGCCCGTATGTCGTGAATGACGTTATTACATCCAATATCTATAATTCACTTGACCCCGGATATAAAACTCCTGAATATTGGGAACAGACGGAGTCTATTGTGAATGCCGGACGTTTCCTGAACACCATTCAGCGTGCTGACTACTGCGGCCTTAAAGGCTCACGCCTTATTCTGAACGGTGCGGAGGACCGTGCCCAGGGTACAGACGAGGCCGATTACACCAAGTATTCAGTAAACCGTATAGGTGAGCTGTCTTTCAATAGGAATAACGGCGTGGGAAGCAACGCCACTGCCGAGGACAAACAAAAAGTACACGGCTCATATTTTGGTATCTACAATGTGGTGAAATACCTTTCCTCAATGTCTTCGGACTATGACTTCTTTGCCGGCCTTTCCGGACATCCGTCACTTAGAACCACCACACATAGTGACGTTCCTGCTAATTGGAGTGAATTGTCCGATACTGAAAAGGCTGCGCTGACCGGTATGGCAGCACCAATCTCGAAAGACTGGCGTATTACAGACGGAATCACAGACCATAGCGCGTCTATTAATTACGGCTCTGATCCCGGCTATTCCTTCTTTAACTGGAAGGCCGACCACGCCGGCGATGACATACGCAACAATGGCTCCTGTATGAATGAGCTGGCTCTGGCGTCAGGAGTATATCTGGAGCTTATCAAGGAACCGGCAGCCGGTACCACAACAAAAGAGTACGGCCCTGTTATTGGCGTGGTTCAGCTTGACCTTATGAACGTGACACCGGGCGAGGGTGGAGGATATGTATATGCCAGGAATAACCACGGTGAGCCGTCTTTCAGCGAGGAGGTATCGCACGCGGCTATCCTTTCTGATGATAACCAGGGCCTGAAAACCTGCAGGGGCTATTTATATGCTGACAACACCGAGGGTTTCAATAAGTACAACGGAATTGTTACTTCGGGTAACTTTGTTAATCCTGTAAAGACCATCATTGATGATTGCTTCCCTGTGGCCGATGATTTAGGCTCCGATGCTCATTACTGGTACATCAAGGGTAACACTTATGTCTATGAGCAACTCATTTCCGCATATACAGGTATGGCAAATACCTACAAGGCCGAGCTGGATTTGCCGCTCAGCGTAAGTGGTAAGGTTGACACTAAGTTCCGTCTTATAAATGTGTTGCCAGGATTATATACGAATCCGGATAATAACAATGTAAAGGTTACCTATCAGAAAGTAGAGAAGCTATATCAGGCCAATGATCCTATCAGCTTCTGGGAGTGGTACAACATTCCGGCTGCAGACCAGTCAAAGTTCCTGCTCAACACCTACGTCTGTGTTGACCCTGTACGTTATGTGTCGGCGGGTGGCGAGACTATAACATTCAACGCTGACAAACCAATTACAAAGGAACAGTATGATGCCCTTCCTGTTCTTACGAAAGAAGATATTACTCTTCTTGACGATGATGGCGAGCCTCTTGCTGTGGCCGATTATCCTACCCACATCACAGGACTGAAAGACTGCTTCCGTCCGTCAAACGAGGTGTCGGATGCCAATGGCTACACCCTTACGGTTGATTTGAGCAACCCTGCCGTATGGAATGACTATTATACTGCCAGATACCCCGCCGGCACAGCTGCGGGTGAGGGCACTATGACAATAAACGGCAAGATTGCCGCTACTACGGTGTCAACTGCAGACGTTGAGGCTCACAGGAAAAATCTAAAAGATAGTTCCACCAATCTTGCCGCTTTCAATAACGAGTTTAACAGCAAGTATATTCAGGGGGCTACATTCAATTGTACAGAAACCGGCACGTATGGTCAGGACATATATATTGTAAGCGACATCATTTCCAAGTCTGTATATGATTTGCAGAACGCATTGCCGGAAGACGTGAAAAGTGGTGAGAACCAGGCACGGTTTGTTGACACTTATGTGGTCAGGCAGGATTGCAAGGTTTGGGTTAAGGTTGATGGTACTGCCACCGAGGTGAATCTTGTAGCCGGCAATACCGTCTCTTCTGCCGACATTGCCACATACTTAAAAGAAGATGGTGCGACTCAACTGACCGACGCTGAGAAAGCGGCTATGTTTGAGCGTGGCTATGTATGTATCAATACCCTTATGCTGTCCGAGACAGACTATCGTACTTTAGGCCGCGTTATTGGTTACACAGAATATATGTCTTACAAAGACGATGAGAATAATAGCTATGAGGATAATTTCCAGCTGGCTTACAGCTGTACCAAGGATGGAAGCTGGGGAGGCCGTTATTTTGTGGAAGGTCATAATTACAGCGGATATGAGTATAGTACAGTATATGCTTCAGAGCGCGACAACTTCGAATTCAACAAGGATGCGCTTGATCTGCTTCTGGATGCTTATGAGCCATATAATGTTACAAGTTCCAGAACCGAGGCCTCAGTCCTGGATGCTCTTGCCGAAGGAGGCGGTACTCGCATAACTCCGTCGAATCTGGCCAAGTATGACCGTGTAACAGGCGAGCCATATTCCCTGGAGATACCGTTTGACTATACAGCCGTGTACAAAGGAACGGGCAACCTGGTCTATCAGGGCTCTGGCTATACAAAGACGGTAAGTACCAGCGGCGCTGAGAAGGAACTTACGGCCGATGAGTTCAGCAACTTGCCAAATGACCGTAAGTATTACTCCAAGTTCACTCTTTCTGATGCTACTGTTGAGAATGGCGGTAATAAAATGGACGATGGGACATATTTATTGTACATATCCAAGGCGGCCTTCTCTGTCGGCGATGTCCTTTATAATATAGGCACTGCCATCAATCCAAAAGAGTATGATAATCTGACTTCCACACAGAAAGGTAATTTCAGTGAGGTAACAATGCCTGAGTCATCGGCAAATGGTACATACTACTATTGTAATAAGGAATATACAGTGGGGGCCAACGATGGCTATGTGGATGGCTTCACATCACAAGGGTTCAGTGATATTAAAAGCGTTTCTCATACAAAAGGCTCTACTATTGCTGCCGGTACTATAATCACCTCGGCAACGATGACTGATTATATTCCTAATGAGCAGGCTAAGTTCACCCTTATTGGCAATGCGCCGAAGGAGGAGACTACGCTCTACGTTCCTGTAACATCAGACATATACTCCCTGTCGAAAGACCGCTATGTTACCGTTATTTACGAGTATGAATATACCGAGGGTGACAACACCGGTATGGATTACGAGACCACGGTGGAACGCCATATAATTAATATCAGGCTTAAGTTCGAGAGCGACCAGCCAGAGGTTGGTCCGCTGTTGAAACCAGATGTGGTACTGCCGCTTGAGCAGGTAACTATTACACCGCCGTATGTAATACCTGGCGCTTTCGACATCATCAACGGTGGTTGGGAGATTTACAGGAACGAGGAAGATGCCAACAAGCATCGCAATGGACATATATTCAACAACGGCGCGGACGATGCATACTGGTACCAGAACGGATACTGGATTGCATACTATGCCGAGACCAAGATGGGCCGCACCTTCTCTAAACCGGTACAGATTACGGTGGCCAACTATCACCGCATTCTGGATCTGACCGCAGCCAACAATTATCTTTTCATTGACCACGAGGATATTGACCGCAATGCTAAGGTTTACATAGGTTATGATTTGGACAAATCCGGAGGACAGGCCCCTGACTACAGTACACAGCTGGAAGCTTTGAAGACCTTCTTCCAGGAGACCACTGATGGAATAAACAATAGTGCCGACGGATATTCTGGCGACGAGTATGACCGCAAGGTATCTGTTGTAGATTGCAACAACCTGGAGTTCTTCATAAACAATGACATTGATATGTCTGGCGTGGACGGCATCAGCGGCTGGCAGGTTGAGGCATACGATGATCCTGCCCATCCTTCAGACGAGACTCTCCGTTGTTTCCAGGGTAACCTGCACGGAAATGGACATACCATTATGGGATTGAGGAAATCTCTCTTCAAGAAACTGTGTGGCGATGTGTATAATCTTGGCGTGATAGGTGAGTTTGCCGGAGCCGGTGTTGCCGACCACGGCGAGGGCCGTGCCGAGAACTGCTGGGTATGGACAACCAGAGCTCTGGGTGAGAGCGAGACTTCGCTTGGCAGCCGTGCCGTTATGGGTGATGATGGCGCATCCGTGAATCCTGCAACAGTTGTAAACTGCTATTATCCTTCCACAAATGCTTTTGTGGCTGGCAGTGCCTTGCCACGTCCTGTCAACGAGTTCATCAACGGACAGGTGGCTTACGATTTGAACAGATTCTATCTGGAGGCCCGCTATGCAAGGAATGCAAAACCCGCCACAACCTCAAGCTTGTGGAACAACTACTCATATACCAGAAAAGCTGATGGTGTGGTAGATACCGAGCCTGCAATAGTTGACGGAGAGACGGTCAACGTTAATAAGCTTTCAGGCTATGTGTACGATAACGTAAATAACTTCATTACATTCTCTACGCTAGGCGCAAAGAATAGCAACACGGCAGAGGAAGGTGAGTATCACCATTTCGGATACGTGGAGGCTCTTTATGCCGACGGCGACTTCCGCTATGCGCAGGGCCTGAAACCCACAACCGAGGATATGCGTATGAGCGCCGGCACCATCGCGCAGTACGTTCCGGTTTATCCTGATGATTACATCTTCTTTGGTCAGAAACTTACATATGGGCTCTATTCCGAGGCTCACGAGTTACATCCTTATCCGGTAAGAAAGAGCGTTACGGAGAAACTGACTGACGGTACTGTTGACAATAGCAAAAACGGATTCATCCGCGATGATGCTACAATAAAGGGCAACCGCTTGTATCGTGCTCCGGCATATTTCCGCAACAGTACTGAATATTCGGCCATATTCAACAAGGATGCGGCTTTTGTTGACAAGGCTCACGTAATGGATTTGAGCCGCTTCACCGATTTGAGCGCAATTGAACAGGAGGAGAACAATAACAATTATCAGATACTGCCGGGCGATGGCTACGTTCCGGTTACAGGTGCCAGGAGCACGGGCTTTGATGATGACCCGGTCAAGGCCGAAAATGTCTATACCGGTACACCGTATTATCCGCACCTGAATATGACTGCCGTTGACTTTACCGGGTATCGCAAATCAACATCCACGCTGAATGAATACACCAGAATAGATTTTGAGCACGCCATCCCGTATCTGCCGCTTCTTGACTTTGAGGGGCTGACCGGATTCGAGACCCAGGGCCTTACCCAGAACCTGCTGGTATATTCTCCTGATGAGGCTGCCGATGCCGCTACTCATACATTGCTTGAGGAGAAACTGCCAGAGCCGGTGTTCACCTACAATACACCAACCGCTACTGGCGGAGATGCTTTTGAGAAGGCCATTTACAACTCTGTTCTTGATGCCGTATTACAAAAGCCGGTAAAGGGACACCTGGTAGAGAAGAACACTGAGTCAGGTACATATATAGCCGGGCGCGATCATTATCTGGTAGATGCTCAGGACTTCAATTGCCCTGTATCTTTCAAGTATGGCGACAATAATGTTATGTGGTATCAGCGCAAGCCTGCGAATTACGCAAATGCTGTTCACACTACCGATGCCGGGGGCAACTACGTTCAGAGCCACGATGCGTGGGAGAGCCTTGTGCTGCCGTTTACCGCAAAGATGGTATCGACAACCCAGAAGGGCGAGGTGACCCACTTCTATGGCGATGATATTACAGGCCACGAGTACTGGTTGCGTCAGTTCTACGCGCTGAAAGCTGAAGGTGTAGTTGATGTGGCTACGGCCGATTTCCGACGCCCGGATGCGGATAATAATGAGAGCGCGGAGAATATAGTAAACAACACATTCCTGTGGGATTATTATTACAATGATGCAGATGGCATCAACCACAAGGATGCGAATGCCGATGATTATCAGACATACTATAATACATCGCGCACGTACCAGAACTACGCTTATCTGACTGCCGGCGTTCCTTACATCATATCGTTCCCGGGCAGCCGTTACTATGAGTTTGATATGAGCGGACAGTTTACACCATCGAACACAGCGGCCAAGACCTGGTCGACGTTGCGTGCCGGCGGACAGAACATAACATACGTATCGGCCGTTGGCGCAACAATCGGCGTGAGCGACAACCTTGCTATGAAGGCTTCTGTCAACAAGCCTGGCTCCGGTACACCGGTGGTTGAATACGTATATACAGGTACATTCCTGAACGACGCCCCGGAGGCTGTCAGTGCCGGCGGTAAGGCTCACTATGCGATAAATGCCGCTGGTACGCAATTCGACAAGGTGTTTACGCCGGAGCCGTTGGCTGCTGGCGCAACCACTGAACAGCAGACTGCTTACAATAATAACGTGAGTGCCGCCAAGTATGTGCCGTTCCGCGCTTACTTCAACGTGGCGCCTTCAGCCAGTGGCGCTCCAGAGCGCTCACCGCTGGTGCGCAGCATTGTGATTGGCGGAGGCGAGGAGGCTAATGCCGATGGCAGGAAAGATGCAGAGGAGTACGAGGAGCTTATACCAGGTTTGAATACCCGTGGCATCAACATCTACGGAAAGGACGGCGCGGTATGGTTTGAGAGCTCACTCTGCTATGAGGTTACGCTGCCTCTTTACACCTCGGGTGGCAAGCTCCTGGGCCGCATAACCGTTCCTGCAATGGAGAAGGTAGCCGTTCCGGTATCAGGCCGCGGAGTCTTCCTTGCCGGCCACACCAAGGTCCTGGTCAGGTAACCGCAAATCAGAGGGTGCCTGGTTCGGACGATTTTGTGTAACTTTGCAAAATTATCAAATGAAGATAAAAGCACATTACTATCAAAATATGACAGACCAACTTAACACTGTCGGGGATAACATCCATTATGACAGACCTCAAGTCAAAATTGTGAGGATATCCACCAGAGCCCACATCCTCCAGAGCAGCATTGGCGGTACTCCGTCCAATAACCCCTGGACTCCCGGTTCCGACTCCAATTACGGTTTCGGAGATGATGACGAATAATTCACAGACAAAAACAATCACAATGAACACAAAGCATATATCAATCGCATTTGCGGCAGCTGCAGCATTGCTCGCAGGCTGCGCCAAGAGCTCCTTTGAAGAACCCATCGACGGACAGTTCGCAGACCTTGAGCTCTCCTACGTTGGAGCGACCGAGACCAAGGCCGCCATCGACGGAACGACCTTCCCTACGGACGGGGAAATAGGTCTGTTCCTGTTTGAGGACGAGCAGGCTGCAAAAGCTTACGGAACCGGTTACGAGAATGTCAAGTACTCCTACAATTCCACCAAGAGCAGATGGACTGCGAGCCCGTCCATCAAGGTCGGCAGCACTCCGGGGTATCTCTACGGTTACTATCCGTATAGCAGTACAGCTACGGACATCAAGGCTATCCCGGTATCATCATCTCTCAACGGAGATGACGTGATGTATGCCGCGAAGCAGAGCAGCCCAATCACTGACGTAACGGCCTCCCAGACGACAATCACAATGAATCACGCTCTGGCGAGAGTGTCCATAACGGTCAAGAACAACGGCTACACAGGCGAAGCGAAACTCTCACAGATTAAGTTGGAAGGTGCAAAGATTGCAAGTAGCGGAACATTGAATGCCCTTGATGGAACTATTTCGGCAACGAAGGCTGACGAGGTGGCTCTCTCTGTCCCGACGGCGGAGCAGACGATTGCCACGGGAGACGGCACCACCTACGAATGTCTGCTGGTACCTTCAGTAGTTGAAACCAACATGCAGACAGTGAATCTCACCCTCACGATAGACGGTATTGATAAGAAAGCCACCCTCTCCGAAGCCAACGGAGTGATCATCGCCCAAGGCACCAAGTCCAACATCACCATCACTCTGAGCAACACCGGAATCTCAGTATCATCAGTTTCCATTGATGACTGGAATGTTGTCGAGGTTGGAGGGCACAAAGTCACCGTAAAATTTGACGAGGGAGTTCCCGGAATCAATAAGGATATTTTACTGATGGCTTATGAACAAGACGGAGATGTCATTATCAAGTCGTTTTCAAACAGCGGCAAGACTGTTACCTGTCAACTTGACGATGATACAATGGTCGAGTCTGTTCCGGACGGCAATCTCTCTGTATTTACGCTCTCCGGCGTCTCAAAAGATATCGTAGCGACCATCGGTGTCTGGGGCGAAGGCGGCAGGAATCAGATAACAGTCGGAGATTATAAGGTTACCGTTGAATTGGCGGAAGGCGTTACTGAATCCGACGTATGGTTCAACGCATACGTAAACTCTGACGGCAAAGTCGCTGTCACCGCCCAATCAGGCAAAAAACTTTCATTCAGAAGGGATGATACAGAAACTATTCTCGGGATTGCGCCGCAAGACAACATATACGACATTGTTCTTTCAGAAGCGAATCAGGACATTACCGTCACCATTGATTATTTCTTGAACGGCAATCCCGAATTCGCAACCATCGGCGGCCACAAGGTCAACGTGGCACTTGATAAGGATACTGATATCCTGAAGGGATTAAGCATATATGACGGAAAACTGGTCATTGAGGCCGAGAGTTCATCCGGCAAGCCGGTCAAATGTATTAAGGATAACGAGAGGATTGCAGGTTCAAAAACCGGGACTCTTTACAAATTCACCATCTCCGATATAACAGACGATGCGACTGTAACTATAGGATATTCGAAATACACCGCAACAATCGGCTTCACCGAAGACTCCGCCACTGACAAGGCAACGTTGAAGATTAACGGTGAAGAAGTTGAAGCCGGAGAGTCGGTTTCTCTTTTCGAGGGAACGGATGTTGAGTATTCTGCGGTGGCTGATGATGGTTACCCTATATTAGGGTGGTACGATAATAACGGACAAAAAGTCAGCGATGCCGAATCCTTCACCGTCAGCGTAATCAGTTCCGATGTCGCTTACTATGCAGAAGTCAAAGCAGGATACAGACTGACGGTCAACACGATTTCTGCTGGGACAAGTACAATAACAGCTAACGGAGTCTCCATTGAGTCCGGACGTGCGTATTCCTATGCCCAGAACACCCAAATAACACTCACCGCCAGTCCTGCCGCCGGATGTGATTTTGTCAAGTGGTGCGATGCTGACGGAAAGACTCTCAGCACTGAGAATCCTTATTGTCTCAACTTGTCCTCCAACCTTACCATAACGGCCGTTTTCGCGCCTCAAGATGCGCTCAGTGGCGTATTCAGCGTAAGCGGAAATAAGAAGGTCCGTTTCTCCAAGGGCAACCTTTATTATGATGGCACTCAGTCTAAATATCTCTTCGAGTCCAATCAGTATGCTGTTCCCCCTCTCACTTCCTATAATGAGACTGAAAATCATGTCGGACATTTTTATTGGAGTAAGACTGCGACCGTAGCCATATCCTTGTCAAACTACACCGACTCTGATGCTTCTGCTACGGACGTGTTCTTCACCAACGATAGCAATGATCAGACAAAGCCAAGCTCAAGTTTTACTGTAAACGGGCTGACGGGATTCTGGAGGGTACTTTCAGGAGGCGACAATGGAGAGTGGAAATATTTAGTAAACAAAGACGATGAGTGTGGTACAACCGTTCGTTCCGGCAAATACAAATATGGTGTTACCGTTTGCGGGCAAGACAATTGTCTCATATTGCTCCCGGACGATTGGAAGTGGAATGAAAATACGGTTGGAACCGGTTGGCAGGACGGAGGCTATCCCGAAACATCAACCGACAAAGTGACTTGGCAGACAATGGAAGCCGCCGGTGCCGTGTGTCTTCCTGCTGCCGGCTATCGCAGTGGCCTTCCGGGCGCCCTGATTCCTGCGCGCGTGTTCGACATAGACAGCTACTACTGGTCCGCTTCTTCGTACGGCAACAGCCACGCTTATGACTTGTACTTCACCAGCGGCACTGTCAATCCGCTCCGCGACAACAGTCGGTACCAGGCCTACGCTGTCCGTCTCGTCACAGAATCAAAATAATAATAACACCTTGCCCAAGGCCGTAAGGCCACAGGCAAGGTGACCATATGAAAAACTCAGTGCTAGCCGAGTGCAGAGCCAAACTTGTTTGAGCTATGCCGAAGCGATGCCTGAGTTTGCTTGCAAAACTTTGAAAGCCATAGTCCAGCGCCCGCGGGGCGCTGGACGGTTTACGAACTCTATATAGCGGTCTCTTGCAAAATAGCAGGGAACCCGGAGGCGCTTACTTAATTAATCCTTAATTCCGCAACAAATTTCGTAAAAGATTGCCAAAAGACCTGATAAACAAAAGCTTATCAGGCTTTGGCAATGTCAGAGATTTCACCTGTCTTAGTGATTGCATTCAAACTTAAGTGTTATCACAGACATGGCGAAATTACAGACAAAATCCGACAACATCAACCCTTTCGGCGGTTTATTTCCAATTTTCAAGACATTTGACAAGTCTGGCGTACGTAATGTCATAGACAGGACCCTCGGTCCTCGCGGCACTCTCCTCGCGTTCAGTCACGGAGACATCTTCGCATCGCTGCCCGGCTGCTACCTCACGGAAGGTGACTGCATAGAGGATGTGATGGACATCAAACCTTTCTGGGACGGGCACGGCATCAGAATATCTGAAACCGCATCGGTCTGAACAAGACCGCAGGATACACGTGCCGGCTCACTTTAAAAAGTCCCTCCAAAACGTGCCGGCAAAGACATCGGAACGATGATGTTGTCTGTCCGATGCAAAAAGTACTAATGACTGATTGTCAATTAGTTGTGTTTATTGCGGTACAAATAGGGTACTGAATGCTAATCAATATCGAATGTAAATCATTAAAAACTAATAATCTCAGTCGGAGATTCGTTATGCAAATATAGTCATTATTTAATACTTGTCAAATACTTCGCAGAAGTTAGAAATGGTTTGTTGGAACTTCTGGGATAAATTGTTTGGATGTGTTTGACACCAAAAAGTCAGATGTTGTTACGAAGGTCTCTATCTACGGCTCCACTTTTCCTTCGAACAACGAATCCCATTCGTAGGTTTCCTGCGAATGAGATTCGTTGGCAATTTTCTCTCAGCGAGGATGTAGGCTGACTTGCGTATTTCCCTACTACCGGTTTACTTATCGGCTTAGGTTAGGATGATTCTAATTGCTATTCTGCTTTTGCGGAGGTCTGTTCGGGCTTGTCGGCTTTGCGCTGGAGGTCGGATTCAAGCTTGATGAATTTGGCGTCGTAGGTGGTCTTGACACCGAGGATGGCACCGGCAAGGACGAGTAGTTCGCTGACTATGCTGATGGCGGAGTTGGAGATTTCGCCGGGAGGCGGGATGAGGAAGAGACAGGCGCAGGCGATGGCCACGCCGGCTGTGAAGCTGGCTATGGCCATTGCGCCCTGGAGTCGTGTGAGCTCCCGCTGTGTCATTCTGGACATGGTTTTTCCGGGTTAGGGTTCATCCGGTTCGAAGGTGGCGGTGAGCTCGACATCTTGGGTGACATCGAAGTAGCGTTCCGGTTCGGTGTATCCGTCGTTCCACTGGACGAAGCGGTAGCCGTCGGCTGGTTCGGCTATGACGCAGGCTTCCTCACCGAAGTGGTAGCTTCCTGCGCCTGTCACGGTACCGGTTCCTGTCGGGCTGACGAAGGTCTTGACCTCGAAGAAGCGGTCTTCGCCGAAGATGGCCCTGATGGTCTGGTCGGAGCGCATCATCATGGTGCGCGGGTTCATCGGCATGTAGTCGGACCAGCGGTAGAAGACGTAGCCCTCGGCGGGTGTGGCCTCGATGCGGACGGTTTCATCGTAGTCGTAGTAGGTGGTGCCGGCAGGCGAAACGGTGCCGTGGGTGTCGTCATCGGCCGAGAGGTTGAGGGCGAGCTTGCCCGTGGGTCTCGGGATGAGGGCGGCATTCAGGCTGATCTCGGACGAACGCTCTCCTGTGGCGGGATTGACCAGGAACAGGCGGGCGAAGATCTGCGGACGGGCGGCATCGGGCGCACCATAGCGGGCGGTGTATTCCGGTGTCAGGTTGACGTAGCCGCTGATGGGGTCGGCCGGACCGTAGATGATGGCGCCACGACCTGCGGAGGTGGTGATGCCCCTGCTCTGAGGGGCTGTTGCCATCAGTACGACCTTCAGCCCCGACTGACGGACGGAGGACAGCCCCAGACGGATCATCGTGTCGCTGATATAGAGCGATGCCCGGGGCGGAGCCACGACACCCTTCAGCTCCGGCGGGGTGCTGAGTGGTGTCCCTCCGCAGCGCACGACCCAGAAGTTGAGACGCTGGTAGAGGTTGGCTCCGGTAATCTGTGCTGCCTGTCCGAGTACGCGACGGCCTGACTGTGTCTCTGCCACGGTGTTCCACGCCATTATCTGCTGTCCGGTCAGCTGCCTCCACGAAGCGGAGAGCTGGCGGAAGATGCGGCGCACCTCTGCCTGTTGCGGCGTGCGCGACGCGCAGCCGTGGCTGCGGTTACGGAGATAGGTGCCGCTGCCTGTTCTGGCGGCTGTCACCTCCCTGGCCGAGCCCGACATTGCGTCAAAAGCGATGGATGGCTTGCATTTCTTGACTTTGACAATGATTCACCCTACGCATGCGCGTCACGCGCGAAGGTTTCGATAAGTGGCTTGATGGCCTCCTGCTGAGGGGTGGTGAAGAGGGTTTGGGAGTAGGTCTCGCCGTTCGGCAACCTCAGGCGTATCG
>JAZLLE010000010.1:0-13329 GCA_045597985.1 Bacteroidaceae bacterium | reverse complement strand
TGTGTATGTGATTAATTATCAATATGTTGTAAAATTGTATATTTTTTATGGGGTGAATCGCTTCACTGGGAAATATGCTTTACACAGCATTCTAATAGGTATTCCCTATTTGGAGGTGACGCATTGTCAAAGTCGGGAAATTGCGGTTTATCGCGGTAAATGTAACCCTTATTATTGAAAGGTTACCAGTTTCTCGTTCATAAAAAGTGTTATCTTTGTAGCGACAACACAAGGGGAGCCTTTTAACCGATTGCCGTAGGGCAGGCCGGTTATCTGGCTTCCTTTTTCTTTTGTTTAACCCTAATGTAATCCGACTATGGAAAAGACAAGAAATCTGAGAGAACAGGAAAAGCAGCAGGCAACTGTGACGAGTGATGACAGTAAGACAGCAAGCATTGTGGAAGGGCGCCACAAGTCGCAGTTCATTGACTTGACCAGGGATATTGGCTTTAAGATTGTTATGGCCGACCCGGACAAGCCGCAGCTAATGATGCAGCTACTCAACGAACTCATCCCCGAGAGGGAGATCGTATCGATAACATTTCTGGACAAGGAAGCTGTATCGACCGATGAGGATTACCACAGCAACAATTACGATATCCAGTGCGTGGACAAGTGCGGCAATCGCTTTATTGTCGAGATGCAGAAACAGACTTACCACAGTTTCAGCGACCGTCTCATGGTGTATTCAGGCGACCCTCTGATGCATTTGCTCAAGAAGGGAGAGAAGTATGACAATGTGCGGACACTGTATATGATATGCATTCTCGGCGGACATCTGTATGTCAAAGGCGATGACAAGGCATTCCGTCACAGACTGCTTCGCCGTGCGCATGTATCAATGGATGACAGCCGAAATATTTTGTCGGATAAGCTGAATTTCATATTTTTGCAACTGTCCGAGGCTGAGGAGCCTACCGACAGATCCAGCTTTCTGGAGCGTTGGGCCTACTACGTCAGGACAATGGGCGAAGTTGAGTCAAAGCCGGAAGGACTTGCACCATATTTCAACCTGCTGTTCGATGCATTAGACCGCAGCAATATAGAGGAGCACAAACTATCAATATATGACGATATGGTAAGGGACGAAATACAGATTGAAGCCGAAAAGGAGTACGCCATACAGGAGGCCTTGGAGGAAAAGGAACTGGAAATGACTGCCGCCGTCGATGCCGCCAGATCGCAGGGCTTGCAGCAGGGCATGATTGAGACTGCCCGCAATATGAAGGCTGTCGGCATCACAGAAGACATCATCGGTCAGTGCACCGGTCTGACCATGGAACAGATTGCTGAGCTGTAGCACTACACCAGTCCGGACAGTCCGGGTATATACAGAAAATGTCCCAGCCGTACTTTCGCTTGCGGCTGGGACTGCTCTGAGCGGTTTCCATCCCACCGAATGCGGCAGAAAAAAGATAAATGGGAATTTAATTGCCTAATTCCTGAATGTCGGATAAGTCCCTGGGCCCATTCCTGACTTTCGGGATTGACAGGAAGGAGTTGGTTCATCCGGAATGCTGTTTCTTGGAAGGAAATGAATATTTATCCGCAAATAGCGCACTAATTGTCGATTTTTTTTTTACATTTGCAAACAACGCATAATGATTGACATATGAGAAAGACATTATCACTACTTACCTTGTTGCTTTTTTCGCTCACAGCAGTATCACAGGCGACTAAAGAATACGTTGATCTTGGCCTTTCAGTGAAATGGGCCACCTGCAACGTTGGTGCCTCCAGCCCCGAAGAATACGGTGCTTACTTTGCCTGGGGTGAGTACAATAATAAGGATGACTATGACTGGACTACATATCCGCATTGCTATGGCACCTCCAGCACACTGACCAAATACTGCAACAAATCATCATCCGGCTATAACGGCTACACCGACTCTAAGACAGTCCTTGATCCCGAAGACGATATGGCACATGCCAACTGGGGCGGTGACTGGCGCACACCTACCGTCAATGAATGGGCCGAACTGAAGAACAGCGAGAACTGTACCTGGACATGGACCTCACGTAACGATGTGTCGGGTTATGAGGTAACAAGCAAAAAGCCCGGATTCACAGGGAATTCCATTTTCCTGCCAGCTGCATGGTGCATGGTCAACAACACCCTTAATAAGAATTTTGCCTCGGCAGACCCTCCAACAGCGATAGGCTACTACTGGTCCAGCTCGCTCTATGAGCAGAACCCTTCAAGGGCCTATTTCATTTCGATTACCAGCGGGGACAACATTGACATCAATTTCCGCACTCGATATACAGGTTTGTCAGTGCGGCCCGTCTGCCCTTAGGATTACCGTACTGTGATGTGAAGGCAAGTCTGCTGCTTCTCGTATTTGACGTAACAGCGCCCCTGATTGCGCAGGTCATACATCACCTGCATCAGGATGTCGCGCATCTTCTCCTGTGATGCCACACGGCCTATCTCAGGAGTATCGAATGTCAGATATGAGATGTCTATTGTGGTGCCGTAGCAGTGGCACGAGTTGGTGGTTGAGTTTACGTTGGTCTTTTTCAGACTGCTAACCTGCTCGCGGGTTCGCAGCACACTGGTGATTGTTATGCGGTGGTTGCGGTTGTATCCTCGGTTGAAGAGTGAGTCTTGAAAGGCACGGCCTATGTCCTCTACAAGGTCTGCGGCTTTGGGTACAAGATAGGGGATTGAGTGGGTCAGCTCATCTATCTGGTAGTAATTGTTGGTCTCTATCTTGCGTAACTTCCGGTTACCTTCGGCATCGTCCTGCTTGATGGCATCCTTCAGGCCGTTCTTGATGGCGGCGGCAATCTGAACGTCGTTAAGGTCATTGAAAATGTTGTCGTACCGGCGGAAAGGCTCGGAATGGTCGGTGTTGTGATTAATCTCGCCCTCGGTATGGAGCTGATACATATCAAGTCCTTGCTGGCCGAAACATCCGTGAAGCTTGTATCCTCCTATGATTAGCAGTACCAGCAGGGCCGCAAGTACGATAAAGGCTCCGGCGAACAATGCGTTGTGCGTATCATTCAGATGAAAAAGCTTTTTAATTAATGAACCGTACCCGCGTACAAGTCTATTAGCGCAAAGGCATATTATTGCGCCTATTAATGGAAGTAGGGAGACTGAGATGCGATAACCTGTCAGCGCGGCATTGTCAAATCTGTAGAACTTGCAGATATACAGAATTGCAAGATATAGTGCCAATAATACTAAAGCGGCAGCAATCTTCAGCGCCGGTTTACTGATGAGGCGGTTTCCATAATAAATTATAAGTCCCAATACGATGGAGATGCACCAGATTGTGGCCAGAAAAATGCCCGGGACTGTCTCGCCGTCAGGTACGAACCATTTACCTATGATGTCGGCAAACAGAAACAGAATGATGCCGAGTGAAAGAAACTTTATCGTTCTGAGTTTTCTCTCGAATGCGGCTTCTTCCTGTCTGGGGCTTTGCATCTGTTTGTTAGTCATAGGGCTGCCTGCTTATGAGAAATTAATGTCCAGACGTATCAACTGCCTTGGTGGCCGGTTTCTCGCTATTACGGCGGTTGGTGCTTTCAACCACTGCCGAAGCAAGGGCGTCAAAAGCCCTGCCCACGATGGAATCACGCTCCAAGGCTACCGGATAACCACTGTCGCCACCCTCGCAGATGCTCTGAACAATTGGAATCTGACCAAGCAAAGGTACATTCAGCTCTTCGGCAAGACGCTTGCAGCCCTCTTTGCCGAACAGATAATAACGGTTCTCTGGAAGCTCAGCAGGCGTGAACCACGACATATTCTCAACGAGACCAAGAACGGGTACATCTACCTTGGGGTTGGTGAACATATCAATACCTTTACGGGCATCGGCAAGAGCAACCTCCTGCGGTGTGCTCACTACAACGGCTCCGGTCAGGCCAAGGGTCTGCACCAGTGTCAGGTGAATGTCGCTTGTGCCAGGAGGCATATCTATCAGGAAATAGTCAAGCTCGCCCCAGTTTGCCTCCTCTATCAATTGTTTCAGAGCATTGCTTGCCATAGCTCCACGCCATAGCACTGCCTGTCCCGGATCTACAAAGAATCCTATTGAGAGCAGCTTGATTCCGTACTGCTCTACTGGCACGATAAGGTCGCGTCCGTCAATATTCTCAGCATATGGACGCGCGTCCTCTACCTGAAACATCTTTGGCATGGACGGGCCGAAGA
Source organism: Bacteroidaceae bacterium (assembly GCA_045597985.1). Taxonomy (GTDB): domain Bacteria; phylum Bacteroidota; class Bacteroidia; order Bacteroidales; family Bacteroidaceae; genus Colenecus. Next base: position 9,156 of record JAZLLE010000010.1, on the reverse strand, counting down.
TGTCGGCATCGAGCAGACCAACCGTATAGCCTTGCTGGGCCAGTGCTACCGCAAGGTTTGCGGCAACGGTTGACTTGCCTACGCCACCCTTGCCTGATGCTACGGCTATGATGTTCTTAACACCAGGCAACAGAGGTGCCTCCTCCTTTGGCTGCTGGCGTGTCTTGACATTGATGGTCACTTGAACATCGGCTCCGGCCTTCTGCTTTATGGCGGTTTCGGCCGATTTGAGTATGGACTTGATGAACGGGTCGGTAGGCTTCTCAAATATCAGCGAGAATGATACACTGTTACCGTTGATGCGTATGTCGTCTTCGAGCATCTCCATTGAGATGATGTCCTTGCCGGTTCCGGGGTAGCGGACAGAGGAGAGTGCCTCTTTTATCAGGTTGGGGTACATGGGCTGTTGGCTATTGGCTGTTGGCCGGGGTTATTTTGAGGTTTGGGAGCCGCTTCGTTTGTAGCGGCCGTAACTGCGGTAGTCGTCCATCTCAATCTCAACGTCAGGCTCTATAAGAGCTCCTTCGGCCGGTAGGTTGAAACGGATGTATTTGATGGTCTTGCCACGCTCACGCCACTGCTGCTCGTAGTAGGTCTGGATGGCAAGCACAGGGTCGATGCTCTTCTCTGCATAGAGGTCGCTGATGCTTGCATCGCTCTGCAGCCCGTTCCTATCTACTATCAGTGTGGTGTAGGTGTAGAGAAAGTTGCTGTCTGTCTTGAGGTTGATGATGCCGTCTGGCTTTAATATGTGACGGTAACGCTCAAGGAACCACGATGATGTGAGTCTCTTGGTGGCTTTCTTCATCTGTGGGTCTGGGAATGTGAGCCATATCTCGCTAACCTCGCCTGGGGCGAAGCAACGGTCTATCAGCTCAATCTCTGTACGCAGGAAAGCCACATTGGTCATACCTGATGTGAAGGACTCTTTGGCTCCGGTCCACATACGGGCACCTTTTATATCTATGCCAATCAGGTTCTTGTCCGGGCACAGACGGGCCAGCCCCACGGTATATTCGCCACGGCCACATCCCAACTCCAGGACAATAGGGTTGTCATTGTGGAAAAAAGAGCTGTTCCAACAGCCCTTTTTCTCAAATGACACATTGTCCTTGAACGAGATTTGCGGCTCAAAGACATTGGTGAAAGTCCGCATGTCAGCGAACTTGGCCAGCTTGCCTTTGCCCATCAGAGGTTGAGTGTCGTTACCCAGCCGTATGGGTCAGGTGTTACTCCATACTGAATGTCGCGAAGCTGATGGTACAGTTTGGCCAATACAGGGCCTGGCTTGCCATCCTTTGCTATCACGTAGCTCTTGCCAAGCTCAATATCGTCAATGCGCTCAATCGGTGAGATAACTGCTGCTGTGCCGCAGGCTCCAGCCTCGTCCATCTCGTTCAGCTCCTCCAGAGGAATAGGACGCACCTCAACATTCATACCGTTGTCTGCCGCAATCTGCATAAGACTGCGGTTGGTGATTGACGGAAGGATAGACTCTGACTTGGGAGTGACGTATGTGTTACCCTTGATACCGATGAAGTTGGCGGCTCCACACTCATCAATGTATTTCTTCTCTTTTGCGTCAAGATAGAACTCGCTTGAGTAGCCCTTCTCGTGTGCCAGCTTGTTGGCGTAGAGGCTTGCGGCATAGTTGCCACCTACCTTATATTTTCCCATACCGAGTGGCGCTGAACGGTCGTATGAGCGGACAAGCGCGTAAGGAGTAGTCTGGAAACCGCCCTTGAAGTATGGTCCTACAGGAGTGACGAACATCAGGCAGCAATACTCGTTTGCCGGCTTGACGCCAACCTGTGCGCCGGTACCTATAAGCAATGGCCTGATGTAGAGCGATGCTCCGCTCTCGAATGGCGGGATATATTCTTTGTTGAGGGTTACAACCTTCTCTACCATTTTGCAGAATGTCTCGGTGGGAAGCTCCGGCATCAGCGTGGCGCGGCAGGTGCTCTGCAGACGCTCGGCATTGGCCTGCATACGGAATACGCGTACTTTTCCGTCCTGGCCTCTGAATGCCTTCAGACCCTCGAATGCCTCCTGTCCGTAATGCAGGCAAGTTGCGGCAATATGCATAGGCATATACTCGGAGTCAGACTCCTCAATTTCACCCCACGCACCGTTCTTGTACCAGATGCGTACATTCCAATCGGTCTTCATATAACCGAAAGAGAGATTTGACCAATCAAGATCTTTCATTTTTATGCTGATAATATACTACAATTCACGTTATCTCCGCAAAGTTATTCTTTTTTTACCGTATTGGACAGAGCTTGCAAAGAAAATGTGCGGCTCAGCTTTGAGCCTGTTCCTTGGATTTCGCCTCGTTCCAGAGCAAATCCATCTCTTCGAGAGACATGTCTTTCAGATTGCGGCCTTGGGCGATGGCGGCTTCCTCCACATAATTGAAGCGGCTGCGGAATTTGCTGTTGGTGCGCTCAAGTGCGTTGTCCGGATGAATGTCGTATTTGCGTGCCACATTGATTACGGAGAACATCAGATCGCCAAGCTCACTCTCTGCCATGTCCATATTTCCGGCTTCCAGCTCAGCCTTCAACTCGTTAAGCTCCTCGTTGACTTTTGGTAAAGCCTCTTCGGGAGAGCCCCAGTCAAAACCGACGTGTGCGGCTTTCTCCTGCATACGGAATGCCTTGATTACCGACGGAAGGGCATCGGGAACACCGGCAAGCACGCGCTTGTTGCCGTCTTTCTCCTTCAGCTTGAGTTGCTCCCAGTTCTGCAGTACCTGATTCTGGCCGACAACCTGTGTGGTGCCGAATACGTGCGGGTGGCGGAAGATTAGTTTCTCGCAAAGCTTGTCGCACACATCCTTTATGTCAAAATCATTGGTCTCACTGCCAATCTTGGCGTAGAATACTATGTGAAGCAAAAGGTCACCTAACTCCTTACAGACGTTGGGCGTATCATTCTTCATCAGTGCATCGCACAACTCAAATGTCTCCTCAATGGTGTTCTGACGCAGGCTCTCGTTGGTCTGCACACGATCCCACGGACATTTCACGCGGAGCTCGTCCATTATGTCAAGAAGGCGACCGAAGGCCTTCATCTGCTCTTCTCTTGTATGCATACTGACTATTGGCTGTTGGTTATCGGCTGTTGGCTGTTAACTATTTATTATTTTATTTTCTGCAAAAGTAGTTATAAAATGAGTAATTTTGCGCTCAATTTGAAATAGTATCTCATTTTATGGAATTAGCAAGCAAATACAATCCCGCCGAGGTTGAGGGAAAGTGGTATCAGTATTGGGAGGATAATAAGTTGTTTCATTCAGAGCCTGATGGACGTGAGCCGTTCACTATCGTGATTCCGCCACCAAATGTGACTGGTGTGCTCCATATGGGACATATGCTGAACAATACCATTCAGGATATTCTGGTGCGTCGTGCCAGAATGCTTGGCAAGAACGCGCTTTGGGTTCCGGGTACGGACCACGCTTCCATCGCCACAGAGGCCAAGGTTGTCGCCAAGCTTGCCGCTCAGGGTATAAAGAAGACTGATTTGACACGCGAGGAGTTTCTGAAACACGCCTGGGAGTGGAAAGAGGAGCACGGAGGCATCATTTTGAGACAGCTTCGCCGTCTGGGTTGCAGCTGCGACTGGGACCGCACGGCTTTCACAATGGACGATGTGCGCTCGGAGAGTGTTATCAAGGTGTTCTGCGACCTTTACAACAAGGGGCTGATTTACCGTGGCGTGCGTATGGTGAACTGGGATCCGAAGGCCAAGACCGCATTGAGCGACGAGGAGGTTGTATATAAGGAAGAACACAGTAAACTGTATTATCTGAAGTACTATGTGGTTGAGCAGGACAAGGTAGTTCCCATCGGCATGGAGGGTGAGGTGCTTCATAAGGATGCTAAGGGATGGTATGCTGTTGTCGCTACCACGCGTCCTGAGACAATTATGGGTGATACGGCAATGTGCATCAACCCCAAGGATTCAAAGAACCGCTGGCTGAGCGGACACAAGGTTGTCGTGCCGCTGGTTGGCCGTGAGATACCTGTTATTGAGGATGAGTATGTTGATATTGAATTCGGTACAGGATGCCTGAAGGTTACGCCCGCACACGATGTCAACGACTATATGCTGGGAGAGAAGTTCAATTTGCCTACTATTGACATATTCAACGACGACGGCTCACTGAGTGAGGCTGCCGGCCTGTATGTGGGTATGGATCGCTTTGCCGTCAAGAAGCAGATTGCCATTGATCTGGAGAATGCCGGCTTGCTGGAGAAAATTGAGGATTACACCAATAAGGTAGGCTACAGCGAGCGCAATGCTGATACTGTTATTGAGCCTAAGCTCTCAATGCAGTGGTTCCTCAAAATGCAGCACTTTGCCGATATGGCACTGCCACCTGTAATGAATGATGAGTTGAGATTCTATCCGCCTAAATACAAGAATACTTATCGCAACTGGCTTGAGAACATCAAGGACTGGTGCGTAAGCCGCCAGCTGTGGTGGGGACACCGCATTCCGGCGTATTATTTGCCGAAGGGCGGGTATGTGGTAGCCGAGACTATTGAGAAAGCTGTGGAGCTGGCTCGTGAGAAGAGTGGCGACGCATCACTTACTGCAGCCGACCTGCGCCAGGATGAGGATGTCCTGGATACCTGGTTCAGCAGCTGGCTCTGGCCGATAAGCCTGTTTGACGGTATCAACAATCCTGACAATGAGGAGATAAAGTACTACTATTCTACCAACGATCTGGTTACCGGTCCTGATATCATCTTCTTCTGGGTTGCCAGAATGATTATGTCCGGCTATGAGTATCGTGGAGATATGCCTTTCCGGAATGTATATTTCACTGGAATCGTTCGCGACAAGCTGGGCCGTAAGATGAGCAAGTCTCTTGGCAACAGCCCGGATCCGATAGGTCTGATTGAGAAGTATGGCGCGGATGGCGTACGTATGGGTCTTATGCTCTCTGCTCCTGCGGGCAATGACATACCTTTTGATGAGGCTATCTGCGAGCAGGGACGTAATTTCAATAATAAGATTTGGAACGCTTTCCGTCTTACTCGGAGCTGGACAGTCTCTGACAGTGCGGAGCAGCCTGAAAGCTCACGTCTTGCAATAGAATGGTTCGACGCGCTTCTTGCAAAGTCTGCCGCTGAGATAGACGACCTTATGTCCAAGTATCGCATCAGCGAGGCTTTGATGACTGTGTATAAACTGTTCTGGGATGAGTTCGCCAGCTGGTATCTTGAGATTATCAAGCCAGCATACGGCCAGCCTATTGACGGTAAGACATTCAACTCTACTCTTGACCTGTTTGAGAGGCTGCTTCTGTTGCTGCATCCGTTTATGCCGTTCATTACAGAGGAGCTCTGGCAGAATGTGCGCGAGCGCAAGGCCGGTGAGAGCATTATGAATCAGAGCATACTGAACATCGCTCACGGGTATGACGAGAAGGTCGTATCCGATTTTGAGTCTTGCAAGTCTCTTGTTACAGAGGTCCGCTCAATCCGCAAACAGAAGAACATAGCAATGCGCGACGCCCTCACAGTTGAGACTGTAGGCGCGAATCCGCTTCAGCACCTTGATTCAGTGATGCAGAAGATGGCCGGACTTGATAAGATTGAGGTTGTTGACGCAAAGAGCGACGGCACCGCTCCGTTTATGGTAGGTACCGCAGAGTTTGCCGTTCGTCTTGGCGGAATGATTGATGTGGATGCCGAGTTGGCAAAGCTTGATGCTGAGCTGGCTCACCTTGAGGGATTCCTGAAGGGTGTGATGGGTAAGCTGAACAATCAGAATTTTGTCTCGCATGCGCCAGCGGCAGTTGTTGAGCTGGAGCGTAAGAAACAGTCCGACGCCGAGCAGAAGATTGCCGCCGTAAAGGAGAATATGCGTCGTCTGGGACGTGATTGCTGATATATTTGATAACCTGTGACAAATCAGACTGATATGAAAAAAGGTGTTGTTATTCCATTGCTGATAATCCTGGCTGCTGCAATTGCTGTATTGGCCTGGTTCCTGCATCAGAAAACAGTTGAGAATGATGAGATGGTGCAGCTCTTTGAGATTGAGAAGGAGGAGATGGAGAATGAGTATTCAAGCTTTGCCGTTCAGTATGACGAGCTGCAGGTACAGATATCAAATGACTCTCTTGCGCATCAGTTGGAAAAGGAGAAGCTTCGCACCCAACAGTTGCTGGAGGAACTCCGTCAGACAAAGGCTACAAATGCGGCTGAGATTACCCGCTTGAGGAAGGAACTTGCCACCGTGCGTTCAGTGATGCGCACGTATGTGGCTCAGATAGATTCTCTCGATCAGATTAACAAGCAGCTTGCACAGGAGAACACCATAGTGCGCCAGCAGTACAAAGAGGCCACTAAGACCATTGATGTCTTGACCGAGGCCAAGCAAAAGGCTGAGGAGAAGGTGCAGCTCGCATCGCAGCTTGATGCCGTAGGTGTTACAGCTATTCCGCGTAACAAACGTGACAAGGAGGAGCACAAGGTGAAGAACGTCACCAGCATTGAGGTAAGTTTCACTATAGCCAAGAACATCACGACACAGACTGGAGAGAAGACTGTCTATGTTCAACTTGTAAAACCTGATGGCGATGTGATGCTCAAGGAGGATCACGGTTCTTTTGAATATGAGAATACTACTTTGAACTACTCAATGCGTAAGTTCATAGAGTACAATGGTGAGCAGCAGGAAGTAATGATGTACTGGCCTGTAGAGGAATTCATTTTTGCCGGAACTTATCAGGTGTTCATCTTCGTTGATGGCGTTATGATAGGCGAGGGCAGTTTTGACTTGAAGTAATACTTTTTTTCAGATGAAGAGTTTCATTGAGCTCGGTGTCCGAGAGGATATAGTCCGGGCCATAGAGGAATTGGGATTTGAACAGCCGATGCCGGTGCAGGAGGCTGCCATTCCCTGTCTTTTGGAGAACGATGGAGATTTGGTGGCACTGGCACAGACGGGTACGGGAAAGACCGCCGCATACGGCATTCCTCTGATTCAGCAGACCGATGTGGCCAGTCCGGATGCCCAGGCGCTAATCCTGAGCCCTACACGTGAGCTTTGCATTCAGATTGCCGGTGACCTTGCTGATTTCTCAAAATATATAGAGGGGCTTCATATCATTCCGATGTATGGCGGCACCTCAATAGAGAATCAGATACGCAACTTCAAGCGTGGCGCACACATTATAGTGGCTACTCCAGGCCGTCTTCTTGACTTGATGAACCGTGGTGTGGTCAAACTTGACACCATCCGCAAGTTCATCCTTGATGAGGCTGATGAGATGCTTAATATGGGCTTCGCCGAGGATCTTGAGGCTATTGTGTCGGCTGTACCAGAGGGCAGGCAGACTATGATGTTCTCTGCTACAATGAGCAAGGAGATATCAGCTATCGCGGCGAAGTATCTGCACGATGCTAAGGAAATCGTGATAGGTACTCGCAATGAAGGTGCCGAGAACGTGAACCACATATATTATATGGTGCATGCCAAGGACAAGTATCTGGCGCTGAAACGAGTGGTTGATTTCTATCCCAACATATATGCCATAATCTTTTGTCGTACCAGAATGGAGACTCAGGAGGTGGCCGACAAACTCATACAGGATGGATACAATGCGGACTCTCTTCACGGTGAGCTGTCTCAGGCGCAGCGTGACCTGACAATGCAAAAGTTCCGTAAGCGTCAGCTGCAGCTTCTTGTTGCTACTGATGTGGCGGCCCGTGGCCTGGACGTGGATGACCTAACGCACGTTATCAACTACGGCCTTCCTGACGATACCGAAAACTACACCCATCGTAGCGGTCGTACCGGACGTGCCGGCAAGACAGGTACGTCAATATCCATCATTAATCTGAGGGAAAAAGGTAAAATCCGCATCATTGAGAAGGCCATCGGCAAGGAGTTCATTCAGGAGCAGATGCCATCCGGCGAGAGGATATGCGAGAAGCAGCTTTACAAGGTGATGGACGATATAGAGCGGTTCCAGGTTAACGAGGAGCAGATTGCCCCTTTCCTGCCGGATATTATGCGAAAGTTAGACTGGCTGGACAAGGAGGATATCATTAAGCGCGTTGTGGGACGTGAGTTTATGCGTTTTGCGGAATACTATAGCAATGCTCCGGAGATTGAGGAGGTGACATCGCTGAAGTCTGACGATGCCAGAAAAGAGAAGAAGGAGAAGAGACGCATAGCCCGTGAGGGTTTCACACGAATCTTCATAAACATAGGCAGGATGGATGGTATTAAGCCTACCAGCATAATGGAGCTTATCAACCGCCGCTACTCCGGACCGCGTGTTGATATAGGACGTATTGACCTGATGCACAGTTTCTCGTTCTTTGAGGTTCCGGCAGACTATGCTGATGAGATAATTGCCTCTTTGGCTGGTTTTGAGTATAAGCATCGTGTGCTGAATGTTGAGATTGCCTCTGGAAATTCTTCTGAGGAGAAGAAATCAGAGGAGTCTGGAGAAGGTTCCGGTCGTGAGAGACGCGGCCCGCGCAAAGAGAGGACCGCGCGCAAAGATGGTGACTCGCAAAGGGATAAAGGGTCTCGTAGTAATCACTCTGACCAAAAGAAATCGCAGTCCAGTGATGAACGTAAGCATTTTGACGAGAGAAAACCGTATGCTGACGTCAGAAAGCAGAAAGAACACGTAGAACGAAAGGAACGTGAGGAACGTCCTGCGGGAAGAAAGAGTTTCGCTGAATATCGTCCGGAACAGATTGAGACAAAGGCTGAGCGTCGTGAGAAAAAAATCGCCAGCAGTGAGAATAAGATAAAGAGACACACAGCCAGCAGGGCGCCTGAGACAGGTCCGCTTGAATCTACGAGGAATCGTAAAAACATACTTCCTGGGATTGACGACTTTGACGATTTTACCGGTGGAGATTGGCGCCAGTTCTTCCGCTCATCTCAGGATGGTGGTGGAAGAGGCAAAAAGAAGAAACGCTGAATAACTTAATAAACAAAGAATCCCATACAGGCCGTATGGGATTCTTTGGTTCGCCCAGCACGAACGTATTCTAACGGGTGTAAGTCCCCAAGCCGCCCTAACAGTGGGAAGGCTACAGCCGAAAGCAAGGGTGTCCATCGTGAGGTGGAATCTGAAGGAAGCCGTAAGCAAATATCTGACCCGAC
>JAZLLE010000009.1:0-39600 GCA_045597985.1 Bacteroidaceae bacterium | reverse complement strand
GCTTCCGCCTGTCTTTGCTCATGAAGATGAACACGTCTCCGTTGTAAGGGTCGCGGCCAAAGTGGCGGTGAATAATCTCTAGCATGCGGGGTGCCTTGCAGCGCATGTCGGTGAACTTCGGCACGAAGTAGAAGTTCTTGTGTCCTGAGATGGTCAGCATAGCCATTCAAGCTTGTCGATGAAACGTTTCAGACCTTCGTAGTCCAGACCCGACTGCTGGATCTTGAAGCCGTTGGTGCTGCGGGCCATCACCAGTATCCTGCCTGCCGGTCGTTCGCAGCTGTCGGTTTTTGACCGTTCCGGCCCGACTGGCGACGTATCCTGTTCCTGTAATCCGTCAACCTGGATGGGGACTATCTCCTTGCGGGTGGAACGGAACCATTTTTCAAACTGCTGGTAAGGGACGCCCTGCATCATGCAGTAGCGCTCAATGCTTAAGCCGTTGGGTTCGCCTTCTGATTTGTAGCGGTACCACAGCTTCTCAAAGTCTTGTGTCTTGAACATTGCGGTTGGTTTTAAAGTTTGCCGCAAAGGTATTTGATGTGCGGGGCTGGGTCAAGACGTCATAATTGGACAGTTACGTATCAGATACGAACTCGCGCGTCAAGACGTCTAAATTGGACGGTTACGTAACTGATATACTTATTCACCAAATTGTTCCAATATAAGCCTAGTTAAGTTTTCGGACGAAAACGAACTCTCTATAACGCGTCTGTTTGAATCTTTATACTTGGAAGTTATTGATTCAGTAAATGACTGAGAATTTGCGTTTTCAAACACATAAACCTTAAGACCAAGATTCAAAGCATCTTTTAACCAAGGATTATGCTTTGACAAATAAACCTTGGCCCCCAAATATAACGCCACCAGAATATTGCCGACTGCCATTTGCCGCCAAGATGCATAAACACACAAACCTGCTCTCAAAAACAACTTATTATATTCATCCAAATGTAGAAAAGTAGTTACTGGAACAAATCTGTCACCAAAAAGAGAACTACCACAGTCGCATACTTTTTTAATATATTCAGGAGTTCCACAATAACTTAATGGCATCACTATTTTACTTGTTGTAACACCTAAAGATTGCAAACGCCGCAACATATATTCGTGATTATTAGCCTCTGCTGCGGAATTACCACACATTATCAAATCTGCATCAGACGATATTGATTTGCCAAATAAATCACCTAATACGTCCTCTATTGGATAATAGTAATAATCAACCCTGGGAATGTCGCGGATTATATGATAATGCCGCATCAATTCGTAGTCACCGTCACAGCACCCAACAGATGTTACTCTTTCTGAAATGAATGTGCAAAAATACTGGGCCTGCTTGGATTTGTAATTAATCAATCCCTTAGCCCTATTATTCAGCCATTCTCGGAAAGTAATCTTTGAATTACGCAGTGGATACAAATGATATCCCATTCCATCCAAAATCTGCCCGTACAAATCATATCCCCAAACAAACCAACAGACAGGAACTCCGAATGGAATATATTTGTTAATAAAAGATACTTTATAATCAAATAATGCGTGTATTATTACTTTTGTAACCTCTGAGACTGTGAACTCCGGTACATCCACACTTTCATCATAAAAATAAACAACATTACAAGGGCTCACGTATTTGGGATTGTAACTGCCATCTTCGTTCTTCTTACAAAAACAAAGAAAAACATTCCTCCCAGGTAAAGCCCTCTCAAAGAAATCCACCGTACGGTTGATTACTTTCTCGTCATCGACTAAATGAAGGATATAACTCATAATGGATCGTTACATTTAATCCCCCCCCTGTTTATTATACGAGCTGGATTCCCTGCTACAACACAATTGTCAGGAACGCTCTTTACGACAACTGCTCCTGCGCCAATAGTAACATTATTACCTATTGTGACATCACCAATAACGGTAACATTAGGCCCTACGAAAATATTATTTTTAAGATAAGGCCGTTTTAAGGTGCCATTCACTAATTTATTGCCAAACGTCGTATTGTTTCTAAATGAGCATCCGTAACCGACATGTTCAATATTGAGATAAGACGAAAATGCATGATGTGCCACAAATCCCCCCCCCTCAATTTCACCTATATCCAATATTAAATTAGAGGTTTTTGGAAATAGTTTTTTAATTAATGACAATTTATGTCCATCCTTTTCTAAACGATAATAAAAAACATCCCTAAATCCATTTACATTCCATTTAAATAGCTGATATATATGATACAAAAGTTTGAGTTTTGAAAACTCTTTAATCTCCTTTATATCAAGATGTCTTGAATAGCACCAAGTCCGGTAAAAATCAAGTTCTATAAGTTGAAAATCAACTTTCATACACTATGCTTACACATTTACATATATCACTAACCGCAAACTCGCTGAGCTCATAATACATCGGCAACCGCACCAGACAATCAGCAAATCTATCACAAGCTGGCAATTCACGACCATCGTGTTGCTCCCTGTAATATTGGCTACTATGTAAGCTCAAATAATGGAATACCGAAAGTATATCATGATCCTTCAATGTCTTGATAAGAGCAGACCTATCATCAAGACTGTTACAGACCAAATAGAACATATGCCCATTATTAGTGGCGTATTCAGGAATATCTGGCAACTTGAAACATCCTTTGTCAGCAAGAGGCTTTAAAAGACAATAATATTCGTCCCATAATAGTCTTCTTTTCTGTTGAATTATATCTAAGTTCTCAAGCTGCGCCCACAGGAATGCAGATACAATCTCAGAAGGAAGGAATGAACTACCCGTATCACACCAACCATACTTGTTAACCTCGCCACGGAAGAATTCAGCACGATTTGTTCCTTTTTCCCAAATAATCTCAGATCGCCGGATAAAACGCTCATCGTTTACACATAGCATTCCACCTTCGCCGGCAATAATATTCTTTGTTTCGTGAAATGAGAACGCCGCAAGATGCCCGATACTCCCCAACGGTCTTCCTTTATAATATGAATCTATAGCCTGTGCCGCATCCTCAACTACAATCAAATTGTAACGGTCCGCTATATCCATTATCTTATCCATATCACAAGCCACACCGGCATAGTGGACAGGAGCGATTACACGCGTTTTAGGAGTGATAAGAGCCTCTATCTTTGAAACATCGATATTCGGATTGTCTTGACAACTATCAGCAAAGACAACTTTTGCACCTTCCCGAATAAACGCCAACGCAGTTGATACAAATGTATAACTTGGTACGATAACCTCATCACCTGGCTTCAAATCACACAGCATTGCACACATCTCCAGCGCATCGGTACCACTGGTTGTGAGCAGACACTTCTTGAAGCCGTACTTTTCCTCAAAGAAATGCTGGCACTTTTTTGTGAACAAGCCATTTCCGGAAATTTTACCAGATTCTACGGCCTGCCGGATATATTCTGTCTCTTTTCCTGTCAGGAATGGTTTATTAAAAGGTATCATTATTAATAAATTGTTACTATTCTGGAAAACGTATCTATCAAATTATATCCATCCCAAGTAAGCGCGAAAGCCGTAGTCTCGCCTATCGGAACTATACGGTCAAGCCCTTGGAGACGATTGCGCATTATAAATTCCGCAAGCTCTTCATGTGAAAAGCCGTAATAACCAAGGCTTTGATATTTTATATTAATGACAGGAGCAATCTCATCCAACCTGTCTATTACATACTCTGAAAAGTAACCGCAAGAACAACGGAAATCCTCAATATTCTTTGGAAGCTTACTCAATTCCGCATGCACTATCAAATTGTCCGGCATACTCTTTTTTCGGATATCCATACATACGGCCTGCCGATAGAAAGCAGTAAGTTTATCAACGCTCATAACCGGCTGCAGCTCATATTTTGCAGACGCATTCTCATAAACAGCAGTCCAAAAACATTCTTGCGCTTCTTTTAGATGTTCGGAACGCAACCAGAATATTGTATGCGGTGCGGAACAGGCATTCTGATCAAATAGGTAAGTGTCATTATAAAATGCCTCTGCGAGTTTCTTAATTTCAGAATCAGAAGCATTAACAACAGCCTCAGGATTGATCAATGCTATGGAATATCGGTCAGCGAAACACACATCATATGAGCGCGGTGGAATAGCATTCTTTCTGATTTCTGCGATTGTTGAATCACCACCCCAGATAACCCGGACATTGCATATTGATGAAAAGTACGCATTAACATCGGATGTCCTGTCATAACGAACAAGCACTATCCTGTCAACCACATCTTCATATTGTCCATTTTCTGACAGTTTGAGAAGATGCTTGACAATCAAATCAACCTGAGGGAACGGCTTTGAGCTGACACGGACAATATTCAAATTACCTGCCAGCAAACCGGCAACAAGCGAGAAACCAAAATTAATGGGGACATTACTTGGAGCGATATGGAACAGAATGCCTCTCCCCAACCTTATGGCAGTATCTTTTGCATACTGTTCTTTCATTGTCATCAGACTGGCTTTTCTGCAAAAGAAAGCAAATGTTATAACATCGGGGAACATTCTGCTTTGGGCATCCTTCAAAAGTGAACTACTTAATGCGTTAAGGAAAGCCACAACGCAGTCAGCAAAAGGAACATCAGGTCTCTGCTGCTGAAAGACATCCCAATCAATCTGCCTTGGGAAAAGCAAAGTATAATTAGAACTTGGCTGCATAGGTATCGCTGCATCCGCGGATTTCCGCGTTCTTTATTCTACCCTCTATTCTAAAATATTTTCCGGGCATACCACAAGGGCAATCATCCTCACCCAGTATCATTCCCTCATCCTCTGTAAGCAGGATATGGCCAGGGTAACTGCCGGGGAGTACACTCACAACCTCAATCAAACCCTTCTCACCGGCACCCGCAATAGAAAAGTCTTTTGGCCTGCGGACAATGACATCGCTGAAAGCGCTTGCGTGCAAATGTCCACATTTACACTCCATATACACACAGCCGGTCTGCTCTACCATTCCGTAATAGTCGTGAACATTCTCGGGAAGTATTCCGCACACCTCATTCAGGCATTTCTTATACTCTGATGAGGATACTTTCTCATTTACAAGTTTCTTCCAGCCACCACCGTGAATAAGAATACCATTTGACAAATCAGGTCGGTAGCCAGTCTCAAGAAGTTTCTTGTAGAAGTGTTGCCACACCATAAAGGTAAATCCAAACATAAAGATTGGCTCGCCCCTGTGCTCTTCAAGAAAAGACGCCATTCCATCTATGTCCAACTCCATATCCTCGTCAAGAGCATACTGGCGCTTGCTTCCGAACATAGAGAAGCCAAGTATTCCCGCACCGCGTGCCGAGAACATATTCCTGTTCTTTATGACAGCAGATGAGTCAAGTATAAGCATTGGCACACGTCTGGTACCAATAAAATGGCAGACAATCTTTGTAAGACACTTCTGCTGTGCGGAAGATGTCTCTCTGTCAAGATATATTTTGCTCACTTGCTGGCCTGTAGTACCTGATGAGGTCATAGTCTTGACAACCTCATCTTTTCCGACAGAAAGCAACTCAAACTCCTTGAATAGCCGTACCGGAAGAAATGGCAACTGCTCATAATCGGGAAGATTGTCTATATTCAAGCCCACGGCATCCATCATTCTTCTATACGGCTCACAGTTCTTACAATGAAACCTAGTGAGTTCGTGCAACCTTTCATTAAGCAACTGATGTTTCTCACCTCTGCTTAATGAATACGGCTCAATCTCAAGAATCTGGTTTATATCCATAAACTTATAATAAAGCCTGCAAGTCAGGATACTGAATCTTTCCTGACGCCGACTTGGGGATTTCATTTATACACCGAACCTCAAACGCTCTGTTATTCAAGCCAGTCTTCTCAGTAAGCAATCCGATAATTCGCTCTTCAAGCCCATCCTCTGTAACAAACACAGTGATTTTGTCGTCTACGCCGACACAGGCGCAACTGACTGTCACCTCTTTCACCAACTGCTCAACAGCGTCAAGATTGCAACGATTTCCCCAAATCTTGACAAAACGTTTCAAGCGACCTGTTATATAGTAGTATCCATCTGCGTCGCGACGCGCTACATCACCGGTATGAAGCACACCGTTGTTCTCATCCCCCTTTGCAAGGTCATCCCTGCATTCAGCATAACCTAATGACACATTTGGACCTTTATAAACCAACTCTCCATCAATGTCCGGTTCATTGATTATCTCACCTGAAGAGTTTATCAAAGTAAATTCACCGCCTGGTATTGGAAGGCCTATACTTGCACACTTATCTTGCGCAGACTCCCAAGGCAAGTAACTCATTCTGGCAGTGGCCTCAGTCTGACCGTACATCACAAAGAACCTCTTACCTTTCTCAGCGGCAAAATCGATATACTCTTTGGCTATGTCTTTATTAAGCTTTCCGCCGGCCTGAGTCATTGTCTTTAAATCAGGTAAATCCATACGGAAAAAACGCAATCGCTTAAGAATCTCGTATGTATATGGCACGCCTGCGATTGAAGTTGCCCTCTGCTCTTTCATAAAGGTCCAGAAATCACGCTGCGCGTATGTGGCATCGGTAAGCAGAATTGTAGCACCTGAAATCAAATGGCTGTTTATTACAGACAATCCGTATGAATAGTATAGCGGAAGTGTGGTAATAGGACGCTCATTCTCGTCAATTTGCAAATACTTGGCAATAGACTCGGCATTGCTCAATATGTTGTCAGCACTCAGACGAACAAATTTAGGCGACCCTGTACTCCCTGAGGTTGTAAGGCACATAGCCAAATCTTTATGTATCTTACCACCTTTCAGACCGGTTGATTCTAATTTTCCATTCCAAATATATTCCGGCGAATAAGCTGCAATAAGAGAGTCTATCACATCCTTTGGCTTACTGGCATCAAGCATTACAACAGGAAGATTGCTTTGCAGACAAGTCAGATAGCCAATAAGCGATGACAGAGTATTGCTACAAAGACAGAAGACCAACCCACGAGGAATATTGATATGCGTTGCGTTGTCAAGCTCTGCGTATGTAATGATATCACTACTCTTAGTGATAAAAGCAGGCTTATCTCTGAACTGTACAAAGTCAAACAACATCTACTCGTTCAGTTACAATACTACAAATTCGCTAATTTATCGGAAACTCTCGCTGCAATATGCTCTGAGTCAAGACCAGTTTCTGACAACATATATTTATATGAGCCAGCATGAGGAAAACCACTCAAACCAATATTTAACACATCGGACGTATTACCTTTCAAATTTGCGATCACTTCAAGAACAGCTGCGGCCAGACCTCCACTGACAAAGCCTTCCTCAACAGTCACTATTAGTTTACAAGACCTACTATACCTTTCAATTACCTCCTTGTCTATCGGATTAATTGTATGCATATTAATAACGGCACATTCAACACCCAGTCCTTCCAAGTTTTTCGCAGCGGCAAGACTTTGGTAAACCATCGACCCAGTTGCAATAAATGCCACATCACAACCATCGCGCAGAATCACAGCTTTACCGATTATAAAATCATAATCAGACTTATATACTATTGGATCTACAGATTCACCACATAGTCGAAGATACGCAGGTCCTTCAAAGTTCAGCAATTGTTCAGTAGCCTTTACAACCTCTGTGGAATCAGATGGTGATACTATCGTCATATTAGGAATGGTACGCATCAAACAAATATCATCCAATCCATAATGTGTATTTCCTTGTTGCTGTACACCGAAACCCGCAGCAAGCCCGACCACCTTGATATTATGACGCATATAACCACAATGAACCTTTATCATCTCGAAACAACGAGTAGTTACGAACGCAGCAAATGATGTGGCAAAGACATTATATCCCTCGCTGGCCAAGCCTGATGCGACTCCTATTAAATTTTGTTCTGCAATGCCTACATTAAGATACTTATCTGGATACAATTTACTAAAACGCTCCAAGCCAGATGAACGGGTAAAATCAGCTGACATTGCCAATAAGTTATCGTAATATGGAGCAAACTCAGTCAATACAGAGCCAAACGTTCCTCGCTTACCAAGAATTGACCAAGTACGAAATTGAACTTTAT
Source organism: Bacteroidaceae bacterium (assembly GCA_045597985.1). Classification (GTDB taxonomy): domain Bacteria; phylum Bacteroidota; class Bacteroidia; order Bacteroidales; family Bacteroidaceae; genus Colenecus. The sequence goes on along the minus strand of JAZLLE010000009.1, from coordinate 31,543 downwards.
TGTATTCCATACTTATTTACTTTAGTTCTTCCATCGCCAAGCAATACTGCTCTTCATTCAAAATAGAATGATGCCACGAATTTACATTCTCCATAAAGCTCACGCCTTTGCCTTTTATCGTATGCCCAACAATAACCATAGGCTTTCCGTTCGGTGTCCGTGCTTCTAACACATCAATAATAGCATCTGTATCATTTCCGTCTATTTCGACAACATTACAACCTAATGATTTTAATATGCTTGAAATAGGCAAAGACAAAACATCTTCTGTTAGACCATCTTGTTGATATCCGTTCTTATCTACAAACACCACCAAATTATCAAGTCCAAAATGGGAAGCAGAAGCAAATGCCTCAAAAGTGCATCCTTCATTGCACTCGCCATCACCCATAACAACATAGGTAATATATGAAAGACCTTTCCTTTTTGCATTCAAAGCTTTGCCGACAGCATAAGATAATCCCATTCCGAGACTGCCGGTTGAACACTCAATACCTTTATCAACCTGCTTTATTGGGTGTGCCGGGAACAAACCACCATCGGTCATAAAATTATCGTGATACTTATCTAATGAGAAAAATCCACGTAAAGTCAAAATAGAGTAAAGAGCTGTATATGCGTGGCCTTTGCTTAGGACAAATCGATCCCTGTCATCTTTTTCTGGATGCAGAGGGTCAATATTCATAACACCACCATACAATACAGCCAAATAGTCGGCTATTGAAAGGGCCGGCCCGTAGTGAACTCCGATTCTGCCAGTTTTATAACCAGATTCAATAATTTCTCTGCGTAAATCTTTTGCTAGTTGCTTTATGTATGCCCTATTCATTATGCAATCCCTAATTTAACATTTGACGCAAGCTTACCCCCCCTCCATCAATTTTAATTGTCTCACCTGTAAGAAATTGAGCATTATCTGAGGCTAAGAACAAGCATACATCGGCTACCTCTTCGGGTTTTCCTATTCTATGCATTCCTGTACCATTTTTTATTATCTCCACAGCCTTTTCTGACATGCCAGACAACATCTTGGTATCTATCAAGCCTGGAGCCACAGCATTTACGCGAATGCCTGAAGAGCCTAGTTCACGAGCCATTTTTTTTGTAGCAATAACTATCGCGGCCTTACTTGCCGCATACTCTATTTGAGAAGTATCTTCACCCCAGGCAGAAATACTGGCGATGTTGATAATGTTGCCCTTGCCTTGCCGCATCATAACGCGACATACAAGTTGTGACACCTCCATAACGCTGAAGAAATTCACATCCATCACCTTTCTCATATCCTCCATCTTAGTCATTGAGAACAAGCGATTGGGACTGACAATACCTGCGGCGTTTACCAGTACATCGATAGGTAATTTCTCTTTAAAAATTAGCTTCAGTCCATCCTTAATGGAACTGCTTTCACCTAGGTCTATGTATATGGGCTTTATCCACACACCATATTCCTGCTGCCATTGGGAAATATTAGCCAAAAACTCTTCGTCATCTCTATGCACTACAGCCCAACAATTGCAACCGTTCTGGGCGAACAAGCGAAGAGTAGCTAACCCTATTCCACTACGGGCACCGGTGATAATTGCATTTTTGCCTTGCAACTGCATCTCAGAATTCAACACCGTATTTTGCTAATATCTCCTTGCCTTTCTCATATGATGAGAAGTCAATGATGTCATCCGTTTCCATCATTATATCAAAAGTCTCTTCAAGATTTGCGACCAAAGACATATGACCTACGGAATCCCACAAAGCTATATCTCTATATTTGAGATTTTGCAACTCATTTTCAGGTATTTGGAATAAATCGCAAAAAACGTTATTATACTTTTCTATATTGCTCATAATTCACTTTGATTTATTTGTTTAAGTTTATTTTCTCTATTCAAGAATCTTTTTCTATTGACATTGGACAAGTAATCCCCTCTTTTTAATTCCCATCTTTGATTATTTACGGTTTCTTGTTCAGGTAACATAATAGAGCCTAAAAAAGAAGCAAAACGTTGTGCTCGAATATTATCCTTTAGAATATGGGATATAATTACTTCATATTTCATCTCTATAAAGAAATAATCAAATAGTAATATATGTGCACGATAGCTTATGTCTGCATTCAAATATTTATCTTCATATATAAAAACACCAGCTTCTGCAGACAATAAATTCTTATCAATGTCTTTCAAATTAATAAGTCCTACATCTTCAGATTTATAAGAAATAATATAATACAAGTCTTTTCCACTTGTGCTAATAGACATATACCATCTTTGTTGCATCTCTGGTGTAATATAATTCCTAAATTCCATATATTGTTGGATTTTCTGGGAATTACGCCAACTGCGAACTAATTCAATCTTATCCGCCGTCAACAAATTAAGCCTCACGCCAAAATCAGTCAATACAGCCGGTCCAAACATAGCTAATTAACAATGAACAGTTATATTACGAGAACTTTGCGTAAATGAGGGTACCGTAGCCACGGTTTTCTCTTAGAAGTTGTCCGTTCCCAAAATACGAATCATTAATAACAGATAATTGAACAGAATTTTGCAAAACGTCGCAAAAATCATTCGCATTAGTAGTTCCAAGGGATATCTGGTACGTAAATTCGTAATTATTAGGTCTTAGATTCAATGAATCAATATTCAGATAGAACTTATCTGTAATTGTACTGAAATCATGAGGTATTTCATCAGAAACCCACAATACCGCTGCATTCCCTGCTTGATCACAGAAATTACAAGCAACTATCATCTTTGATAAATCCACACCGGGCTTCGTCTTGATAGAAAACTCTATTTTCAACGAATGACCAGTAAACACTTCATTTACCCGTTCACCTTTCTCGTTATAAAATGCGATATCAATAACCTCAATATTCTTATTACCTTTCTTGTCCTTACGTTCCGACAAAGGAACATCGGCAACGAAATTGCTCATACTTAAATAAGTAGATATGCATTCCTCTATTGGACCAGTTTTATGGATTTTTCCATTGTTCAGAATTATTCCATTGTTGCACAAATTCCTGACCGCGCCCATATTGTGACTGACAAACAGCACCGTCCGCCCCTCACCCTGCGAAACATCCTTCATCTTGCCGATGGCCTTCTTCTGGAACTCGGCATCGCCCACGGCAAGGACCTCATCGACTACTAGAATCTCAGGGTCCAGATGAGCTGCAACGGCAAAGCCTAGGCGGACCATCATGCCGCTGGAATACCTCTTTACCGGAGTATCAAGATACCGCTCGCAGCCGGAGAAATCGACTATCTCATCAAGTTTGCGAGCAACCTCGGCCTTGGTCATGCCCAGGATGGCGCCGTTCATGAAGATGTTCTCGCGGCCGGTCATTTCGTGGTGGAAGCCGGTGCCAACCTCAAGAAGCGAGCCTATACGGCCACGGGCACGAATCTGGCCGGTTGTGGGACCGGTTACTTTGCTAAGAAGTTTCAGCAGTGTGCTCTTGCCGGCACCGTTACGACCGATGATACCTACTACATCGCCCTGCTCTACCTTGAAGTTGATGTCGCGCAGGGCCCAGACGTAGTCGCTGCTGCCCTTGGTGGAGCGGTCATTGACTTCGCCTATGCGCAGGTACGGGTCTTCCTTGTGCAGCACATTCATCTGCCACCAGCGGTTCAGGTCGTGACTCAGGGTCTGGGTGCTTACCAGGCCCAGGCGGTACTGCTTGCCTACGTTCTCGAATTCTATTGCGGTCATAAATGATAAACTTCTTTAATTAGGACTTGAACAGCACTTCAATCTCGTGTGTCGCCCTGTCTTTTTCTTCTGGAATAAGATTCCAAGTCTTGCCAAACATTTCCTTCAGGTAGCCATCAAAATTAGAAGGAGCACTAAAGACTTCTCCTTCAAATACAATTTTCCTCAAAGGATATACATTCTCCTTTGAATGAGATTCCGAAAAGCCAGTTCCGTACAAATGGTGCAAATCGTCTCTTTTGCCTGGATATATGAGACTAAGCATATAGAAGATACGGCGCAACACTCTCAACAGCAGATAATAGGATTTCGTGATAACATCATTCTTACCTTGATGCAACCTGATTTCTATTTTCTTGCAATTAATGAACATGCATATTCTGGAGAATAACCTAAGATATAAATCTCTGTATATGAAAATGTCTATATTCAACCCGCGGTACTTCTGGAACTTATGTATCTGGCTGTCCTGCAGGCTTTCGCTTTTTAAATCCCTGACACTTCCCCACACGCGATAACAGCCCTTGTCTGTTTTATGGCAATGCAGGACAAACTCGTCAGAAGGATTGTTATTAATCATCAGTTTCTTGAATTTTCTATAATCCTTCCAGGTCATAGCTATGTCCATATCATCATCCCAGGGTATAAACCCACCGTGTCTGACGGCACCAAGAAGCGTTCCGTAATCAATCCAATAAGAAATATTATTATCAGAACAGACCTTATTAATAAACTTCAGCATCTCAAGCATGCGCAACTGCGCCAACCTGAGGGTGGATCCCTCCGGATTGTACTTATTTTTAAGCTCAAGTCTTAACTCGTCAGTCAATTCCAACATAATTCTCGAATTCTATTGCGGTTGCCATAAATGCAGATTGTCTTTAAAAAATATAGGAAGTGGCCGTCAGGGCCTGCTCTATGACGGGGGCCATGTCGTAGTAGCGGTACTCGGCCAGGCGGCCGCCGAAGATTACGTGGGGCTCCTGGGCGGCAAGATGGCGGTAGGAGTCGGCAAGGGCGTTGTTGCGGGAATCGTTTACGGGGTAGTAGGGTTCCATTCCGGGCTTGTACTCGGTGGAGTATTCCTCGCTGACAACGGTCTTGGGGCAGTCATAGACCTGCTGGCCGAACATTTCAAAGTGCTTGTGCTCTATGATGCGGGTGTAGGGCTGGTTGTGGCTGGTGTAGTTGACTACGGCATTGCCCTGGTAGTTGGGGCAGTTCTCCACGCGGGTCTTGAAGCTGACGGTGCGCCAGTCAAGGCGGCCCAGACGGTAACCGAAATACTCATCTATGGGGCCGGTATAGACCAGCGTATCGGCTATGTCACGCCAGCTGGCTGCATAGGCGCGGCTGGTCTCGGGGCAGGCCGATGTGAGGAAGTCTGTATCGGTACGGCACTCCACACCGTGAAGCAGGCCGTCAATCAACCGGTTGTAGCCGCCCTCTGGTATGCCCTGATATTTGTCGTTGAAGTAGTTGTTGTCATAGACCAGACGGACGGGCAGGCGCTTGATGATGAATGCGGGCAGGTCCTTGCAGGCGCGGCCCCACTGTTTCTCGGTATAGTCCTTTATGAGTGTCTGGTAGATGTCGCGGCCAACCAGCAGCAGGGCCTGCTCCTCAAGATTGCGGGGTTCGGTTACGCCCTGGGTCTTCATGGCGGCCAGAGCCTGGGCACGCTGCTCATTGATCCTGGCCTGAGCCTGCGCTGGAGTGGTAACGCCCCACATCTGATAGAAGGTGTTCATGTTGAACGGCAGGTTGTACAACCGTCCGTTGTAGTTGGCCACCGGGCAGTTGGTGTAGCGGTTGAAGGGCACAATGCCGTTCACGAAATTCCACACCTCTTTGTTGTTGGTGTGGAAGATGTGGGCGCCGTACTTGTGTACGTTGATGCCCTCTATCTGCTGGCAATACACGTTGCCGCCCAGATGCCGGCGTTTCTCCAGCACCAGCACGCTCTTGCCGCATTGGTGCGCGCGGTATGCGAACACGGCTCCGAACAGGCCCGAGCCCACAACTATGTAATTGTACTTAGCCACTTATCACACGGTATCCATGAATGACTTCTGCACCTTGTTGAAGACTATTACGCCCAGGCCAAGGAGCACCAGCATACAGAGGAATGAGTAGGCAAGCCAGCCCCAGCCTATGAAGCTGCCGGCGCCCAGAAAGCCGTATTTGAAGGTCTCTATTACGGGGGTTACGGGGTTCAGGGACATTACGGTGTAGAGGTCTATGCCGGCCTTCACCTTGCCCTGCACCTGGCTTAGAGGATAGACAATTGGGGTGGCGTACATCCAGAGCTGCACAATGAAGGTGAAGAGTATCTGAAGGTCGCGGTACTTGGTGGTCATGGAGCTTATCAGGATGCCGAAGCCAAGGGCAAGGCCGGCCATCATGACTATAAGGAGCGGGAACAGCAGGGCGTACCAGTTGGGGCACGCGGTGCAGCCGGTGCAGGCATAGACCACATAGACTATCACGAACAGGCCGAACTGGATGCCGAAGCGCAGCAGGTTGCTTATTACGTTGGACAACGGCATAATGAGGCGGGGGAAATAGACCTTGCCGAAGATGCCGGCGTTCGTTACGAAGGTGTTCGATGTGTTGTTCAGACAGTCGGCAAAGTATTGCCACATACATACGCCGGCCAGGTAGAAGAGCGGCTGCGGGATGTTGTCGGTGGGGATGCCGGCAATGCCGCCGAAGACCACCATATACATGAGCACAGTTATCATTGGCTGGATTACGTACCAGAGCGGGCCAAGGATGGTCTGCTTGTACTGGACCACTATGTTCCTCTTCACAAAGAGCGAGCAGAGGTCGCGATAGCGCCACAGCTCACCGAAATCGACAGACAGGAGTCTCTCCCTGGGCTTGATGACTATGTCCCACTTCTCTTCCGCCATATACCTTTCTCAGAACTTCTTTCCGAACGCGATATTCACGAATGTCTGCCACAGAATCTTTATATCGAACCACCACGAGCGGTGACGCAGGTAAGAGAGGTCGAACTCAAGGCGGCGCAGCATCTTCTCCATTGAGTCGGTGTAGCCATTCTTCAGGGTTGAGTACGATGTTACGCCCGGACGTATCTGATACAGGAAATAGTACCTTGGGTCGCGCTCCATAATCTGGTCTATGTAGAAGCGGCGCTCCGGACGATAGCCCACGAATGCCATATCGCCCTTCCATACGTTCCACAGCTGCGGAAGCTCGTCCAGATGATGCTGGCGCAGGAACTTGCCCACCTTGGTAAGGCGCGGGTCATTATCGCCCGCATACAGGGCGGGGCCCGATGCCTCGGCATCCTGCCTCATTGAGCGGAACTTGTATATGAAGAACGCACGTCCAAAGCGGCCTATCCTCTCCTGCTTGTAGATTGCGGGGCCGCCATCGTCCATCTTGATGGCTATGTAGCAGATAAGGAACAGCGGGCTGAATATGATGAGCAGCGCGCTTGAGAGAGCAAAATCCACAATGCGCTTTGTGTTGCGCTCAAATGAGTTCATGCCATCGGGGATGAACTCGCGGGTGGTATCAACCACGGTACGAATGGATTCCGTTGACAGGCCGCCAAAGACCATATCGTCTATCTTGGGCGACATAAGGCAGTGCAGCCCCTGTCTGAGGCTTATTGCCACCAGACCGTCGCGGCCATTCTCCGGATCGGCATCCTCGCTGCGCGAGAAGAGCACGCTGCGAAATCCTGTGGAGCGCTTCAGGGCAACAATGTCGTCTTCGTTGTTGAAGGAGTAAACAGGTATGTCTCTTATTATGAGGCCGTACTTGGACTGGTCGCGGGTTATGAAACCCACCGGCTTGTAGTGGATGCTGTTCTCCAGGCGGATTACCATTGCCACAGACTTGTCTGACGTGCCGTATATCAGCACCGGTATTCTGTCTATGTCTCTCTCGGGATTATCCTTGATGTCATCGTGTATGGCTATGATGATTACCCTTACCACCACAAGCATGAAGACGGTGAGCAGCGTATCCGTTACAATCATTGCCACCTCCATTCTGAATGTGCCGAAATGGAATAGTCCGAGCGCTATGCCGCCAGCCAGCAGCAGCTCCTTTACAACGGAGGCCAGCACAAGCTTGCCTATGGAGCGCATTGTGGAGTGCTTGATAACTATCCTGAACGTTCCGAACAGCAGGATGCCCACAAGCGAGAATACTCCTCCCATAAACACCCACTCAAACACATAATGCCCGAACTCCAGAATAGGCGCCGTCTGCCACCGTACAAACAATATAGAAAGCAGCGACGCCATTGTTGATACACACAAGTCCAGCAAAATGACCGCCAGTTTCCTGTTGTCGCGGCCAGTCTGATTCAACCTCTCAATTTTCTCTCTTACCATCTCTACGTCTTTTATAGACAATACTCACATTTTCACAGCTTCGCCAATGAACGTGTAGGACACACTCATTATGAACCAGCCATTGACAGAAATCCTCATCAAAAAGCAAATTCATTTATAGAATGGGCTCAAGACCACCTTTTCGCACCCTGACTCTTGCGCTGAGCAATGTTCCCACACTCACCACAATGCAATCACCCTGGTCAGTCTGGAGCACCTCGCCCTCCACACCCGCCAGCTTGCCGGATACGATCCTTACCCTCTGGCCCTGTGTGGGAGTGAATGCGGAGACCTCTACATCGGGGCTCTCGGTTATAACACGGATGAAACAGTCCATCTGCCTGTCCGGCACAACCAGCATTCTGTTAGTGATATGGTCCACCATATAGAACACCTTAAGCCCGTGGCCGTTGGCTAGTGCGCACGCATTGCTTTTTGTAGTCCTCAGAAACACCATATTCGGTATCAGAGGAACCACCGCCTTTACCTTGCGCCCGTTCCTGATTCTAAGCGTCTGGCTTACCGGAATGAAGTTCTGTATGCCAAAAGCCTCCAGTCTGTCGCGGATGGCAAGCTCCTGTCCCCTGCGGGTACGGGCTACAAACCAGCAAATGTCTTCTGCATCTGTCATCAACCCACTCTATTAATCAGCAAATATAAAAAAAGATATTGGAATACACCTTGAAACATGGCATGATTTGCATAAAAAAGGGAGCGGCATTGCTGTCGCTCCCCTATACCGTGCGCTCACCGCCTGCTACTCGCGCTCAATCAGAACGCAGCGGTCAAGCCCGCCATCCTCGTGAACGTCCGATACAATCGTGGCCTTTATCACAATCTGCTCCTCAGGAACATTGTACTTGCTCATCAGCATTGACTTTACGCCTTCGGCACGCTCACGGCTCAGACGCGTATTCACCTCAAGGCTTCCGGTACCCATATCCGCACTTCCTGTCAGGTAGAACACGTGCTTGGGGTCTTTTGCCAGAACCTCGCTCACGAACGCATCCAGGTGGTGCTCCTCGGCAAAGTTCATCTTACTGACGTTAATCTGATAGTACAGCACCAAATCGGAGTTGTCAACACGCTTGTGGAAGTCTGAGCCCGGAATAGCCACATACTCAGTTTTTGTGATGGTGTTGGTGAGCTGTACAATCTGCACCTTGAGCTCCTCGTTTATGCGCCTCTCCTCGTTCAGCTCGGCAACTGCCGCCATAGCCTCCTCCTGGGCCTCGGCCGCCTTTGTCACAGCCACATCGAGCGCCTTCTCTATGCCCTTTGAGCGTGCCCAATACCACTTCTCAATGTTGTAGGCTATACCAGCCGTAGCAGACAGGAAGTTAACGCGCCCGCCATCGCTTGAATCGTGGAACCTTCCGCTAAGGTTGCCCCAGCGCAGGTCAACAGTAACCTGAAAGGCGTTAGACAGGCGGAATGTATTGAAGATGCCCAGCCCCGTCATAAACTCGCGGTCGCGGTACTCGTTGTCAAAATAGCTCTTGTCCGGATGGCCAAGACGCACGTAGCTGAACATTGCATACGGCGTTATGTTGTAGAATCTGTTGGCACGATAGCCCCAGATTGTGTTCACGAAGTTCCACATAACATCCATATGCAGGTTGGTGAGGAAATAATAGTTCACCCCGTCAACGTGCTGTACCGGATAGTGATTGAAATTGAAGGCTTGAAAGTTCTCCTCCAGCTTTATGCCCTGATATCCAAAGCGTACACCTATCACCGGCGTAAACCACTTGGCAATGTCAATTTCTATTGATGGAGTCGGTCTGGCCGTACCGAAATCCATGCCTGTGTTGTGCTCTTTAGTTCCAGACACCAGAGTCTGAACGCCACCTGATATGTTTACAGACCAGTTGCTGTACCAAGGATTGGTAAGATATGCGCCACGGATAGGTTTTCCATCGTCATCCCTATTCACATAGATGAATTCAGGGTCGTCCTGTCCGTTCACCTCCTGAGCTATGGCTGTTGTCGTGCTGAGGATCAAAGCCAAGCTACAGAGTATCAATAACAGCGGGCATTTACTCATTTGCAAAAACATAACAATTCGCTTGCAAAATTACTGTGTTTTTATCAAAAACCACACAAATTATTGCCAAAAAAGCTGAAACTATCATTAAATGACTTAACAATGTTAAGTAAGTGCCCTTCAGTTGGTGGCAATTTGTTGCATTTCAGGGCTTTTAGAGCAGAGGTTGCAGGGCGGAGCCGCGCTGTTTCCGGCAAGAGGTTGCAAGGGCGGAGCCGCACTGCAACACCGCAGCGAGCCGGTTCCATCTTCAACCTCCGCGGGGATGGTGGAATATTGTACAGAATTGTTGCAAGTTCGGTTATATTGAAGTACATTCGTAGCCAAGTCTGTGCCTTCCACATTGCTAATACCAATCTGGCAGGAGGTGCAGAATGCTTTTTTGTTTAACACATAACACAAAACACCATGGGTAGGAAAAACAAAAGAAAAGAGGAAATCTCTGATGCTATGGTAACCAAAATGCCAAGCAAGTATGCAAATCTCATGAACGATGCCGCGTTCCAGTACGTCTTCGGGTCCGAATCGAACAAGGACCTGCTGATGGCACTTCTCAACGAGTTGATTCCCGAACTGCACATCACCAGTCTGAAATTCTACAAGCAGCGTCAGGCATCGTTCGCTAAAGACCTGAAAAAGAGCGTGTTCGATGTGTCGTGCCAGCTGACAGACGGGACATATGTCGATGTGGAGGTGCAGGTCTGCCCGCAGGACTGGTTCGCGGACCGATGTCTGTACTATTCGACCTACTGCATACAGAACCAAGTGAAGGGTGGTCAGGTGGAGTACCGTCTGAAGCCGGTGTATGTGGTCTCTATCGATGCATTCACCCTGCACCACGGAGAGGGTTGGGACGGAAGTATTCTGTCCCGATACTCGCTTCGAGAGGACAGGACGCACGAGCGGATGACGGACAGTCTGCACTTCGTGTTCGTTGAGCTGGAGCACTTCAAAAAAAAGTGGGAAGATATTGACAATGACAAGGAAAGGTTTTATTTTTGCATACGTCATCTGCATGAGTTGGACACCCTGCCCGAGGGCTTTGCCGAAGGTCTATGGGCGAAACTGGCCAGGCAGAGCGAGCTGGCCGAGATGCCGTCCGACGTAAAAATTCAATACATCAAGAATATGACTACCGATATTGACAAACGTGCACAGATCAAGTACGCCGAACGCCGCGGCGTGGAACGTGGCCGCGCAGAAGGCCGTGCAGAAGGCATGGAGCAGGGCAAACTTGAGACCGCACGCAATTTTAAGGCCGCAGGCATTGCCGTTGAGACGATAAGTCAGTGCACCGGTCTGACACCAGAGCAGATAGCCAAGCTCTGATTGCCACGCCGACATTTCCTGACACATTAAGACAGTCCGTCCAAGTTGCAACCACAGCAGCATGAATTGCTGTAAAATATCAGCAGTATATGGAATTACATTATATCGGATGCAATTGAGGCTGTTTTTAAAGAAATTACATCCAATATGATGTGATCGGCATTTATTTTCTATATTTGCATCCGATATGATGTAATTATGAGCAAAAACATTATCTCTTTAACATTGAAATCGCTGCGAAAGGCGCATGGACTAACGCAGGTTGACTTAGCGATGAAATCTGGCGTCGGTCTCAATTTTGTTCGCGAATTGGAGCAAGGCAAGGCTACAGTCCGTATGGACAAAGTTGCACAAGTATTTGACTTGTTTGAATATGAGCTGGTACCTCAAAAGAAGGTGAAATGAACAAAGCTTTAATAGAATACAACGGAAAGCCTGCCGGAATTCTGAATGAGACCGACGAAGGTTATGAATTCACTTACAATAGAGATTACTTGGCTGATACCACTTCCCTGCCGGTCAGCCTGACGCTTCCTTTATCGGAAAAGCCATACAAGTCCAAATTCCTGTTCCCATTTTTCGATGGGCTCATTCCGGAAGGCTGGCTTTTGGATGTAGCGCTCCGCAATACGGATATCAGCGAACTTGACCGTTTTTCCCTTCTGCTTCTTTGTTGCAAGGACTGCATCGGAACAGTAAGTGTAATTCCCATAAAAAAGGATAGTGATGAGTAAGTGTTTGTACTGTTATGGGGAACTCGGCCCGGGAGAGGTTGATTTCCACAAATCCTGTTGCCAGAAGTTTTTCGGAACAGAGACGGCTCCCTCTTTGGACTACACTCGTGGAGAAATGGATAAACTGGCCGCAAAGATCATTCAAGCACAAACCACATTAACAGGAGTCCAGCCCAAACTGTCTTTGAATCTTGATAAGCACAAAGATTCCAAGAAACTTACTATTGTGGGGTTATGGGGAGGTTTTATCTTCAAGCCCCAGACTGAAAATTATGTTATGCTGCCCGAGAACGAAGACCTGACTATGCATTTAGCTGAGATTGCAAAACTGAAAACAGTACCGCATACGCTCATCAGAATGAAAGATGGCAGCATTGGTTATCTGACCAAACGTATTGACAGGACTGCAAATGGGGAAAAAGTCGCAATGGAGGATATGTGCCAGCTGACGGAACGGCAGACAGAAAATAAGTATCGCAGCTCATACGAGCAAATCGGAAAAGCCATAAGGAAATACTCTGTCCAGCCCCAACTGGACATGGTGGATTTTCTGGAACTGGTATTCTTTTCCTGGCTTACCGGAAACAACGATATGCATCTGAAGAATTTCTCCCTATATTCTCCTGCAGGCGAGCCTGTTCTTGCTCCGGCATATGACCTGCTAAGTGGAGTCATTAGTAATCCGGAAGATACGGAAGAGATGGCTTTGAGCCTCAATGGGAAAAAGAAGAAAATCAATGACTCTGACTTTGCCGCAGCATTCAAAACGTGTGGCGTCCCTGAAATCGTTTTCAACAGAATCAAGAAGAAGTATTTGAATCTTCTCCCAAAATTTGAAGAAGAAATCCAGTGTTCTTTTCTATCCGAAGAACTTAAGTCAGCTTATATCGAACTCCTTCATAAGAGATTGAACGTGTAAAAAGAGCTAACCGATGAAATTCATACGGTTAGCTCTTTTTCAGTGTCAATAAGAGGGAAGCCGGGCCCTGCGGCTATTCGGTCGGGGCCGAATAGCTGTAGGTATCGACTACCTTGTAGAAGGTCCAGTTTCTGTTAGTTGTGCTTGTGTTTCCGGTGTAAGACGTAGTCCCTGACTGACAGAAAGAGCAGGTGGTGTCGTCAGTCTTTGAGCCATACCTTGTATCTTCGCTATGGAACGCCTTGTCTACCCGGAAATTATTGGAATTAACCGTGATTGACAAATCAGTACTTGTTGTGGAAAGGTTAGGATTAGAATAAGTCCAAGTACATCTTCGCTGATTATAATTGTTACCGCTCCAGCTAGCTGTAGCATTAAGTACGAGATAATTACCGGATCCGATGTTCCGGATCGTGTATCCATCTCCGCTCGCAGCAACTGACCAAAGCTGATTGTCATTAGCAGTGGAAATGGTCTGCGATGAAGTGAAGCCGGTGCCTGCATCGTTGGCGGCTGTGTAGCGGGCTGTGTAGTTGGCATTAATCATAAACACCTTATTCTCAGCTGTCAGGTCGGCAAGAGTCGTAATCTGGGCGCCCTTCGTCCTCGATGTCAAACTGTATTTCCAGACATCTGTTGCAGGACTGCTGTAGTACTGGGTGATGCCGGCGTTGCTGAGACCGAGGGAAGCGCTGGTCACGCCGAGTGTGACCTTGATTGGAAAATCGACGTTCTTCTTGGATGCGGAAGGAGTCACCTCGGCAGTCAATGTCACCTCGTAGTTGCTGCCAGTCTTTACGACGTTGCCGGTAGCGGCGACACCGTTGATTGTGGCGGAGGTGAAGGTCACGTCGTCAGCGTCTGCCACGGTCACCTTGTAGGTCGCCGTGAAGGCCTTGCCGGCTACAGGATGTCCCTCGTGTATGCCGTCTCCGCTCATCGACCAGTCGCTGCCGGTCATATGAGGGTCAATATACCTTGCAAAAGATGTTACGGGATAAATATACCACGTATAGTTGGTAGTAGAATTGCTTGCCGTCAAAGATCCCGAATTATCACGCATATATCTACTTTGATTAGAAAGATATCTATAAATTGTGAATCGGTTAGTATTACTAACATTAAACGTATTATTCACAGGATCATTTGAATATGTAACAGAACCGTTGTTAACTGAAATATAACGACCATCGGCAAGACTTTGAATTGCACCGGACGTAGATAATTTCCAGAAGAAATCTTCTCCTGAGATAGAATTATCCGTTATGGCAGGAGTCCCGCCATTGTTATATAGATAACGGTTTGTGCTACGATTTCTTATCACAACGGCATCCGCAGCTGCGGCATCATTCAAAGAAGTGTAAGCCGTAGTACCCACGACATCGTTGCCGATTTTCGCCCAAACTTCGGTGTGGAAGTCATCGGACCAGTCGTAAACATTGCCGTCCATAGAAACCTTGCCGCTAAGATTGAGAGTCTTATCGAGGCCGGCCTCATCGATATGGACGTTGTTGAACGTAGCGGTTACAGTCCAGAAGCCATCTGCATCAGAGCTATTGCTTACACTTGTAGATGCAGCAGTAAATGAACCTGCCTTGAAGTTGTTTGTTGTGACTGAAGGCCTTTCCTCAGCAGGACCAGCCTTAATTGTAACAACAAGGTTGAAGTTCTGACCAGCGTACGGATGCTTGCCATCTGTGTTGTTTCCGCTGACTGTAGAAACCATGGAAACAGTGCTGACTCCGGTGTTGCGGACATCGCAGCTTGCAGATGCTTCTGCGCCACTCTTCTCCTGGACATACAGTGTGCACGTGTATTTGTCTGAAGGAAGCGATGAAGGCAACGTGTAAGTGAACGTACCTGCAATCTGAGTAGAGGTTGGCACAGTACTGAAGTGATTCAGGAAGTCTGTTGAAGTATTCCATACTCCGTCTTCAAAAATGGTATATTTTATGTCAACTGTGCTTTCATCGCTATTAACATAGCTCAATGTAAGTGTGGCATTCCATATCGCACCCAGATTCACACCACCATTCAAATCAAGTTTTAGCTCGCCACCAGCTACAAGGCTTGGGGTAAGTGACTTGATGTGCGCAAATGCCTGATGTACGTACGAGCCATCGGCCACGCATCTTACCGAGCCGGCAGTCTTACGGTTGCCATAGTCGCGGCTGGATGGCACCGCGGACGTAACGTAATGCTTACTACTTGTATTGTATGTAAAAGACGTAACGCCGTCAATATTTTCCGATGTCCATCTCGTTATCTGTGAGATATAGGTTCTAAGACGATGCCCTGAGAAATAATTATTGGCATCGGCGTCAGTATTCGGACATATCACACCGCTTGTGTAATCACCTTTCTGGCCCATAAAGTATCCGGCGCTGGTGTTCGATGTATAGTTGCGGTCCGGTCCGAAGAAGCCGGCGTATGGCAGGTACAATTTGTCGCCATTTGTGACTACAAGACCCGCTTCGTTAGAGGCGTCTACAGTAGTACTGCTATTTTCCAGCAATGACTGCAACTCCTCGTGAACAATACGGTATCCGAAAGGACAGGGATCGTATATGCTCTTCTGAATAACGCCAGAGCCATCGGCCTTGCCCCAAAGGAAATCTATAGGTACCTCAAGCCAGTTATGCTGATAATACGGAGAATAAGGGCACAACGCATAATGCATAGGATGCTCAATGGCATCGGTCAGCGATGTGCACTGGTCAAATACGTATGAGCCCAGGTCGGGCACCTCTGCTCCATATTCATCGTAAACGGGTTTGATGTCTGTTGACTCATTCTGATCCCAGGCCAACGGAGTTGGTATAGGGTCTTTGCGGCCCCATTGGTAATAAAGACCATACGAGGCAAGCTTATCGGCAGCCGTACCAGGCACAGAGCTTGAATATTTCCAGGTGGCGCCAAGGTTGCGGTCCATATACTCCACACCGTTCAGTGTAACATTCTGGGGCTCATCTGTAATCCAGACATGCCAGCTCCAACGTACATTTCCGACATCGTCGGTAGCTGCGATAACGGCATTTCCGGGGGTTGCATTCCTCATCTGGAAACGTATGTATCCGTGCTGATACTGCACATTGAATATCTGCTCGGAATTTGATTGCCATACTATAACGGCTTTGGTAGCATCTGAAAGGATGGCGTTGGTTGTATGGAAAGTGGTGGCACCTTCCGACAGAATACCGGCCTGGCCGTTTCCCACAATATTTGCCGCAAAAGTATATCCGGGCGACAACTCTCCTCCATCCGTAAAGCGTTGTTCCAGTACATTCTTGTCAACAATATAGCTATTGGCTGTCTTATAGGTTCCCTGAGTCTCATCGTATGGAGAAAGGTCAACATATTTGGCACCATCCTCATCGGATATGAAATCAGAGAAAGTACCGGCGGTCTTCAGGTTCAACGTAATGTCATATACCTTGCTTTCCTGGAACACGTGCACCTTCTCCAATGAGTGCGAGCTCTCATCCTCGAGAAGAGCCCTACAGGGAATAACGGCCTGATAGGTACCGCCCTCAGTCTGAATGGCAAGGATCAGAGACTCGTCCTCTTCCTCTGTAGCGCCAAGCTGACAAGGCTTGATAAGACAATATCCAAGGTACTGTGCCTCCATTCCGTGTATATCACCGCCACTTACCATTTCAACAGGATACTCAACGGTGTAATCGTCGCCAACGTGGTTGATATCGCCCTCGCCATACATAAGCTCTGTGCGCAGAGGCATATTGGTATAGTCGGCCCAGCCGCTCACCGCGCCGAATTTGAGTTTGGATTTGTCAACTTTTGCACTGTTGCCATCCATCTCCAGGTTACCATCTTCATCAATGGAGACCGGCGATGAGACCTCGGTAGGCAATGCTATGGTCACCGAGGAGGGCTGGTTCATAACAGACACTGAAAGGATTTTACCCCAGGTGAGAAGGTTCATCTGAGCATTCTCGCCAGTCTGGTCAACTTTTGCCCACAGCCTTACGCCACTAAGATAGTGGTGGTAGTATATAGGATTGGAGTATCTGGGTTTATCCTCATTATGTCCAAACGGGAAATGATAGTTATCAGGGCTCTCGTACGCATTACGGTCCAGATTAACGTAATGTGTATGCGGCTCGGTCTCTGAATCCTCATCTCTCAGGTAATATTTTTTGTGCCAGCGCTGAGCCTCGCACATATTACTCATCATTACATCTGTTCCACCATCCAGAACGTGATCAAATACAACACCGTAGCCATCAACACCAACCTGAGTACGATACTCAGAATAACGGGAATCCTTGAATTGGATAACGGCCTTGTCTCCGCTCTCGCCAATAGGAACTGTACATATCATAGGATACCAGCCTATCATACGGGTATGATAGAATATAGTATCCTTTGGAATCCATCTGCCGTTAATATATTGCTCATTAAAGGTGCGGATATTGTATGCCTGAGTAGGCGAGAACGTCACCGAGCGGTAAAAAATGTCGTCTGTGTTGTCTGGGGTGGCAATAACGCTTGCCTCGAGCATCTGAGCGTTGTCCCAGGTCTGCCAGGTATATGTGGCCACATCGCCGGCTCCGACCACCTCGTCAAGGCGCAGGAAATTAGAGTTGAGATCGCGGGTGGTTACCTGGTCATATATGGACTTGGTGGCAGCAGCTCTGCCGCCGGCAAAAGACATATCGGCATTCTTGCCCGGCGTGTACGAGACATAGTCAACTGTGGCGCTGATAATGCTGTCTGAAGCGGCCGCCCCGGCTCTTGTCTGCGGGGAGTGGACTGTTACGTTATACTCCAGCTTATCGGCGTCGCAATCAACATTACCCGTCGTTGTGGACAGCGATATATCATCAAGATTGCGTAACGGGTTATACATATAGCCACTATCCTCTACCAGCTGCTCCCTTACACAGGATACAGCCGCCAGAGAAAGCAGCGCAAATGCGGTGTATGATAAAAGCCTATATTTCTTCATAACTCAATTTTTACCAGTTAATATGCTCTGCAACGGACTGTGGCGCCGGTTCCAGGAGCCAGATGATGCTGACCGCCGCCATTTGACTGCAAACGGAAAGCACGAACATTGGTTCGAGACATGTCAAGGGCAGAATGGTATACGCCTTCTGTGCCGACATCGGTAAGGTAGCCGCTACCGTATGCCCTGTAGCCGCCGAACGGGAACCAAATAGGCGCGCTGAGAATAAATTTATTCGATGCATTTCCACCACCATTCACAGCAAATAGGCCATTCGCATCACCAGAGCTATACGTGCGGGTTATATCACTACCATCGTTTCCAGAAGCAGCAAAGTTGCATGCTGCAAAGAAGTAATGCGGCGGCATGTAGTATCCTGGCGGGCAGGGGTCATTGATGGTCTTGGTCATACGCGGGTCATAGGTGGCACCTGTATTTCCTGCCGCGTACCCCCACATAGCAGTATATTGTCCATAAGATTTGCTCCAATCCGTGTCATTCCAGAAATTCATTGACGCACTGCTGGATTTCTTCAGGAAATAGTCGGGGTATGCCACGTGCTCATCTCTTGTCTTTACACCATCGCGTGTCTGAATAGAGGTTCTGGTAGTCCAGACATAGCCATTGCTGACATCACGCAGATACCAGGTCGAAGAATTGGCTCCTGTACCGGAATTGTATGCAGGTGGCCCTTGGATAGGATCCTTACGACCCCACTGATAGTAGAAACCGATGGTGCCGAGACGCTTCGCCGCATCGTCCGTGCCGAAGCTCATGCCTGTAATCTCGGCCTCGGTAGGACAATATGTGGCGCCAAGGTTGCGGTCCATAGAATAAAATAAGTACGTATAACCATCAGTAGTGGTCCTCGGTCCGAACTTCACTTTCTGCGGAGTGTCTGTAAGCCAGAGATGCCAGCTCCACAGAACTTCATTGTTCTTGTTGAATGCCGCAACTATGGCATTTCCGTGGCAATAGGAGGCCTCGTCAATCATAAAACGGACATATCCGTTGGCATCTACAACTGCTATATCATCGTCCTTGAAGTCTGTTCCGTTGCGGGCTGGAGTCTTTGGCAACACATCGCCGTCTGCCCTGACGAACTTGATAGGGCACTTTGTGCCGGCCGAGTTGCTTGCATTGCCTGTCTGGCCGGAAAGGTCGCCCTGCCACCACAGCACAGCCAGGTGATTAATCTGACTATGATCTATGTTTACAGAACCATCATATACCGCGAAAGTACCACCCGAAGTGGTAACTTTGTTTGTACCGTTACCCTTGACATCGGCCTTAAACATATATGTACCAGCCTCGGGAACTATGTAGCAGTTGGAGGTCTGAGCCTTGGAAAGGTCGCGCACAATGGCCTCTGATGCAGTAGAGATGCAACGCACCGGACAGGCATCGGCACTGTTTGGCCTGCCGTCTCCAGAAACGTCGGATGCATTAAACACATTACCCACGCCATAATGTGTTACATTATCTACAGTGTAGTCCATCACGTTTGCGCTGCAGGCAAAGTTGTCGGTACCTTCTTTTTCAGCTTCCCAGTCCGGGCCACCATCGTATTTTGGTCCGGTTCTATGGCTAACTGAGATTGTAACCCCCTGAGGCTGATCATCGGCGTCAATCCATCCTGCAGCCGGATACCAGGTGTGCTCTCCGTTGATAGAGAATATGCCATGGGCGCCACCTACATCAGTTGGGTCAACCTGAAAATCCACGAACCGGTTACCTGTAGTCTGAGTCCAGGCCCTGAGCTCCGGAACACGATATCCCGGCGGACACGGGTCATAGATAGTCTTCACAAAGTCTCTGTTTGGACGATAGCCCCATAATGCGGTCTTCTCAATGCCAGCCTCTTCCGTGTGCCACTCATATCCCTGAGTTGGGTACGTATATCCATAGAATGTGAATGGGTTCTTTACTGATTCGGCCATTGTAGCAGTGTTACTGACAGGAGTGGTTACGCCTGGAATCATAGGGTCTTTGCGGCCCCATTGATAATAATAGCCATAATATTTGGTTGAATAGGCATTATCTGAAATTTCAGTTATGGCCGCTTGAATATCAGCAATGCTCTTAGGGCCGGCCAAAGCTCCCAGGTTACGGTCCATAATGGAATAGCCGTTGTTGTTGCCTATGTCGTGAGGTCTGTCTGTAACCCATATGTGCCAGCTCCAAAGTATCTCACCGCCGGCAGCACGCCTTACGGCAATAATGGCATTGCCCTTTTCCTTCAGACGGTAGTCTGGCGTACCAGGGTTAGGGTTGTCGCTCTCCGGGTAGCCAGGTACATTGAATAGCACAGAGCCGTCAACCAATTGGTGACTCTTCAATTCTATCAACCCATCGGGCTCGCAATAGAGCATATCCACATACGAATCGGACGGAAGGGTGCAATCATCCATTCCAACTATGGAACCTCCGTTAAGTGTGTTGCCACAACCCTTTGTAAGGCCATTGAAGGCATATCCCAGGTTGCTGGAAGATACAATATATGTATTGGCCGTGCCGTATCTGGAAAGGTCGTAAAACATCTGTGCGGCCACATCGGTCTGAATCTTTACAGCGTTGTCCCATTTCTCAATTGAGACCTCGGCATTGATTACTCCGTGGTCTGAGAAGCAGAGCACCACATTGTAGGCAAACCCCGCCTTAAACTCGTTGGCAATGGTAATGGTTTTTCCTGTAGTTGCCGCAGAAGCAGCTACATCAAGTTGCAGAAGTCCATTCTCTGGTGGAGCGGCAAGGTACGCGGCAACCTGTTTACGGTTCTCAAGTCCGGTTGGAAGTATTACTCCGGTCACTTCATTGTCCTCAGCTCCGTCTGCTGTCTCATGTTCCACGTAAAACACGCCATTGTAATCAACAGGATAGGTATAAACGTTGTTTTCGATGGTTGCCAGTGGGAGAGTATCTACGAGTGAGAAATTTGTCTTACTCGATTCGCCATAATCGTAGGTCAGTGTGTTGGGCAACTGAATGGTCATACTTTGACACTCGTTCTTCACAATGACATTCTGCAGTTTACCCCAGATATTGTCATCAACTGTTCCTGTGACATTACCATTTTCATCTTTTATCTCCTTGAGGTTAATCATTCTATATACAAAGATTCGGAACTGACATAGGGCGTGGTGATATACAAGCACATCCTTATAGGTATTGTCCATTGATTCTGTGGCCACATCGGTATAGACAACATCGGTCTTAAGGTCCAGAGGCTCGGTAATTGTAAATGGAGCGTCGGCAGTTGCCTCCGCAGCATTGCCGTTGACCGTTCCATATGGATACCAGCTTATGTACTGAACAATATCTGTGTTGTTCCTGTAGAACTGCGCGTTGCTGAAATTCTTGATTTTTCTGTACCCTGCGGTATGGTTACCCTCCATCTCACCTTTGGTAAAATAATAATGAGGGGCTTCAGAATAGTCATAATCCCCTACTTTATCAAGTCCGGGCATTCCGGCCTTGAAGCTAAGGCCGTAATCCGGTGATTCCGCAAACTTCAGAAAATCAGTCCTTGTTCTGTCAACCCTGACCAGACCAACTTCTATGTCATTATCATCAGGTATTGTGGTGGTTGATTCAAGAATACCTTTGTAATCTACCGTAGCCTTGGTGTCAAGCTCAACTCGTGATTGCTGGAATGCACATACTAAGTTTACGGCATCGCCCTGCTCCTGAACATCGGGTACAAGCTTATCGTCGGTACAGGAATTGAGAGCTGCTGACACCGCAATGACAAGGAATAAACTGATATTGCGCAATTTGTTCATATCTACTCTTACTGAATTTTTGGAAGAATTGTGCCGCTTACATTGTTGACCACAGGCCAGTCATCAATTGTGGCATCAAGTTTGTTTGAAGTATCAACGTTTATGGTATATACGTTTCTGTAACCGTATTCCCAATCATAGTATTCATTCAGATTCCAGGTGGATATTACCTGATGAACAGGTGAGCTGGATATTTCCTGAACATCCATAACGACCTGGAGCTGCGCTGTGGATGGTTTCTGCGGAATGGCGGTGAACATCATAAGCTGAATCTCATTCGCATCGTCGTCCCTGTCAGATGCGAAAGTGTGAAGCACATTGGTATTGCCGGCACCCGCCGCTACACTTCCACGATTATAGTTTGCACCGGAATTGGAATAACTATTAACGGACCACTTGTTAGTGGCGCCAGAGCTGTTTCCGTAGGTTGCATGATATGTACACTCCATAGTAGCGCCCCTGTAGAAATTTTTCAGTTCCACGCCTCGAAGAATAACCTGATAAATATCCTTATGGACTTTCATCCTGACCTCAATCAGGGCAAGCGCGTGCTCCATATGTAAGTGGACAACAGGGCCACGCCATACGGTGTTGCCACCATTTACCACCTTATAGCTTGTAGCCTCGAATCTCTCAGACAGGAGGTAGTCATAGCCAAAGCCGCCATCTTGATGCACGTATGCAGCCGGTTCCACAAGCGTTATCTGCTTTCCGAAATTGTCACCACTTGCGGCCAGAGTGGCTGTTGTGCCTGAAGCATTCTCATTGTTCAACCCGTAGGCCCAGAAAGAATAGTTGTAGCCATTATCACCATTAGGAGCCCAAGTATCAGAAGTTGCAGGTGCCCACAAGCCCGTAACAGAGTTATACGTCAACTTTTTATTGTTGTAATTGTTCATTGCAGTACCGCCCCGAGTACCGTATATGTAAACTTCGGAGTTAGCAACGGTCAACTGAGCATCTGTATAAACCGGTGCTTTGGTGCCAAGATCCTGCGGAATGCTGAAGCATATAGGCTCACCTGCCACCGGAGATGTAACAGGTACCTCAAATTTTGAGCAAGATGCCAGGAATACAATTGCTGACAGTATGTATATTGACTTTTTCATATTACTCTAGAATGGATTCTCTTTCTTTCCAGGGCTCAACATCCAATGTTACGAGTATCTTATCTGTTGTTACAGTAATCAGATAGTCGTATTTGTATCCTGATACCCACTCGTGGTTTTCGGTGAAGTCTGCTACATGGACAGTTCTCTTTACAGGAGCGCTGTAATAATCTTGCTCCACACCAGAAGTATTAATCACCTTTGGAGAAGTCTCAAAGCAGAACTCAAGTTTGGAAATGTCCTGAGGGAACATCGTGACGTATCCATCCTTGTTGAGAGCGTTGGCAAGGTCGCCGCCGTGGACGGAAAGAGGAAAGACACCATTGTCAGCAGTTGCGTTTGCGATAGCCTCGGTGATAATCGTCGCAGGCCAGCGGTAGTTGTTGTAATTCGGATCAGTCGTTCCAAGAGTGTTATTACCGTTGTTGGCCTCCCAGCGGAAGACGGAAAAGGTTCCGTCAGAATTGGTATGTGAATTAGTCAGAGATGAGGAGTTGATTGGACCCATACTTTCCCTCCAGTCCTCGACAGGTCCGGTATGACTCTCGGAACTCATGAAATAAGGTGAATAGAGATTCGCCTCGTTAGTAGAGCTTACAGGCATATAGATGCCGCCGTTGGGATAATAGCGGGCCCCGGTGGAGGAAGGATTCCCGTTATTGTCGCACCGCACCATATGGCTGCGGCACTCATATACGTGTACATTCAGGTCATAATCACCCTTGTCGCCACGTATGCCGTTTCCGTTAAAGTCCATCAGCGAGGCTCCTCTTTCGTATGCAAGCGGTACGTAGAAGTTATCTACGTGCATATTCTTGTCCCATCCCCAATATATCTCTTGGGAGTAATTCGGATATTTGGTTTTATATTTATTTTTTACCTCTTCTTTATAATTGTTTTTTTCTGTTTCCTTTCCGGAATCCAAGCTAGCACTTTCTGAGTCTTTATGAAAACTCTCTGGTAATTTCTGAGATATGACAATGTATTTATAGTTGTTCTCGCCAGATGTAGGGTCAGCGCACTCAATCCAATCTGTGGATGCTGAAGCAGAGACATTTCCCTCGGCATCCATGGTCTTTATCTTTATCTTGTCACGAATGCCTGTTACCTCTACAGGTGCATGCTCAATCCATATACCAGGGCCTGAAGATTCAAGTAAACGCGCATCCTCAATTCTGTGGAGAATCTGTGTATGCGTGCCGTCCGCTTTGCCACCGATGATAACGGCCATCATATCGGCGTGGGTCTGAAGGCCCGTCATATGCCAGTTGGTAAGGCAGATGGGGTTTTCGGTAAGATTGCGCACCCTGAAGCGGAAGGCGCAAAGAGCGTGCTCCATAGGGATATTGACAGTCTTGCCATAATCCGCCTTTGGAACTTCCACATAGCCACCCATAATCTCGTTCAGGATGTTGGTCAGATATGCGTTTCCTGGTATTACAAGTGATATTACGTTTCTTACCACATCGTCGGAAATGAACGAATCGTCAAACGGGGTTGTTTCTTCGGTTAATTCTGTAGGCTTGAAATCTCTGTCATTTCTTGATATGAAACGAGGCCAGATAGCGGCGAAACCGTACTTGTCTGTATTGGTAACCCAATACTGATGCGGAGTATAATCCCAGTAACTGCCATCGAACCACATAGTGAAGTCATTCATAACGAAGAATGGCAGATTGCGATCCACAGGATCAAGGTAGGTCCAGCCGTAAAGGGACATAGACTGGGTCTGAAGCGTTTGGTCATCCTCTACCATACTCTTTACGGGAACCACAGTAGGACCGAACTTTATTGGTGTTCCTTGCGTATCGCCGTTGTTGCCGGACGTTACATCAACGTCTCTCACGCACGATGCCAGAGCCATCAACGCGCAGCCAATCAAGATATAATGTTTACTTCTCATCATATTACAATACAACATTTTCTGTTTCACCGGTGTTCCAGTTGATATATTCGGCATTCAGCTTAATATCGTCCAATCCAACCACTATAGTATATATATATTTGGTGGCAATGGCCCATACCGGGGTTATATCAGAGAGTTTAAGACTTTTGGTAACAGTACCGGAGTAATCGTCAAGCAGGTAGGATGACCTGTAATCTGGGTCTATAGATGACAGTGTCCCGTTGTTATATTCACGTTTGTTCTCCTCTCTTAACGTATAGGTTATGTTCAGAACGGCGGAGGAGTGCAGACGCTGGGGAATGACAAGGGTGGCAATGGGAGTCTCAGCGCTGGTGCTGGTAATGGGAATGGCAAACGGCGTGCGCTTACCGAATTGAGGATAGTCATCGCACTCATCACGCTTTTCGCCTTCATCGCCACAGTCATATACCAGCTCTGTACCGTGGCTCGCATCTGTTCCAGCCCTGTCAAGGAGCACATAGTTGTAGAGTTCCTTCAAATCCTCGTCCTTCCAGTGAGGGGCATTGGTATAGTACTCGCCCTTGGACCAGATGTTCTCAAGTGAGAGCTTCTCAATACGGATCTTTACGTGATTTACATTTGCGAAATCCCAGTCATCGGCAGCGCCCTTAGTGAAATCTGCTTTCCTGTAATCGCAGATAGAGTAGTCCTGTGCGGCCTTTACCTTGAACTGAATCTGAGCCAGATTATGCTCAAACACCATAGGGACAACATCGCTGGTCCTGGCATTCACATCGGCAAAACGGGTTTGGGAAAACATGAAATCGACCTTCCCCGCATACAGATTGTCCTCAGTTTTCTGAGCATCATCTGTTATTGTGGTGTAGTCTGGAGACCCAGAGGAATGCTTTATGCTGTAATTATGGAATACTCCGGTATAGTCTGTATTCATAGTGACTCCGGTATATAGTTTCATATTATCCCTGCAAATCTGGTCTGTAGGATAGAATGCCATAAACAGCATTGCACCAGTCAGTGGCCAGTAATAGCGGTCGCCCGAGGTGAGAGCCCAGTGATTATCAGTATTACGCGTAGCCTCTGAATTCGAGAAGAAGTTCTGAGGCTTGGTATAATCTATGCTACCGTCTGAATTCCTATAGCCATAAAATACGGCATTGATATTGAAATTTTCATCTGACGGAAAAGCATTATTATCAATTATTGTCTTAGTCGGGTTGTTACCTACTATAGGGCTGAACGACAACTCGGCTGAAACCATATTGGCAGAGCCCGACCCGCTGTCGCCGCAGGAGGCGGATAAGCCTGCGACTGCCAACAGGAGCAAAAAGAATATGTATTTGGTTGCTTTCATTATATCAATGGGTCTTCGTATCCGATTTTGATTGTTGCTGAATTATCCTCCCAGTCGGTATGGAGCGGAGAGAATGTTATGTCTCCTTCGAACAGGTTTACTGAGATGCGATACGTAATATGCTGGTTTACGCCCCATTCCTTGCAGTCTTCACAATACAGAGGAAGGGTCTCTTCTTTCCCAAAGACCAGGGTATTGTTCTCTTCGGGGTTATCAACTGTTTTATACGTTACTTTTGCCGTATAATTGATTGTAAAGCTCTGGTCCTGAGAGCCTCCGGTTGTAAGAGCCTGAGGCATAAGGATAAAATCATTTGCTGAAGAGCTATAAGTGTAAGTGGCGGTTCCTGACTGTGAGCTCCAGGCTGCGCCAGTAAAGGTTACATATTCTGCTTCAACATTGGCTGCGGCATTGGCTGCGGCAAATGAGCCGCTGTTTTGGATGTTGTTGAGGGTCACCTTTATGTCAGAGACAGTTGCCTCCACAGCAGACAGACCGTCTGGAACACCGGCTGCCTCAACGTTGAAACTGACCTTGCACAGGGCATGGCGCATAAGGATGGCGGCAGGATCATCAACTTCACGATCACGCTGCTGGTTTATTGTTATGTCGGAATAGCAAAGGTCCTCTTTTGCACCCTCTGGAATTGTGTACGAAGAGACGGCAAGTCCACCGTCACTGCTCCAGCCGAATGGAGATGTAGCCTTGTATGGAGAGTAGCAGAGGAAATGCAGACGGCCTGAGCTTGGCCATCTATATGATCCCACAGGTACCCAATTTGTTGATGTGTCATCATATTCAGCCTTTACGTTTGACATAAAAGCTGTGAGAGTAGGGGTAGGGCTGGAAGCCCAAAGGCCTGCATCATCAGCTGAGCTTTTCCAAGCGAATGCACCTATATCAGAGGTGGTGGGAAAATCAACAACAACGTCAGCCTTGGTCTGAAGGCTGTATGTGGCGGCAGCAAACCGGACTTGCTCACCTTCGCCCTGAGAGTCATAGTATTTCTGGCAGCCACTCAGGCAGGCCAGAAGTGCCATAATACTGACGATATGCTTATCTGTATTCATATCTCATTAATTACCAATTATTTATACCCCCCCCCACAACTTGTGTCTCAGCAAACGGCTGCACTGAAGGATCAAACTCAATGAGGTGGTCGGCAAAGTTGATTCGGGTGATGTATATGGTTCTTGTGTTCATTTTCCAATACTGAGGAGCACTTGTTACAAAGTTGTCGCTATCGTAGAGCAGGATATCTTTCTCTACATCATACTCGTAGGTCGGTTTGAAATCCACTTCCGCCCATACGCCTTCGCTTGTCTCACGCCAGACTTTCTCACGCCATACCATACTTGTATATTTTACTCCCGGAGCGAGTTCCGCCTCCTGTGTCAGGTAGCCCTTGAAACTGCCGTTATCGTTGGTCTCGTACTGGTAGATGTCCCTGTAATCGAAACAATCGCCATCACCGGTATCAGCATCTTTGCTATTCTTGTCATTCTTATCATTGACACTCTGATCCTTATAGTTGAACTGGCGCACGTGCATCTTGATGTGCAGTTTCTGGTTGTTGCCCGGAGTAAGAGGCGACCAGTGAAGGTCCTGCGGGATAATGTGCAGCTCCATAGGGAAGATGTGGACCGTACTTCGCATATGTGGCGGAATCTCGATGTCCTTTTCCTCGAAGAATGTGAAGCTCCCTCCGTGAGCCGTAGCACCAGCAACTCCCTCTGAAGGAACTGTCCAGACGGAATTGGGTGGCAGTTGCCACGTACCGTTGGTGGAGTCCATCTCAAGGGTTCCTGTAGTTGCGATATTCTCCAGACGGCACTCGACAAGAGAGGCAATCCAGATGTTCTGGATGGAATTCTTCAACCTGTAGCCGAATTTCTGGTACTGACGGTAATCCTGATCAAGCTTGCTCCCGGCACTCAATGTTATGGTCTTGTTATGGTCGTTGGGATCAAAGACAACGACATCGCCAGACAGTGTGGTCCCTTCTGTCAAAACGATACCCAATGTATCATTCGGATGTTGACCGATAGGTACGATATATGAGGTATGGGTTTCATTATACTTATCGTCTCCCGGTACCCATTCCTCATAAGTATAACGTCCGTTCGCGTCCAAGATTACGGCATCGTTGGATCTTACTATATTCAGACCCACATTGACGGCTGCCAGCGCGTGATGGAAAAGCATAGGCACACCGCCACTGCTATTATTATCCTTATTCATACCGCGTGTCCAATCTGAGTATAGCAGGTCATAATTAGTATCTGTGCTATCAATTGTGAAAACTTCAATGCCGTCCGTTCCTGAGCTAACAAGTTTTCCGCTTTCATCATCAATCCTGCACCAGGGATTTTCAGAATATGGCGCGTATGCCTGGAAATCTAAAGTATAGTCTGCAGGTCCTTTGGGCCATTTGAGAGATTTGACTCCGGCCCACGTGGTGCTTTCGCTATTATAGGCCACCTCTTGATTCTCAATATATATGTATTTCCCGCCATTCGCGTTCAAGGTGGAGGAAACGCCGAAACGCACATCGGTTCCCAGACTTGACTGAGCTGGATCTGTCTTAGTGGCATTCACGTAACTTACGGCGTTGAAACGAATGTCATCGTCCTCAACATAAGAGACCGCTACAGGATCCTTGCTGCAGGACACGGCTGCCAGTACAATTGCTGTTATGTAAATTAGTCTTTTCATTCTCATATCAATATCTCGCTGGGCTCAATTCTCCACTCACCGACGGCAGGTTTGAAACCGCCCTGGTCTGAGCTTGTCTTCTCAGGAGCCGGAATTACTATCTTGTCATCAATCTCTATTCTCTTAGACTCTGTCTTGGCGGCATTGTCAAATATCCGGCCCACATTTTTAGTAAAATTAAATACTTTCTCGCCGTTGTTTACAAAGATTGTAATCTCGGCATCGGAACCGAATTGGTGGCCGAAGCTGTTGTAGTCTGCATATACGCAATCGCTTCCGCAGCTCAGGTCAAAATAAATCTTGCCGGCTTCCCTCTCATCCTGATTGGAGAGGCCCGCTGTAGTGTATTCTCCGCTCAGTATGCAACCGGCCTTGGCGGCATACTGTACTCCGTCGGCCTTGATCTCTATGTGCCAGGTCTCGGTTACATCGTCCGAGCCCAAATCCAGCCGCTGGGTGCCGGCACTGATATCCGTTGCATTGGCAGAGCCCATTATTACGCGGTCTGGAGAATAGACTACTGTCTCGTCCTGATCCAGAATGAAACGGGAGCGTACGTTCTCAGAGACAGGATTGGTGTATATCTGTAATGTGCCAAGGCTGGATTCACCACGCAGGTACGTGTCTGGTATGTCAAAGTTGTATCCCAGGAAATCGTACTGGCCGCAACGTATAGAGACATCGGAGCTGAACAGGTTGCCAGCTCTTTGAGTAAGGAAGTACTCACCTACCTTATTGCCGCTGTCGCTGCCGAATACAAATACGCGCATGGTTCCGGTGGACGCGTCCTGCGGCACCGTCATATTCAGCGACATCCGCACAGAGCCACCCTCCTCCTGGTGTTTATCGCAGGAGGCAAGAAGCATGAGCGTCGCTACAGTGAATATGACAGTAGTCCGTATCATATCTCAATATTTACGTCCTTAGCGTACCAGTCAACAAGCTGTACGGAGAACCGAAGCCCCGCACCTGAATCGTGGTAACATATCTTGTACTTATAGTAGTAGCCTGCCTTCCACACGTTTGCACCAGTATTAGCGCTGTCGTAAATTGGCGCATCCTGTGTGGTCACTGTTCCGCCGTTGTCAAATGTCACTGACAGCACGGCAGTGGATGGCAGAGTCTGCGGTATCATAAAGAACTTGTTGTTGCTGCTGTAGATTGAGCGTGTTGTGGCTGGCGATGTGCTGGCATCGGAATACGTTCCATGATGCCAGCTGTCCTGACCCTCTGTAGCGTCCGCACGTTCTGGAAGGAAGTCCTGAGGGCTGTCAGAATTGAAAGCGCTGAAATCGGCATTATAGTCCTGCGCATAATTATGCGTCTGAGTGTCTTCGCCGTATGACCAGGCGAAACCCTCTGAAGGGTCAGTGGGAGATTCATATGGCAACTTTGAGCCGATGATTGTGCAGGATCCCTTTGAATAGACATTCTTTATGCAGATGCTTTTGATTTCGATGTTCCTGTCGAAAGTTCCGTCATCGGGGCTCACGGCAAAAAGCACCTCGGACAAGGCGTGATAGAAATGAATATCCATTTTCTCGTCAGTGCCGGTTCCTTCGCAACCTGAGGCATAAAAACTGCCGTCGTCATTGAAGGCACGCTTCTCACGGTTGTAGGCAAACACTATGTCCTGCTGGTTGGTGGCATCAACCTGGCTGGCCGCCGGTTCAGTTGATGCAGTTGACGCAGGAAGTGAATAGCTGAATGTCAGCGTACCATTTTCGCCATAGATACAGACTGGAGTGCCTATGACACCCGCCGCAGCTGTGTTCCAGCTCCAGAAGGTGATTGGCAAATTGTCAATCCAACGGGGCTCATCGGTTATTGTCCAGCCATGATCAGTGGAATGTGTAACGCTTTTGGTGAAATACAGGCCGGCTGAATGCGGCTTTGCCGACGAGCCTTGTTGCTCTGCAGGATATTCGTTAAAATAATATTCTCCCTCAGCATAGGCGTTGAGCACAAATCCGCCAGTTTTTATGGAGCCGGTGGTGGTGGAATGACTCACGCTTCCGTCTGTGCTGATTGTAGTGCCTCTTGTCTCTACTCCCATCACGTTGCAAATGATGGAGGGAGCTCCCTGGCGGCGCCCGGATTCAGTCTTGGTACAACCGCAGAGCACCACGCACATCGCTGTGAGAACCACTGTAATCCTGTTCAAGTTTCTTTTCATTAAAACAAGTTCTTAGTCAAAGGAAATGGTTTTGAAATCCTGATTGGAGTCAACAAAGTCTCCGTCCACCTTATAGTCTTCAACCTTGACTTCATTGACTTTGATAGACTGGGATGCCACCGAGGCAGCTAGAACAGGTTGGGCAGAATCTATTTTCACTACCTCGAGTGTCAGAGTCTGGTAGTTTCTTTTCGTTTTTCCCATAAGCACTTAGCCGTATTTAATGTATAATCGCTGCAAAATTACAACTTTTTCATTTAAATGTGCGCCCGTTATACTTTTTTATACCTTAATTCCGCAACATTTTTCGTAAAAGATTGTCAAACGGCCTGATAAACAAAGGCTTATCAGGCCTTGACAATGTCAGAAATTTCACCTAACTTAGTGATTGCAAAACAAAATAAGGTTGTTATCACTGACATGGC
>JAZLLE010000008.1:0-30069 GCA_045597985.1 Bacteroidaceae bacterium | reverse complement strand
TTTCCACTGTCTCTCCGTTAAAAAACGGACAAAAAACGGACACAGAACGGAGGCAGAACGGACACAGAACGGAGAATGAACGGACAACGAACGGACAACGAACGGACAACGAGCGAACGCCGAACGGACAAAGATTCACGTTTTGTGGTGTGCGAACGGAGCGCAATTTAGATAACTTTGTTTGGAGATTATAAATATGTGTATTACAATTGCAATGCAAGATAATGCATTGCCGATATCGGCAAGAATAATTATCTTTGCAAAATACAATCAATAATTCTTGCCGATATGGACTTTATCTCAGTAAGCGAATTTGCAGCGAGACACAATGTGTCCGAGAGGACGGCCAGGAATTGGTGTGCCTCGGGGAAGATAGAAGGGGCATTCCTCACCGGAAAGACCTGGAATGTCCCGGCTGATGCGAATATGCCCTCACGAATAAACGCCAAGGCTCACAAATGTACGCCACTTCTCTCAAGACTCAGAGATGAGAAGTCGTCAGGTATGAAAGGAGGAATCTACCACAGGACACAGATTGATCTGGCTTACAATTCCAATCACATTGAGGGCAGCCGTCTGTCTCATGAACAGACGAGATACATATTTGATACGAACACCATCGGTATCTCAGATGAGCCGGTCAATGTGGATGACATTGTGGAGACTGTGAATCACTTCCGCTGCATCGACCTTATTATAGACAAGGCTCAAGACAAGTTGACCGAAGGACTGGTCAAGGAGATTCACAGAACTCTGAGAACAGGCACCTCAGACAGTACAAAACCGTGGTTCAATGTTGGAGAGTATAAGAAATTGCCGAATGAGGTTGGTGGTAATGAGACCTGTCTGCCAGAGAATGTACAAAGGGAAATGTCAGCATTGCTGGAGGAATACAACTCCAAGAAGAGAATTGGTCTGGATGATATCATTGACTTTCATAAGCGTTTCGAGGCCATCCATCCGTTCCAGGACGGTAATGGTCGCGTGGGGCGGCTGGTAATGTTCAAGGAGTGCCTTGCCAATGGCATCGTTCCGTTCATCATAACAGACGATCTTAAAATGTTCTATTACAGAGGGCTTCAGAATTGGCCTGCAATCTCCGGCTATTTACGTGACACCTGCCTTACAGCACAGGACAGCTATAAGGCTCTGCTCGACTATTTCAGAATAAAGTATTGACATAGTCAAAGTATTGTGTTACTATATTGTCCGCCTCATTTACTATGTCATACGTATTTCATTTTAGATATAATGCTGTATTGTTGCTTGCGTCAATAATGACGCTTGCATCCTGCGCAGACTCGCACGTCCAGACAAAACGGCTTACAAGCAAACTGATAGTTCAGGAATATGACTTAAATGGCGATGGTGTGTTGCAGGGTGAGCCGCTGCACTTACAAGTGATGGGTGCTACAGATATCGTTGCCGTGGATTCAATGCTGATAGTAACGACCAGCAACCGCGATGCCCTGTTCTCTGTGATTAATCCCGGCAATCTTTCCGACAGGGTGGATTTCGGCAAGGTTGGAAGGGCGCGGAATGAGTTTCTGGACACACCTTCCTTATTCTGCAAGCATTATCTGGAGGAAAACGACGGTGATCTGATTCTGTATGTCTCTGTCTCTGGCGGGACAAGGAGTGTTAACCTTACAAGGTCCTTGGCGAAAGGGATTATGGTTCCAGGACCGGAAGAAGATGAGGAGATACCGCGTTGGAAAACAATCGTACACTTGGATGGAGAAACGAATTTCTCATATTCAAATAAAATAATGGAGAGTCCGGACATTGGCGATGTCCCATATTTCTCCATCATACGCGCTGGAGAAGAGAGCCAGATTCCGGTATATGGCCAGCCTGTTGAGGCTGCTTCGCAGATTTATTATCTATATGCCTATTATGGTTTTCTGTGCCGGAAACCCGATGGTACGAAAATGGCTTATGCAATGACAATAAAGGATTATCTGCATATTATGGATATGCGGGAGAGTACGGCCATAAGCATTCATCGTCAGGGTGGCGCGGATATTGATGACAAGGTGGACAGTAGTTTCAAAGTACAGAACCAGGATGCCGATGTGTCTGACGATTACATCATTCTGCTTTCACCGCACTATACCGGTGATGGTCTGAGCTCAATCCGGATCTTTGACTGGAATGGCAGGCTTGTAGGATGCCATACTCTTGACAGACAGTTGAAGCGCATCACGCTCGACTCTGAGAATCAGGTGTTGTATGGTCTGGACAATGTCAATGAGATTTTCTACAAGTTTGACTTATCCGGCATTCTCTGAGACTCACGCAATGCGGCCTTATTTTTTTTATATATTCGCGCATTCAACATCAACTTGTTATGAGAAAATATCCTTATACGAATCTGAGGAGATATGTATTGATTCTCCTGGTTCTGGCAGTTGTCTGCCCGTTGAGCGCACAAGATCTTGCAGAAGATAAGTCATTACAGGAGGGCAGTTGGGCCGCCGCATTCTCCGAGGAGGGACGGCAGAACTGGAAGCCGGAGTTTACCCTCCGTCTTACCGCAGGATTCGTTACCAGCGGGCCTGCCTTGTCTGGTGGTGTCAGAATTGACAACAAGCGCACACTTGGCTTGATTATAGGTCACGGAGAATGTTATAATGATGCTGAAAGCGACTATATGATACAGACTTCACTCTTTTTCCGTAGATACTTCTACATAGGTCCTCGTGAGATAGTCGCATTATACAGCGACATTTCAGTTGGAGCCAACTGGATTTACAAGGTAAACGGCAGTGAAGAGTTGATAATGTGTCATCCTGGCGATGTCCGGCCCCAAATTGCACTGGAGCCAGGCGTCAGATTCCGCATTTACAGGAATTTTCATCTATTCCTGGGCCCCTCAATATCAACAAGCCCGACAATAGGATTTCACATAGGGCTGGGTCTTTAAGAGGACTGAAAAAAAGAGAGTGCCGGAGCACTCTCTTATGGGATGGGTAAGCTTACTGTATCGCGCCGCTACGACCTCCTGCCTTTGCTGCGGTCAAGCCCTGGAGGATTCAGAGGGAGCTGGCCGTACAGGACTTACCCGCCACAAAGTTATACTCTTTTCGTCAAACAAGCAACTTCTAAATGAAAATATTGTAACTTCGCGGAATAATACTTGGATTTTATGGCTGAGAAGTTGCAGAACATAAACATATCGCAGGGGGCTATGAGGCTTGGAATATGGCTTGGACTGTACCAGACGGTAAAGCTTGCCCTGTTCCCGCTTGCGCTCAAGTACCCTACCCTGACCCTTCTGCTCATAATTGTGGCTGTGGGAGTTCCATTCTTCCTGTGGCGGCTGGTAAGGAATTTCCGCGACAACGAGACCAACGGTTTCTTCCCTTTCATATCGGCGTGGCTGCTGTCCATGATGACCATACTCTTCGCCACAATGATATCATCAATCGTAGCATATCTTTATCTGAGATATATTGATGGCGGCTCATTTATGACAGCGATGGCTGCTCAGATGGAGGCATCGAAAGCAATGATATTTTCGGGCGATCTCCCGGTGGCTGATACCAATGCGGCAGTCAAGACTGTAGAGAACGTCATTGAGTTGTTCAGCTCCATGACTCCGCTGGAGTTCACCAAGCAGATTATCAGCTCAACGCTGTTCTGGGGGAATCTGTTCTCCATAGTCATTGCGTTGATTACAGCAAGAATAAAACCTATCAAAATAGAATAATATGGACCTAACCATAATAGTACCGCTTTACAACGAGGAGGAATCACTTCCGGAGCTCTATTCCTGGATTGAGCGCGTTATGAACGAGAACAACCTGAGCTATCAGGTTCTCTTCGTTGACGACGGCAGTACAGACAGATCCTGGAACATAATAGAGCAACTACGTCAGAGCAATCCAGACAAGGTCTGCGGTGTGAGGTTCCGCCGTAACTACGGTAAGTCCCCTGCCCTGTTCTGCGGATTCGCACGTGCCCAGGGCGACATTGTCGTCACTATGGACGCTGACCTTCAGGACAGCCCAGAGGAGGTGCCGGAGATGGTCCGTATGATACGCGAGGAGGGTTATGACCTTGTGTCAGGCTGGAAAAAGAAGCGTTACGACGGCAAGCTCAGCAAGAACATACCCTCAAAGATTTACAATTGGACCGCACGCAAGGTTACCGGCATACAGCTTCACGATATGAACTGTGGCCTGAAGGCATACCGCAAGGAGGTTGTCAAGAACATTGAGGTGTATGGAGAGATGCACCGCTACATCCCCTATCTGGCCAAGAACGCCGGTTTCGGCAAGATTGGCGAGAAGGTGGTACACCATCAGGCCCGCAAGTATGGCGTTACTAAATTCGGTCTGAACCGTTTTGTGAACGGCTATCTGGACCTGTTGTCACTCTGGTTCCTCAACAAGTTCGGCAAGCAGCCTATGCACTTCTTCGGCCTGCTTGGCTCGTTGATGTTCATAATCTCGTTCATTGCCATAATCGTTCTTGGAGCCAGCAAGCTGATATCACTTGGCCACGGCATCCCGGCGCGTCTGGTTACAGACAACCCGTATTTCTACATCACGCTTACCGGTATGATACTTGGAACGATGCTGTTCCTGACAGGATTCCTGGGCGAGCTGATAAGCCGCAGCTCACAGCAGCGCAACGACTACAAGATCAAGGAGGAGCTGAACTGACAACATACCATCATCAGAAGAGCCAATGTCATCCACTACAGACAGGCGCCTCAAGCCCTGGCATTTACCGTTTCTGCTACTACTTATAGTTGGCAGCATAGTGATATTGAGCAAGAGCAGAAAGCAGCAGGTTTATCAGACAACCCAGGGGTTTGTCTTTGGCACCACATACAAGATAACGTACCGTTACGGCAGAGACCTCAGGCCTGAGATTGAGGCTGCCATGAAGAGGGTTGACAACGCCCTGTCCATGTTCAACGACAGCTCCACCATATCAAGAATCAACCACAACGAGCCGGTAAATGCGGCAGCCGACACATCGTTCATAAAGGTTTTCCGTCTGGCACAGTCCATATCGGAAAGGACGGACGGCGCATTCGACATAACGGTGGCGCCTGCGGTGAATGCCTGGGGTTTCGGTTTCAAGAATTCGGAAAACATCACGGACAGTACGATAGACAGCCTACGGCAGATAACAGGCTACACTATGGTACGCGAGCAGGACGGGCGCATTGTAAAGGATGACGGGCGCATAATGCTGGACTGCAGCGCCATTGCAAAAGGTTACGGATGCGATGCTGTGGCTGAAGCGTTGAGCGCTGAGGGAATTACCGACTATATGGTTGAGATTGGAGGCGAGGTTGTTGTAAAGGGAAAGAATGCCAAAGGTCTTGACTGGAGTATCGGAGTAAGTAATCCGAACGAGGATATGCCGGCATCGGGCAACAGTCTGAACACTATTCTCCACCTTACGGACTGCGCTATGGCCACATCGGGCAATTACAGGAATTTCTACGAGAAGGATGGTGTCAGATACGCGCACACTATTGACCCTAAGAGTTGCCGTCCTGTAAGCCACAGTCTGCTCTCCGCAACGGTCATAGCCAAGGATTGCGCCACGGCCGACGCATTCGCCACATCGTTTATGGTGATGGGCGCAGACAGCGCTACAGCATTGGTGAGCCGCACGCCTGAGCTCAAGGCGTACCTTATTGTAGCTACAGAAAGCGGCTTGGAATCAATAGACCTTACAGGACTGAATTAGAACTGTCCTATAAGCGCGTGCAGATTTGCGGTAAACAGGCGTACAGCCATTGCCAGCAGAATCACTCCGAAGAATTTCTTCATCACATAGATGCCGGTCTTTCCGAAGATGCGACGCACCTGGTCTGTAAGCTTCAGTACTACATACACCCATACAAGGTTCAGCAACAGGCCACAGACGATGTTGATATCGGCATACTCGGCCTTCAGTGAGATAAGTGTGGTTATGGCGCCGGCACCGGCCAGCAACGGGAACACCAAAGGTACTATTGTGGCGTCGGGCGTAGGGCCCGCATATTTGAAAAACTCCACATCGAGCAGCATTTCCATAGCAAGCAGGAAAAGCAATATGGCTCCCGCCACAGCGAATGACTGGATATCTACATTGAAGAGTCTCAGCACCAGATCGCCAAGATAGAAAAAGCCCAGCAATATCACACCAGCCAGAAATGTGGCGCGAAAAGACTTCACCTCCTTGCCTTTATCACGCAATGACAATATAATTGGTGTGGCGCCCAAGGCGTCAATTATGGCGAACATTATTATAAACGAGCTCAATACCTCCAGAAAATCAAATGATGCAAACATATCGTTGTATTTTTGCTGCAAAATTATACCAAATTCCCCATACGCGCAACTCTGCCGGCAATTGTGCATGAAGATTTATGCTACGACACGCTGATGCTGCGAAGCACCTCTACCCCAGCCTTTACACTGTCTATTCCGCTTATCAATATGCTCCGCTTGTCATTCTGCTCGCGTATGCGGCAGGTATCCGGATGAGCCAGAGCGTAATTAAGCACGCTGCCGAAGACCGCGCTCTCATAATATGCGCTGTCTGGATTGCTTACAAAGAAGAGAGTCATATTGCCTCCCTTCAGGAATATCTTCTCTATTCCAAGGTCTTTGGCGCGACGGCGGAGCGATACCATACGTATAAGCTCCTCTGCCTCCTCGGGGATATCGCCGAAACGGTCTTTCAGACGCACACGGTACTGCGCAAGCTCATTCTCGTTCTCCATACCGTCAAGCTCACGGTACAATGATATACGCTCGCTGCCGTTCGGAACAAATGTAGCAGGGAAAAGAATCTGCATATCTGTCTCAATGGTACACTCATCAACGAACAGGCTCGCAGACAGCTCACTGTCGGAAGACTGCCCGCCTGATTTGCCGGCATTGCTGAACAGGTCTGAGAACTCATCGGCCTTCAACTCACGCACGGCCTCCTTAAGTATCTTCTGATATGTCTCGTAACCAAGGTCGGCAATGAAGCCGCTCTGCTCGGCTCCAAGCAGATTACCTGCACCACGGATGTCAAGATCCTGAAGGGCAAGCTGGATGCCGCTTCCAAGGTCACTGAAGTTCTCAATGGCCTCCAGCCTGCGTCTTGTAGTAGAGGGCAGCACGCTCAATGGCGGTGCCAGCAGATAGCAGAACGCCTTGCGGTTGCTTCTTCCTACACGCCCGCGCATCTGGTGCAGGTCGCTCAGTCCGAAGTTCTGTGCGTGATTGATTATGATAGTATTCACATTTGGAATGTCAATGCCGTTCTCTATGATGGATGTAGCTATCAACACATCAAAATCATAGTTGACGAATCCCAGCAGGATTTTCTCAAGCTCCTCCGGCTCCATCTGGCCATGGCCTATGCAGACTCTGGCATCAGGCACCTCGCGCTCAATCAGGTCTTTCAACTCCTGCAAGCCTGAGATACGGTTATTCACAAGGAACACCTGACCATTGCGGCTCATCTCAAAGTTAATGGCCTCGCGGATGAGTTCCGCGCTGAACACGTGAACCTCGGTCTGTATAGGATAACGGTTTGGCGGCGGGGTCTGGATAATGGAGAGGTCGCGGGCACCCATCAGGGAGAACTGCAATGTACGCGGGATAGGCGTAGCTGTCAGGGTCAGGGTGTCCACATTGACCTTCATAGCCTTCAGCTTCTCTTTTACAGACACACCGAATTTCTGTTCCTCATCTATGATAAGCAAGCCAAGATCCTTGAACCTGACCGTCTTGCCTATAAGTTTGTGTGTTCCCACCACTATGTCGATACTGCCATCGGCAAGCCCTTCCAATATTCCGCTTATCTGTTTCTGGGTGCGGGCTCGGCTCAGATACTCCACCTTGCAAGGGAAATCTTTCAGACGCTCGGAGAATGTCTTATAGTGCTGAAATGCCAGAATAGTGGTTGGAACGAGTACAGCCACCTGCTTGTTGTCAGCCACGGCCTTGAAAGCGGCTCTTACCGCCACCTCTGTCTTGCCGAAACCTACATCACCACAGACCAGACGGTCCATAGGACGGCTGCTCTCCATATCGGATTTCACATCAATAGTGGCCTTGAGCTGGTCTGGTGTGTCCTCGTACATGAAGCTGGCCTCAAGCTCTGTCTGCATAAAGCTGTCGGGACTATATGCGAAGCCCTTCTCCTCCAGTCGTTTGGCATACAGTTTTATAAGGTCGCGCGCAATATCCTTAATCTTACCCTTGGTGCGTTCCTTCATATTCTCCCACGCGCCAGTTCCCAATGAGCTGACACGCGGAGGCTCGCCTTCCTTGCCTTTGTATTTGGACAATTTATGCAAGGCGTGGATTGAGACCAGAGCCACATCGTTGTTGCGGTATATTATCTTGACCTTTTCCTGCGGCACACCGTTGACGTTCTCCTTGACAAGTCCTCCGAAACGCCCGATGCCATAATCAAGATGAACTACGTAATCTCCCATCTCAAACTCTGAGAGTTCCTTCAATGTAAGGGCCACCTTGCCGTTGCGAGCCTTGTCGCTGGCAAGGCTGTACTTGTGGTATCGGTCAAAAATCTGATGGTCAGTAAAGCAGCAGATATGAAGTGTATCGTCTATGAAACCCTCATGCAGGGTATGGTCAACAGCAATGAAAGGTATATTATCGCCCCTGTCTGTGAAAATGGCTTTCAGACGCTCACACTGTTTGGTGCTGTCCGATAATATATATATGTGATATCCCTTTCCAAGACACGATGTCAGAGCCCCGGTAACCATATCGAAATTCTTATGGAACAGCGGCTGCATTGTTATATTGAAGTTGACTGTGAACTCCAGTTTCTCTGATGGTTTTGAGCCGAACTCAATCTTCAGGAATGCATCTGTCTTCTGGCGGAATACTGATCCGCTCATAAGTTTCGGCGTATCGATATTCGCCGTGGCATCCGCATCTTTTGCAGCATCAATCATTCTCATTCTGGCCGACACACTGTCCGAGTTGCCCATATCATTAATGATATTGTCCAGCAGTCCCGCGGCCAGTTCCAGATTCTTGCCTACAATGACAGAGTCCGATGGAATAAAATCAAAAAGCGTAACGTAATCTCCTTCGGACGATGCCCCAAGCTCAGGCACTATCACCACGCTGTCAATATTCGACGTTGACAACTGGCTGTCAACCTGAAACTCGCGGATGCTGTCCACATCATCCCCAAAGAAATCAATCCTGCACGGATTCTCTGAAGAGAATGAGTATATATCCAATATGCTGCCTCTCAGAGCATATTGGCCTGGCTCATACACGTAGTCCACGTGTTCGAACCCCATATCGAACAAACAATCCTGAAGCTCATCACGATCGTAGGACTCACCTTTTCTTATACAAATGGAAAGCTCGGCGAGTCGCTCCTCCGACACAACCATCTCGGCAAGTGCGTCTGGCGATGTCACGACCACCGGACACGGTGTATCGCAGGCCGTGGCATTCTGCAATGACGCCAGTGTGCCCAAAACCTCAGTACGCAGTATCTCGCTGGCACTGTCCTTCTGGCCAAACCTTACAGCCCTACGGTATGACGACGGGAAAAACATCACTGAATTCTCACCTAGGATCTGAGTCAGGTCATGATAGAAATAGGCGGCTTCCTCACGGTCGTTGAGAATGAAGAGAATGGGTCTGTTGAAATCATCCCGTCCTATAAGAGTACTGAAGAAAAGTGATGCGGATGAGGCACGTAAGCCATTGAGAAAAACAGTGCCTGACGTCTTTCCCTCACTCTTTTGCAGGAATGCCCTCCTGCCCGGATGACGGGCGAACAAACGCCCCAGTTCCGATATTTCCATATGTCTCCGAGTCTTTCTGGCGTAAATTTTAAATCGCCACTAAAAAAAACTTTGTTTTTTGTGCCCCAAAATTACAAAAAAACTAACTTTGCCCCCCGATTCAGACAACACTTTATCAAATCATTCAGAGGAAATGAGCGCAAAGCCAAACAGCACCCCGGCAGAGAGCCTCACAGGCAAGGACTGCACACAGCGTCCGCCGGACATCCCTATCCCCTTGGGAGTAAATAACCGTGCTAATAATGAAGGGACTTACATCATTGAGATAGACCACATATCCAAGTGGTTCGGCGACAAGCAGGTACTCGATGATGTAAGTCTTTTTGTCAAGAAAGGTGAGTTCGTCACCATATTAGGTCCGTCTGGTTGCGGAAAGACAACACTGCTACGTATTCTGTCAGGACTTACCACCACCGACAGCGGAGCGGTAAGGATGAACGGCCAGGACATCACGACCATACCGCCACACAAGCGCCCTACCAACACTGTATTCCAGCGTTACGCGCTTTTCCCGCATTTGAATGTATTTGATAACATCGCATTCGGCCTCAAGCTCAAGAAGGTTGATGAGGATGAGATTGAGAGACAAGTACGTCGCGTGCTCAAGATTGTAGGCCTTACCGATTACGAGGAGCGTGACGTTGAATCACTGTCAGGAGGACAGCAGCAGCGTGTTGCCATTGCCCGCGCCATAGTCAACAAGCCGCAGGTACTTCTTCTGGATGAGCCTCTTGCAGCCCTTGACCTGAAGATGCGCAAGGATATGCAGATGGAGCTCAAGCAGATGCACAAGCAACTTGGCATCACCTTCATCTATGTCACCCACGACCAGGAGGAGGCCCTTACGCTGAGCGACACCATCGTGGTGATGAACAATGGCAAGGTGCAGCAGATTGGCAAGCCTGACGACATCTACAATGAGCCAATCAACCCGTTCGTGGCAGACTTCATAGGCGACAGCAACATTCTGAACGGAATAATGAAGAGCGATTTCCACGTGCTCACTATGTATCAGGAGTTCGAGTGCGTTGACAAGGGATTCGCTCCGGACGAGCACGTAGATGTTGTAATACGCCCTGAGGACATCTACATTATGACACGGAACGACTCCGCCCAGATAAACGGTGTGGTTCAGTCTTGCATATTCAAGGGTGTGCATTATGAGATGACTGTCATCACAGAGAAGGGTTACGAGCTGTTAGTACAGGACTATAATAAATTCGAGGCCGGCACCGAGGTCAGCCTCATCATCAAGCCGTTCGATTTCCACGTTATGCACAAGAACGGCAACCCCAACAACTTCAGCGGAGTTATTGAGGACAGCACACACGTATCATTCCTTGGAGGCACATTCGAATGCCAGCCACAGGACCTGCCTGCCGGCACAGAGGTGAACGTCAAAGTGAGCAACCGCAACATCAAGCTTTCGGATGACAAAGGGGATAGCTACCCTGACATCGAGCTTATGGACTACACCGACGAGGGTGCCGCAGCCGGTACAGTCACATTCATTCTGTACAAGGGCAATTACTATCATCTGACGGTCACTGCCGACAACGGTGATGAGTTAGAGGTTCACACAGACGAGCAGTGGGACAACGGTGATATTGTCGGTATCCGTATCCCGCCAGAGAACATTATCATAACACCTAGGACTGCAGAGTGATGAAGACCCCGGCGGCTTTGATGAGACGCAGCAACTGGGCTGTTCCGTATGCCCTGTTTCTTGCTTTTTTTGTGGTAATTCCGCTTATCTTGATTGCAGTGTATGCCTTCCGCAGCTATTGCGGAGGTTTCACACTGGCCAATTTCGCGAAATTCGCAACACAATCAGAGACTCTGAATACATTCATATACTCCATTGGCATTGCACTTATCACCACTGTGGTATGTATCCTGGTGGGATATCCCGCAGCCTATATTCTGAGTAATTCAAATCTGACAAGAGGTAAGGCGCTTGTAATGCTCTTTATCCTTCCTATGTGGATCAATATTCTGATGCGCTCACTTGCCACAGTAGCGCTTTTCGACTTTCTCCATATCACTCTCGGTGAGGGTGCGCTCATATTCGGTCTGAGTTATGATTTCCTGCCTTTTATGATCTATCCTATCTACAACTCTATTCAGAAGATAGACAAATCTTATCTAGAGGCAGCCAGAGACCTTGGAGCCACAAGTCTTCAAAGCTTCACGCGTGTAATCCTGCCTTTGTCAGTACCGGGCATCGTAAGTGGAATACTTATGGTTTTCCTGCCAACAATCTCAACATTCGCCATATCAGAGATTCTCACTCTTAACACAAAGCGTCTGTTCGGATCCATAATTCAGGACAATATAATGATGAGCGATACAATGAACTACGGTGCCGCTCTCTCTCTGATAATGCTTGTAATAATAGGTATAACCACCGCGTTGACCCGCGACAAGGACAA
The DNA here is from genome assembly GCA_045597985.1 of Bacteroidaceae bacterium. Classification (GTDB taxonomy): domain Bacteria; phylum Bacteroidota; class Bacteroidia; order Bacteroidales; family Bacteroidaceae; genus Colenecus. The sequence continues at coordinate 17,829 of JAZLLE010000008.1, read as the reverse complement.
CTCGGAACAGACATCACTGATATGAGAAAAGTCATCGCGAAGGCATACCTTTATCTGCTTCTGGTCGTAATGTACGCCCCGATAGCAATCATCATCTTCTTCTCTTTCACCAACTCGAAGTCAATCGGTCAGTGGAAGGGATTCTCTATGGACTTATACAAATCACTGTTCAGCGGCGAGGCACAACACGCGTCAAACATAACTTCCGCAATCATCAACACACTGGTGATAGCTCTTATTGCCGCAGCCATCTCCACGTTGCTCGGAACGATTTCCGCGGTAGGTATTCACAACATGCGAGGAAAGAGCCGTAGTGCCATACAGTTTGTAAACAACATCCCTATGATAAACCCCGACATCATAACCGGCATATCCTTGTTCCTGCTTTTCGTCAGTCTGGGCATATCCGGAGGATACGTGACGGTGGTTCTGGCACACATCACATTCTGCACTCCATATGTTGTGCTTAGCGTGATGCCGCGCATCAGACAGATGAATCCGAATATATACGAGGCAGCCCTTGATCTGGGAGCCACACCAGCACAGGCATTCCGCAAGGTACTGGTGCCAGAGCTCAGGCCTGGAATGATAAGCGGTTTTATCCTGGCATTCACTCTTTCCATAGACGATTTCGCAGTAACCCTTTTCACCAAGGGCAGCAATGGTCTGGAGACGCTTTCCACATATATCTATGCCGATGCACGCAAGGGAGGACTGACTCCTGAGCTGAGAGCTCTGGTATCGATTATCTTCTTGACTGTGTTAATTTTACTTATAATTATTAATGTCCGTTCCTCAAGAATGGAAAAGAAAAACAACTGAGACTAAAATGAAAAAGTTACTTGGTGTTCTATTTTTTGCCACACTTCTGGCAGGTTTCTCCACACCGTCACAGGCCAAGGATGATGACCGTAGTCATATCCTTAAGATATACAACTGGGCCGATTACATCGATGAGGATTTGCTTGATGAGTTCAAGGTATGGTATAAGGAACAGACCGGTGAGGATATCGAGATTATATATCAGCTCTTTGATATCAACGAGGTGATGCTTACAAAGATTGAGAAAGGGCACGAGGATTACGATGTGGTTTGTCCGTCAGAGTATATCATAGAGAGAATGCTTCGCAACAATCTGCTGCAGCCAATCAGCCACGATTTCGGAAACACTCCTGACTATACGGATAACATATCACCATACTTCAAGAATCTTGTCAATGAGTTCTCAGCCGGCGGTCACAAGGGCTCTGAGTATGCGGTAGGTTATATGTGGGGTACCACAGGACTGCTTTTCAATACCGCATACGTTACCGAGGAAGAGGCATCAACCTGGGGAGCCGTCTGGAATCCCAAGTTCCAGGGAAGAGTTCTTATGAAGGACGCTTTCCGCGATGTCTATGGATCTATGATGATGTATGTACGCAACGATGAGATTCAAAGCGGCAAGACCACACGCCAGAATGTAATGAATGACCTCTCTGATAAGTATCTCAAGATTTTTGAGGACACAATGGCAGCCGCAAAGCAGAACATCACCGGTTGGGAGGTTGACTTTGGCAAAGAGCGTATGTCGCAGGGTAAGGACTGGATAAACGTAACCTGGAGCGGCGATGCGATGTGGGCCATCGATGAGGTCAGCGATGAGGTAACACTTGACTATCGTGTTCCTAATGAGGGAAGCAACGTATGGTTTGACGGATGGGTAATCCCGATTTATGCGCAGAATCCCAAGGCGGCATCGTACTTCATCAACTACATGTGTATGCCAGAGAATGCTCTGCGCAATATGGATGCCATAGGATATGTGAGCGTGATTGGCGCACCAGAGGTTCTTGAGGCAAAGATTGACGACAGCTATCCTCCAATTGACCTGAGCTATTTCTTCGGACCAGACGCAGACAGCGTATGTATTAACAGCATACAGTATCCTGATGCAAAGACTATTGAGCGCTGTGCCCTGATGCACGACAGCGGCGACCGTGCCGAGGCTATGGTTGATATGTGGTCCAGAGTTAAGGGCGACAGTCTGAACATAGGCACACTTATTATCATAGGCGTTGTTGTAATCGCTGTGATGGCCGTAATGATTGCCAGCCGTAAAAAGAAGAGCAAGTCACATCGCTCATCAAGATAATTCGCTATCTTTGACAATCATTTAATCAGAGTTCAAGATGGGCAGTGTCGTAATTATTCCAACTTACAACGAGAAGGAGAATATCGAGAATATAATCCGTGCGGTTTTTGCATTCCCACAGGGTTTCCACATTCTTGTAATAGACGACGGCTCACCAGACGGAACAGCTCAGATTGTCAAAAACTTGCAGAACGAGTTCGCGGGCAGGCTGCACATAGTTGAGCGTGCAGGCAAACTGGGGCTTGGAACAGCCTATATTACAGGATTCAAATGGGCCATTGAGAAAGGATACGACTACATCTTTGAGATGGATGCCGATTTCTCGCACGATCCCAATGATCTGCCGCGACTGCTATCCGCCTGTCAGGATGAGGGCTATGATGTTGCCATCGGCTCCCGTTATGTGAGTGGCGTTAATGTGGTCAACTGGCCTATGGGCCGTGTGCTGATGTCATATTTCGCATCAAAATATGTACATTTTGTAACAGGACTTCCAATTCACGACACTACTGCCGGATTCAAATGCTACAAACGTCAGGTTCTGGAAACCATTGAGCTTGACAAGATTCATTTCAAAGGTTACGCCTTCCAGATAGAGATGAAGTTCACCGCATACCAGTGTGGCTTCAAGATAAAGGAGGTTCCGGTTATATTTGTGAACAGAGTCCTGGGCACATCAAAGATGAGCGGAGGAATATTCAGCGAGGCATTTTTTGGTGTGATACGTCTGAAGGTATCAAGCTGGTTCCGCAAATATCCTCAGAAAGGCCAGTAACCGCATAGATATGAGTACTACTCTCATAAAGAATGCAACGATAGCCGGAGCGGACAAGTTACGCTCCGGCTCCGTTGTAATCTCGGGCGATACCATCGTAGAGGTGATCGCTCCAGATGCATTCCCATCAATTCAGCCAGACAACATAATTGACGCTTCGGAATGCATTTTGATGCCTGGTATTATTGACGACCACGTGCATTTCCGCGAGCCTGGTCTTACGCATAAGGCCACCATCGCCAGCGAGAGCCGGGCTGCAGCCGCCGGAGGTGTTACCACAATCTTCGATATGCCAAACTGCATACCTCAGACCACAACTCTTCAGGCTTTACAGGACAAGTGCGACATCGCTGCAGAGAATTGCATTGTCAACTACTCCTTCTATCTGGGAGCTACACACGACAATCTGAGCGAGATTGAGCGTATTGACCCATCCACTACCTGCGGCGTGAAATTGTTTATGGGCTCCAGCACAGGAGGTATGCTCGTTGATGACAGCAACCATATTTACAACATCTTCAAGGCATCGCCAGTACTGGTTGCCGCACACTGTGAGGAGACAAGCATCATAAACTGCAATATGGAGAGCTATACAATCCATTGCGGAGGCGAGCCGCCGGTTGAGTATCACCCGTTGATACGTTCCGAAGAGGCCTGCTATGCATCGTCATCACGCGCTGCCGAGCTTGCAGCCAAGGCAGCAGCACGTCTTCATCTGCTTCATATAACCACAGCCCGCGAGCTGGAACTGCTTGACCAGCGTGACCTACTCGATAAAAGCCTTACTGCCGAGGTTTGTCCGGCCCACATATTCTTCACAGACCAGGACTATGCCACACTTGGTACCCGAATCAAATGCAACCCTGCGGTAAAAGGCTTAAATGACAGAAATGCGCTCAGAGATGCCCTCAAATCAGGTTTGATTGATGTTGTAGGAACAGACCACGCACCACACCTGCTGTCAGAGAAACAAGGAGGTTGCAAGAGCGCCGCATCGGGAATGCCCGTTCTCCCCTACTCGCTGCCTGCTATGATGGAACTTGCAGACAGTGGAATAATAAGCATCTGCGACATAGTCCGTACAATGTGTCAGAATCCGGCCTTGCTTTTCGGCATAAGGCGCCGTGGCATAGTACGCGAGGGATACAAGGCAGACCTTACACTGATACGCAAGGAAAGCAACACTGTGCAGGACAACGGTGTTCCCGGCAAATGTGGATGGAGCCCTTTCAACGGACACACCTTCAATTGGAGGATAACACATACGTGGGTAAACGGCAACAATGTATACCGTGATGGCATTTTCAACGATAAAGATAAAGGAGAACGAGTACTGTTTGACAGATGAGATACATTTGCAAGGCTTTATATATTATTTATGAGATTTGTGTGGCATTGCCTATCATTCTTGTTGCCACAATCCTTACAGCATTGACTACAATTATCGGCAGTGTCCTTGGTAATCAGGATTTCTGGGGATACTATCCGGGAATGATATGGTCAAGAATAATATGCACTGTGCTTCTTCTGCCGGTAAGCAAATCAGGAATGGAGAACATAGAGACAGGAAGGCCTTACATAATCATTTCAAATCATCAGAGTATTTTTGATGTATTCCTGCTGTACGGCTACCTTGGTGTTAAGTTCAAATGGATGATGAAAAAGGAGTTGGAGAGCATACCGCTAGTAGGAGCCGCATGCAGGAAGGCCGGCTTCATCTATATAGACCGCTCCTCAAAATCAAGCAGCAGAGACAGTATGGCTGCCACCGAGAAGACTTTGAGAAGAGGTATGTCTATGATTATTTTCCCGGAAGGCACACGCACTGCCGACGGACAGATGGGCCGTTTCAAGAAGGGCGCCTTTCTGCTTGCTCAGGAGTTGCACATTCCTTTACTCCCCATCACGATAAACGGAGCCTTCAATGTAATGTCACGCCACTCCAAGCTTGTATCCTGGCATCCTATGAGCCTCACAGTCCACCAGCCTATCAAGGCTGATGGTACTGAGGGGCTTTCAGCACCAGAGGCTAACGAGCGGATGCGCGCCCTCTCGGATGAGGCCGCATCGGTAATATCATCTGCATTAAAGAAATAAGGATTACCTATATCCTACATTCGTAGTATAGGTCCGTATAGTCCTGTTATTGAGAAACCTCTCTGGAGCGGCATCAAGAATGCGTCTGATAAGCGGACTTGGCGCATCCGTTGAGGAGCCATTACACATCATCATAAAGACACAAACGCCCAGGGGATCGGTGTAATGCTTTCTCATAAAGCCGAATATGTGCTCCTCGGCCTCATCCACAACAACCTTGAGTGAATCCTCGTAGGATACTGACGGATTCATTATGTTGGTAAGATACTGAGAGCGTTGAAGCAAATCCTCATAGCGGTTGTCTATATCATTTTTCTTATCAAGAAACTCATACAAGGTATTGTTCAGTCTTGTTCCCTTAACATCAAGAATTGATGGAGCGATGTGTACTCTCACCTTTCCTTTCTCTATAAAAAGAGGAAGGATAGGCTCAAATCCGTGACAAAGCACCGCGAAGACAGTAGAGTCAACCTTGCCGGTCATATTGAAATGTCCGTGACGTACACAACAGGAATCGACAATCGAGAAAACGCCATCCTCGTGAGTGACAAGATATAGGTTCTCACCGTCATATCCATATAAATCGACATTGCCGTCAATCGAATAACCATGCCTGCAGGAAATTATTGCAAGCAATGCGAAAAGCGTCGTCACTATATTGACCAAAGACCTTGTCATAATTGAAACGCCCTGTATTTCAGCCACTGAGGCTAAAAGGCGTGGCAAAAATACAACTTACAAAAATACTATATGTTATTTTTGCATTATTTAATACGACAAGACGCAAAAGATAAGGTGTTCAAGACCTTTCTTTCTCTTTTTCAAACTCTTTGTCCAGGCGGAATGATGAATAGAGTTCGAAAACAGACGCTATACACATAAACAGGATCCAGTTATTCGGAGCTGTCAGAGCGACCAGAGTGGAATAAATGGCACCTCCGGACTGATGATTCATAATGATATCCGGACGCCATCTCTCAGCATACATCAAAAATCCGGATACAAGCAGGAATAAAGCTCCCAGAACCTGCTGAGCACGCAATCTCTTTATTACAGGACTGTCACCGTCATATCTATCCATAATCTGGGCTATTCCGAAGATTACAGCTCCACCAAGATAGAGATATGGAGCAACAGCTATCTTTGTTATCCTCAACACCGCACCTGCTATCAGAGCAATGCCGCCAGCCATCATAACATAATCACGAAAATCTCTCATATCACTTTTTTTCCATCAGGAAGACATCCTCGTCGGGACGGCTCATATTATATCTTTCCCTGGCAATGCGCTCCAGAAGCATACTGTCATTCTCCAGATTATCAAGAAGAGCCTGTCCCTCAATTATCTGTTGGCGATAAGTGTCTATCTCCTCCTCCAGAGCCTTAATCTGGCGTTTCTGAGAAATACGCCTTACCAGACTGTTCTCATCTAAAACGACTATTATGGCAAGGAAAGCCACAATTGCAACCGTGTACTTGTTCCTTCTGACAAAAGACCATATTTTGGATAAAAACTCAGACATAACAGCACCATTCAATTTATATCACAAAAGTATTTATTTTTTCTTTCCCAGCATAAACTGACACTCAAATTCATTAACTTTGTAAATGATAAGTAAGCGTAAAAAAACAAGTTGGTAAGAAAGCCGGAAGATTTTTCAGTCAGAAAAGATTATCGAAGAAGGAGCTATGCGGGCATAGTGACTGAAGAGATGATTCTTTCGGACGAAAAAGATTCGGAGAGATTACCAAGTTATTTTTTGAAGATTACTAAAAACAGACTAAGATGAGCAATTACACTGTATCAGCAAGGAAATACCGTCCTGTTACATTCTTGAGCGTTGTAGGTCAGGAAGCCCTCACCACCACGCTCAAGAATGCCATAGCATCAGGAAAACTGGCTAACTCATACCTATTCTGCGGGCCCAGGGGTGTGGGCAAGACAACCTGCGCGCGCCTGTTTGCCAAGACAATAAACTGTGAGCATCCAGGCCCCGACGGTGAGGCTTGCGGCGAGTGTGAGTCCTGCAAGACTTTCAATGCTGAGCTACGCTCATTCAACGTATTTGAGCTTGATGCCGCCAGCAACAACTCTGTTGATGACATACGCACCCTGACGGAGCAGGTTCGCATCCCGCCAATCTCCGGCAAATACAAGGTTTATATAATAGACGAGGTCCATATGCTCTCTACGGCCGCCTTCAACGCATTTCTCAAGACCTTGGAAGAGCCGCCATCGTATGCCATATTCATTCTGGCAACGACCGAGAAGCACAAGGTTATCCCAACCATCCTGTCACGATGCCAGATATACGATTTCAACCGTATCGGCAACCGCGACATTGTGGCGCATTTGAAGGATGTGGCCACACGTGAGAACATTGAGACTGACGATGACGCGCTGGCCGTAATAGCGGAGAAAGCCGATGGAGGAATGCGTGACGCCCTCTCAATCTTTGATCAGGTAACAAGTTTCACCGGAGGACACGTCACATACGACCGCACAATCAAGAACCTGAACGTCATAGACTCCGATCATTATTTCAAAATGACAGATCTGTTTCTGGAGAACCGTATTCCGGAGAGTCTGCTACTTCTGAACGATATCCTCTCGCATGGGTTTGACCCAAGCCATCTGATATCAGGTCTGCTGATGCACTTCAGGAATCTGCTTGTAAGCCGCGATGCCTGTACATTGCCTCTTTTGGAGATGAGCGATGAGATGCGCGGGCGCTATCAGCAGCAGGCCGCCAGGTGCAAGCCAAAATTCCTGTACAAGGCAATTAGGCTTTGCAATGATTGTGATTTAAATTATCGTGCCAGCAAAAACAAGCGCCTGCTTGTTGAATTGACGCTGATACGCATATCACAATCGGCCGTCGGGGAGGACGATGACAGTGACGGGCGTAGCCCTAAGGCACTTAAACCCATATTCACAGGAACAGCTCAGACAACCGCTCCCTCACAGGCTGTCAGACAAGAGACTCCAGCAAATAGCGTTGCCGGCAATACGCCTGCAGGCACCGGCAAGAGTGTCACTGCAGAGAAAGTAAATTCCGTACAAAAGACAGAAGAGAAAAAAAGTTCCACTGTACCTCCTAAAATCCCCAAAATAGGAGCAAGCAGCCTGTTCACATCCATCCGAGGCGCAAATCCGAAATCATCTTCAACGGACGCCACAACCGATAATGGTGCGCCAACCGCACAACTGGCCTCAGGCCGTGAGTCGGAATACCGCCAGAGAGAGACATTATCCCAGGAGAGACTCGAAATGTTCTGGAAAGACTTCGCCATATCATTGCCAGCAGAAGAGACCCCTTTGATGAACAGAATGATGAACCGGCTGCCAGAGGTGTTATCCCAGACAGAATTCGCTGTAACGGTAATGAACCAGATGGCCGCCGATGACTTCAAAAGTCACAGTGACACCATCTTAGGATATATCCAGGAAAAGTTCAACAACAGCAAAATCAGTATGAGCATACGCGTGGACAACACACGCAGCGACACCCGCATACTAAGCAAGGCAGAACAATTTGAGATAATGAGGAGCAACAATCCTGTGTTGAGCTCACTTGTCAGGGAACTCAGCCTGGAGTTAAGCTGAGTTCCATCAGATTTCCTCAGCTTTCTTACCTGAAAGTTTCCATCGGATATGCGATAGCACCATCCTTACCTGCTCACAATACCACACAAAGAAATTGTGGGCTCCAGGAAGCAATAACGTCAGGACTACAGCTACCGCCAATGGTAGTTTGCGGAAGAATACTATGGCGAACGCTATGACATATATCCACGTCACGGCCATTCTCACTCCCAGCCGGGCTGTATTGTAAAATGCATCGTCGTCCACCTTGCCAACTATAACGGCAATCGGCAGCCATACTATCAGAGAGACTACAGCTGCAGCAAGGAACAAAGGCGAGAGACACAACAGCCACAAAACGCCAGCTATTACAACCAGCCATTTTGGTGTGTCGGCAATAGAGCGGACCGATACTCCGTGCTGAATGCGCCACACGCGCTGGGTGTCAACTCTATGGAACAAATCCGCTGCCTTCTCCTGATTACTCTCTCTAAGCCTCAATGCCTCGGCAATGGCATATCTGTCAACTGCCTCAATGCACTCAAGTCCTTTAAGCTTGCGTCCCTCCTTCCTCTCACACTCAGCAAGAGCATTTCTGAAATATTCAGGATTGTCTGATTTCAATTTGGCATACTCCCATACAGCATCGTAATCCTCATCATCAGGAACGTAGCTTATCAGGCTGGAAAGGCGCTCCTCAAGCATATCGCGCAGTCTCTGCATCTGCAAAGGCTGGGAAATATCAGGATTCTCCCTGAGAAACTCTGTCACATCAATAGGCTTTCCGAATTTAACAAGAACTGTTGAGCGGAATCTGAAATAATCGCCATACTCGATTCCCAATGGAAGTATATAGACCGGTTTCTCACCCGCAACCTTCTCATTAACGGAAAACGCTATATGGAAAACGCCCTTACTGAGTTTCAGCAGCGAATGTTTGGCTCTGTGTGTGGCTTCGGGGAAAATGACGAAAGGCACACCGTCTCTCAATACGTCAACCGCACGCTCAATTATCTCATCATTGCGTTTTACAGAATCAAATCCGTCACGGATTCTGTAGATAGGCATAATCTTGAGAAAAGTGAGAATCTTGACTATGAAAGGACTGCTTTTGAAAATATCGGCCCTGGCAACAAAAACTTTAGGAACGTCAGTGGAGCTTAGAATTACCAACGGATCCATCAGCGCGTTTGTATGATTTGAGGTCCATATTGTACAACCATCCTTGGGTATATTCTCCAAGCCCTCAATCTGAAACCTTCTATATGCACGACGCGTTACCCTGTCAACGATTACCTTCCAGAATCTGTACCAGAATGTAGCGTCTTGTATCTTTTTGCCCATTGTTTTTACAAAAACTACGCGAAGATACAGATAATAATTGACAAAAAGATACTTTTGCACACAAATTGGATTCAATGAAGATAGTACTGATTGTTGTAGGCAAGACAGACAAGGAGTGGCTGATTGACGGATTTTCAGATTATTCAAGTCGCCTGGAGCACTTTGCGCCATTTCAGACCGTAGTAATTCCCGATATTAAAAACACCCGGAATATGGACCCCAAGACTCAGAAGGAGCTGGAGGGCGATGCCATACTGAGACAGCTGGCACCAGGCGATGACATTGTCCTTCTAGATGAGAATGGGAAGGAGATGACTTCGCCCGCTATGGCCGAATGGTTGGGTAAGCGCCTCTCAATATCTTCAAAACGCCTGATATTCTTAATCGGAGGGCCATACGGATTCTCGGACAAGGTATATGCCGCAGCAGGAGGCAAGATATCATTGTCCAAAATGACATTCTCACATCAGATGGTGCGAGTCATATTCACCGAACAGCTATACAGGGCATTCACAATCCTTAAAGGCATTCCATATCATCACCAATAGGTACTCACCGCACCAGAATATCGAACGCTACAGGCAGATGGTCACTGAAACCATTCTGATAGCGATAGCCGTCATAGGTCCGGTAAGGCTTATCGCCACCGTATTTATCATCGTCCTCCAATACAAAATCAAGCTTGCACACACGTGCGTTTACAGCCATCAGAGAATTGTTGCCATTCAGAAAGCCAGCCGAGACTACAAACTGGTCATACATATCCCAAGCACCCTCATATTTGTAGCTTCCCTGAGCAACATTGTCCATCAATGTAACAAGCGCGCTATCCGGCAGGCCATCAGCCTCCGCCAGAGGATGTGCGCCAAGGGTCTCCCTTACGGACGGGTCATTGAACCCCTCGTTCAGATCTCCCATAATCACAACATATGGATTCAACCTTGTGTTAAGTACCTCATTGACAGAAGTCTTCAGGGCAAAGGCCACAATGCGTCTGCGGGGCTCACTCTCCTCAACCCCTCCTATGCGGCTCGGCCAATGACAGACATAGAAGTCAACAGTATCACCCGAAGTCACCATACCTGTCACGTGAAGGATATCGCGTGTTGGTGAGCCACCAGCAGGCATCAGGCTGACACCTATTGACTCGTGCGCAATATATCTGAACATCCGCGCTTTATAAAGAAGCGCCACATTAATGCCTCTCTCATCCGGCGAGTCTGTAATGACATAGCTGTAGCCTATCGTCCTCAATGGTGAGCGGTTAGTCAGATCATTCAGCACCGAGTCATTCTCAACCTCACAAAGGCCTATAATGTCCGGCGCGTTATCCTCATCAACAGCCACTATTACACGGCAAAGATTTTCAAGCTTATTCCAGTAGCGCCTGCTTGTCCAGCGGCGCTCACCGTTCGGAGTGAACTCATCATCGTTCTTTTCCGGATTATCAAAAATGTCAAACAGATTCTCTACATTATAAGACATCACATTTATTACTCCGGCATTAGCGGAAAGACGGTCACTTGCCTCGCACGACACACACGAGGACAACAAAGAGAGCGACAGAAGCGCAATCAGAATGTTTTTCATAGTAGTTTATCATTTAAATAATTAATTCATTGCGATGTATATTGATAACAGCCCACGTCGGCCAGAGAGTCCGGTCTGACCAGACCGGTAATATCGTATGGACACAAATCAGATGGTGCGGCCATTCCACGCGCCATAGAGAGCGAGTCAAGTCTGAAATCATATTTGAAATCACCCTCCGCCACGTGAAGGAAATTACCCGCTCCATAAACCTTGTTTTTCTCAATATCCCACACGTTTTCCTGCAGATTCGGATTTACCGTGTCTTTTGTAAGGACGAGTGAATGCGTAATACTATAGTTGTCTGTAGAGTCAGCAAACGAGAGCAGAAGCTCCTCGTCAGAAATGCCTGTTATAATACAATTCCGGAAATCAGCCCTTGCAAGAGGATATGATACGCTGTCATTCCCGTTTGAGATAAAAAGCGCGCACTCCCGCAATGACCAGGGATAGAAACTGGCAATGGTACAGAAGTTGAATGTGCTGTATCCCCCCAGAAGGCTCACACAATGCACGCCGGCGTTGCTTATCTGCGAGTTGCGTACCTCGGCCCTGCAGAAGTCAAGTTCCAGCGCATTTCCTTTGACATTGTGCAGGATGCAGCCATCTATCAATACCTTCAAGCTATCAACAGCCGATGTATCCGCCTTTACGCCCCACTCTCCCCCGTGAATGTCACAACCTGTAAGCCTGTTGCCAAAGCTGCAGGAATCAAACTTTATTCCGCCCCATCTGCCTGTGACAATATCGTATGGTATGTCGGTAAGCATATTGTCCATACGGTCACCACGCATCACCACCATACTGTCTGGCGAGCCATCAGCAAGCAGCCTGCCGGAGACCCTCATCCATGCCTTGTCGTGAAAGCACACTCTCGCACCACGTCTCAGCTCAAGCACGGCCCCCTTCTCCACGTAGAGACTGTCATAAATAAGATAAGGCCGTGCAGATGTCAGAACAGTACGTGTTCCTGCCTTGATCACCACCCCGTTCATTCTTATTATATCCTGACCGTAGGCCTGAAGCAGTACAGACTGATGCGTTCCGCTCTCAAGCAAAAACCTGATGGAGTCCTCCTCCAGCAGGGGTGAGTCCGAATCGTGCGGATCAATGGTCACCGATACAAAGCAGAACAGGCTGTCACCGCCACGAATCTCCAGTCCTCCCAGACTGACACCGCTCTGACCGTCCACATTAATTCTGAAAGGACTGTCTGCGCCACCAGCCACTGAGACATCAAGCCTCAGAGCCTCATCATTGTTATTATATACAATGAACCCCTCGACAGAAGAGCCTATCGAGGTAAACACAGTATCGAACGATACGGTATCCAAAGAGAATGACAGTTTGTGAGCGGCATTGGTGGAATACGTCACGCGCTCCGCGCAGGATGACAGAAAGAGCGACACACAGCCCAGACACTGCAGAAGCAGCATCGTCCGAAGCAATACTTTATTGAGTGTCCTCCCGCCCGACATACAATATTAAAACGGAAATGTGTTCCGGTTATTGCGTCCGTCTATGGTTTGATATATTTAAAGAGAGCGGATTACCCAAAGATAATCCGCTCCCAATGTAGCAGTAGTAAGACTTATGCCTTTGCGGCAGTCTCGTCAACAATCTCTGCGTCCGGAGCATTCTTCTTTACAGAAGCGATGCCATTCTCGCAGGCGCTCTCAGTTGAGTACATCTCGCTCTGGCCGATAACCTGACCGTTGGTAGCCTTCAGTACGAAATAAGGTGAGCCGTCCTTGGCAACCTTACGCTCAAAGCGCTTGTCCTCTGCTGAATTTCTCTTGACAGATGCAATTCCATTCAGACAAGACCTCATTGACTTGTAACCCTGGCTAGCCAGAATGACCTGACCGTTTGTAGCCTTAAGATTGAACTGAACATCACCGTTCTTGCGAGTTGTAATGACAAATTTACCCATTGTTTTGATAATTAATGATTTCTATAGAGTTTGCACAAATATACAAATATTACCACAACTGCAAAATAATATTAAAAATAAGTTTTCCACAACCATCATCACAAATCGAAAACTTCCTTCCTCACGCGTGATGTGCCGTCAGGATATACATCGCGCACTATATTGACACCCTTGAAAGGCTCAGTGGAAGAGACTCCCGATGTATTGTAATAGATGGTCTCATCCGGCACAGCCCCAAACTCAATCAGGCCATCACTCACAGACGATACAACGGGCAACATATCTATCGAGTCAACGAATGCGCTGGGCGACATCTCAAAATCGACCGGTCTCGTTGTCCAGGGACCAACGCCGGCGAATGTGCTCATTGATACGCTCCATCCCACAAGCTCATATCCTTCATCCAGACAATCACCTGATACAACATACTTTCTCTTCTTATAAATCTTGCCGTCAAAGCTGCCTGTGCTGACAGGAATATCATTGATGCGGATATCCATATCCGGGAATCCCTCATCACCGCAATTAATCCTCAGGGGGACCAACTCATCCAGATTGAAATACTCACCCATCTGTCTGTACATCTCATCGGTTCTCTTCTTGCTCCAAGACTTCATATTGTCAAGCTCGCGCAGCCAGTCGTTCTCAGAGCCTCCGTACAATTTCTTGTGATACTTCATCTCGGTCCTGTCCTCCTCCATAGCCCAGTCAATCACAGAGCAGATATTATCGTATTTGAGAAAATCGCCAAGATAGACAGTAAAACGGTCAATGAAAATATCTCTGTACTCAGGTATCTGCATCAGGCGGCGCAGCAGACGAGTGGAATTAGCGCTGTTGCTTGTCTCATCAGGAATAGCGTTATCAGGATCGCGCAACACCCACCTCAGATACTCCTGAGTGGCAGACTTGCCCCACTCTCCAAAACTACGGTCAACATCCTTCAGTATCCAGCGCCACTTTCCGCCATCCTCACGGGGCCTCCAGATAATGTAATTATTACCTGGGAAATCCGTATTGCACATATAAATATTGGTGAGCATGAAATTGGTGTACTCAACAACATCCATCCTCTCCTCAAACTCTTCCAGAGTATGGCTCGTTCCCTGCACGAACGATGAGAAATCGTAATACTGACCCACATCGCCTTTCTTCAGACCATTCTCAGCACCCCAGGTTGGATTCTCAAGAAGAGTAATGTCATCAAGGTAGTCGTGATGCGTCCAGACATTGTCCTCGTTTGCCCGCTCGCGTATGTTCAGTATGCCATAGTAAGTGCCGTTCACATACGCGATAGCAGGCTGGAAGCCCTGCCAGTCAACATCGGTATTCATACCGAACAGCATCTGGGCCACTCCATCACGGATATGCGACTGGTTGAAGTCATTTCCTGAATTGCGGATGCTTATTGAGGGACTCTGATACACGTCTGGATTGGTCACTGGCCAGAACTGAGCCGGAAACCAGTCCTTTGAGCCGAACCTGCTGTCGGCGTAAGCTATGAATGTCTTCTGAGCATTCTCACGTGAGTAAGCGCCGCCTATGCGAATCTCGCATCGCTGGTTGAGCTCCGCCACATCCTCACCCTTTGCGAAATAGTCAATCACAACAGGACGACGCCAATTGTAGAACTTATCATAGTCGTGTGAGCTGTTGTTATATATGATGCCCTTCTCCGGATCATAAAGATCATCCTTGTTTGCGGTGATTGATATCACCGGCAGGTCTGGCTGATGACCGTGGAACAGATACACTCTGCTGGCAGATGGAGGAGTCACGCATCCCTTTGCGAATATGGCGGCATGCACTACCGTACTATACGTTATAACCAATGGCTCTGAGTAGATATTGCTTGTGGCACCCGGCTCGCGTCCTGTCAGCGTATAACGGATTACGGCATCGTCGGGCACGCCCTCCGGCAATGCCAGCTCCACCTCAAATGAATAGCCGGTATAAGGTGCGGCGCTGACAATCCTGCTGTCCGGCATGAACAAAGGGTCTGGCAATACCATTTTAGCAATACCGCTTATATTCTTTTTGCCAGGAGAGGCAGACACCATATACCCCACCTCATCACTTCCGTCTATCTTGCGGCCATAAGCCACGTTTGGAGCCGGCATTGGAGCCAGATGCAGGGAATCAATCAGGGAACGGTTCTGGTTGAACAGATATACCGCGCCCTCCTTGGCGTTTGTCATACGGAAATCAGTGTGAATCTCCTTGCGCGATACCAGATTGAAGACCCGGTTCTCTTTATCGCAGTATATAAGCTGAAATCCGTGAGCCGGAATGCTCACATCAGGTAAGACATAGCACTTGGAATAGTCCTTCTCCTTTCCAATGGCATATCTGCTCAATGATACAGATTTGGAAGTGGTATTATACAGCTCAATCCAGCCGTCCGGATACTCTTTCAGCTCATCAAGAGTACCGCCTATGGCAGATTGCATCACCTCATTTATGACAATCGTGCCACCGGACGACGAGTCAGCCAGAGCATAATCGGAAATCATCAGCGCAATAGCCGCGACAAGCAAGTGTATCCTCTTCATACCCATTCCGTTAGTTTGTTCTATTATTCTGTAAATAAATGAATAGTATCCGCGTGGTATCCCTACTTACGCGATATCGGTTATCAATGCGCCTGCCCACTACCCATACAATGTCCTCATCATTGCACAGCACCGTTTGGTTACGTTTCTCAAGCAGGCTCATCTTGCAGTCTGTCATAAAATCGCTTACCAGCTTACGGCCCCGCATACCGAACGGAACAAAGCTGTCGCCATTCCGCCAAAGGCGCAGTGTGAGCTCACCACTCAACAACGATGCGTCAAGCATAGCAGTGGCCGAATCGCGTACCAGAGGCGCCCCTGCCGGCATAATGCGCATAGCAAGACTACGGCCGTCCTGCAACCGCACACCCGAGCCATCGGCAATCACAATGCGCTGCTCAGAAAAGCCCGCAGTGCTGTCAGACGCCGGCCTGAGCAACAAGCTACTCCTGTCCTTTACTACCTGACCTCCGCAAGCAGTGAAACATTTGCCAGACCCGCCGTCAAGCGAGCGGGCAATGTCCTCAATCTGCCACTCGTTGAATCCATACGGAGAGAGTATCTCAAACAGCAAGGCCTCAGGCGATACAAACGCCCGTACAGCCTCTACATCAATGGCTAGCACGCCATCGGGCCTCTGTGAGACGCTTTCCGCCACTGCGGCATCTATGGCATTGCGGTATATGTCAAGCACCTGAGTCAGTCTCTGCGATGTCCTGAACACTGCATTATCCACATCGGGATTCAGCCCACGCATCATAGGCAGCAGCTGCAGACGTATCTTGTTGCGTGTATAGTCCTGCTCAAGGTTCGTGCTGTCTGTGACAAACGGCTGGCTCACGGATTCAAGCCACTGCTCTATCTCTGCCCTTGTAGCGCAGAGCATTGGCCTGACCACGTGTCCGTTCACAGGCTTTATTCCCGCAAGCCCCCGTATGCCGGTGCCCCGGGTCAGGTTCATCAGCACAGTCTCAACTGAATCGTCACGATGATGCGCCACTGCTATTGCCGCGCTTCCGGTCTCTTGTCTGATGGTCTCGAAATCGGCATACCTCAACTGGCGGGCCGCCATCTCTATGGAGCACTTATGCACGGCGGCATAACCTTTGGTATCGTAATGACACACTCTCAACGGAATGCCCAGACGGGAGCAAAGGCTCTGTACGAACTCCTGATCACGGTCACTCTCAGCTCCCCTAAGATGAAAGTTGCAGTGTACTGCCGTACACTCAAAGCCCAGCCCGCGCAACAAAAGCAGCAGTGCCACGCTGTCAGCGCCACCGCTCACACCCACCACAACACGGTCTCCATCCTTCAGAAGGCTGTTGTCTTGAATGAACCTGCCTACTCTATTTATAAGTTCCATAATACAGACGAGACACAAAATTAATATTTTTGCCGGAAATCAATAGTATTTCTCAAAAATAGCATTATCTTTGCACCCGCATTCAAGGAAATGGTACCTTGACCGAGTGGCTAGGTAGCGGTCTGCAAAACCGTTTACGGCAGTTCGAATCTGCCAGGTACCTCCAAGTACAGGATTGTAGCAACTACAATCCTTTTTTGTTTTCCGGGGGTTGCGTCAAGGATGCAGTCTGAGATATTGCGACTCACCGAAAAAGTAAGGGAGGCCAGTATGAAAGAGTACCAGACACGCATTTGCGGCAAGGCCTTCTTAGGCTCAGTCGATATTTAGTGGGGGCTGCAGTCATCAGTGTCTGTTAGAAAGCCTTACTTTTGGTTTCTCAAACAGATTGTCATGGAATCAGTATTATTAGCATTAGCACAGGTTGTACTCCCATCAGAGATACTTGCACA
>JAZLLE010000007.1:0-4935 GCA_045597985.1 Bacteroidaceae bacterium | reverse complement strand
ACAACTTGCCACACATCGTAGGATGAGAAAGCGCGAAACCGCCGTATGCCGAACGGCACGTACGGTGGTGTGGGAGGTCGGTAAATGCAAAAGTAGGAGGGAAATACCTTTTATGATTAGCATTTACCTCCTACCCGATTTTATCTTGGGTCAATTTTTTACATTTGTGATTGTGGAATTTGCCAATGAGACGAGCCTTGTCCAGACTGCTGGCCATTTCCGTGTGGCGTACCACTGAACGGCATCTGCCTGTTCTGACTGTTTGACCAGGGGAAGAACCTCCTGCCTGGTATCTGCATCATTTGTGGAGCCGGACGTTGCAGCTCTTTCAGCATATCACTCGCAAATTGAGTCTCTGCTATCTGTATCCTCAAGAGCTTTCCAGCAGGAACAATCTTCTTGAATTTCTCAAGATACTCTTTTTCAAGCTGAGCGGTTTTTATTTTCGCGTCTGCAAGATTGTCAATCAGCTTTGAGTACTCTGCATCAGACAAAGGCCCTCTCTCACTATGACTCGTCACTGTCTGGCGCGCATTTAGATTGATCTCATTCTTTTTCTGCTGAAGCTCAAAGTAGAGCGGAAAGAATTTGGCGGCCTCATCCTCTGTCAGTCCGGATTTATCTGTAAAATACTTCTGCTGACGTTCTCTGAATTCCTCTGGTGAGAAATGACGTGGTTGCCTCTGCGTTTCCTCTGCGGCAGGAGCATCCTGCTTTCTGCTTCCTTGACGCCCTACAGGTGCCTGGGCCATGACTACCAATGATGTGGTAAGAGCAAGGAATAAGAGCGTGAGACCTGATTTTCTCATAACTGATTAAAATTACCAGTGTTGGTAAGTGAGCAATAGAGAGTATATTCGTCAATCATCGCTGTCTCGAAGAATGAGTCAATGTACTCGTCGGAATAGACTTCTGTGTCAGCCTCTGCGGTCTGCATATTGCTGCCTGCGTCTTTTGTGGTGTTGATGGCAAAGTTGAATACGAGAAGCATACCTACAAAGCAGGCTGCCATATATACCCATACTTTTGCTTTGCTCCAGAGAGTGACCTTCTCAGGCTCTTCAAAAGGAACTGCCGGCAGGGAAGCCATAATGCTCTCTGTCAGATTCTCAAAGTAACCATCAGGTGTGGTGAATGGCCTTCGGTTTCCGCATTTCTTTAATAATATGTCCTCTTCCTTTTTCATTTCGTTCTTTTGACGCTTTTATTATGGAAAGGTTTAATCCAAATTGTTGAAATACTCCTCAATTTTTTTCACGGCTATGTGATATGACGCCTTGAGCGCTCCTACACTGGTTCCCAGCATCTCGGACATATCCTCGTATTTCATCTCATCGAAGTATTTCAGATTGAATACCAAACGTTGTTTCTCGGGTAAAGTCGCTATTGCTTCCTGAAGTTGTGTCTCAGTCTCGTTGCCGTCGAAATACGGGTCGCCTTCCAATTGCTCGCTAAGATTCATATCCGGGTCATCAATGGCCACAGACTGAGTGGCTCTCTGCTTGTTGAGGAAAGTCAATGCCTCGTTAATGGCGATGCGATAGAGCCATGTTGAAATCTTTGAATAACCTTGAAATGAATCGATATTGGTCCAGGCTTTGATGAATGTATTTTGGAGAATGTCATTCGCATCATCGTGCGAATAGACCATATGTCGGATTTGCCAGTACAAAGATTCACTGTACTCGCGCACAATCTGTTCGAATGCCTTGCTGCGTGATGCCTCATCCTTACGCAGCATCTCTATTACCTTCTCCTCGTTGAATGGCATCATTTGCTGAATCCTTTTCGGACGCGAAGATAGGGAAAATACTCTATATTACGGAAACTTGCAGTCCCTCTTTTGCGAGTATTGACTCTGGAAATATCTCTCGCGCCTGATTTAGAAGTATTCCCTCATCTTCATACCGTGCTGAGAAATGCCCCAACAGAAGGTGCCCTGCTCTTGCGTCAAGGGCCGTGCGGGCTGCCTGGCCGGCTGTGCTGTGGTGATGCAACCCAGCTCTGTCTGCATCTTCATTGCTGTAGGTGCAGTCGTGATAAATCAGGTTCGTGCCCTTGATTTGTTCTACCATAGCAGGGTTGTATGCGGTGTCACAGCAATATGCGTAACTGCGTACCGGACCGGCAGGAGTGGTGAGTCTCGAGTGAGGTATTATGGTTCCGTCGGGCATTGTAAAGTCTCCGCCATCCTTGATGCGGTTGTAGTCCCACATAGGTACTCCGTAGAAGTCGGCCATCTCGCGGTTCAGGTGATCCGCTACAGGCTTTTCTTTAAACAGAAATCCGGCACAGGGTATGCGATGATTTAATGGAATGGTGTCGATTCTAACTGAACGATCCTCATATATTGTCTGGATGTTATCTGGATTGAATCCCTGAAACTCGACCTTGAATTCCAATTCCTTACAATAGAAGTCAAGTTCTTTTTCCAATATATTCCACATCTCCTCCGGTGCGTGAACATAGAGTGGGGCTGTACGCCCCAAAAGCCCGAATGTGGATATCATTCCCAGCAATCCGAAACAATGGTCACCATGTAGATGTGATATCAGAATGTGGTTGATTCTGGCAAAGGCCTGTCTGGCCCGCCTTATCTGTATTTGCGTACCCTCTCCGCAGTCTACCATAAACAATTTCTCACGTATGTTTACAATCTGCGAGGATGTGTAGTGCTTGGGGCTCGGCGTAGCCGACCCGCATCCCAATATTGTTATGTCAAATCTCTCCATTATGTATTCTTACTGCCATGCTTGGAAACTTTCATCCAAAAGCTTCGGATTTGCAATTAACAATAAAGGCCGGGAATACCGACCTTTATTGAATTATCATACAGCCAATGGCTAAAAATTAACAGCCAATAGCTTTTGTATTACTTGCTCTCGTCCTCAAGCTGCTGCTTCAGAGCTGCCAGTGCATCGATGTCGCCAAGAGTGGTGGCTGCTGCCTGATTCTGGATAGCTGGCTCCTTATCTTCCTTCTTGGCGGCTGTTGCCTTGCGGGTAGCCTTCTTCTCTGCCTTTGCCTCTGCTTTCTGGATATCCTCGAAAATACGGCTGTGTGACAGGATGATTCTCTTTGAATCCTTATTGAACTCAATAACCTTGAACTCAAGAGTCTCGCCCTGGGCTGCCTGTGAGCCGTCCTCCTTTACAAGATGCTTAGGAGTAGCGAAGCCCTCAACGCCTGATGCAAGTGAAATGACCGCACCCTTGTCCATCATTTCAATAATCTTACCCTCGTGAATTGAGTTGAGTGTGTAGATTGTCTCGTAGGTGTCCCAAGGATTCTCCTCAAGCTGCTTGTGGCCGAGGCTCAGACGACGGTTCTCCTTGTCGATGTCAAGAACTACAACATCAATAGACTGGCCGATTGATGTGAATTCTGACGGATGCTTAACCTTCTTGGTCCAGCTGAGGTCGCTGATGTGAATCAGACCGTCAACACCCTCCTCAATCTCAACGAAGATTCCGAAGTTGGTGAAGTTGCGTACGGTAGCCTTGTGCTGTGAGCCAACAGGATACTTAACGTCGATGTCTGCCCAAGGATCAGCCTTAAGCTGCTTGATGCCGAGAGACATCTTGCGCTCGTCACGGTCAAGAGTCAGGATGACTGCCTCAACCTCGTCGCCAACCTTGATGAAGTCCTGAGCTGAACGCAGATGCTGACTCCAAGACATCTCTGATACGTGAATCAGACCCTCTACGCCAGGAGCGATCTCGATGAATGCGCCATAGTCCGCCATAACGACAACCTTGCCCTTTACAACGTCGCCAACCTTCAGATTCTCGTCCAAAGAATCCCATGGATGTGGAGTAAGCTGCTTCAGACCGAGGGCGATGCGCTTCTTCTCATCGTCGAAGTCAAGAATAACAACGTTAATCTTCTGGTCGAGCTCGACAATCTCCTTAGGATCGCTTACGCGGCCCCAGCTGAGGTCTGTGATGTGGATGAGTCCGTCAACACCGCCAAGGTCGATGAATACGCCGTAAGTGGTGATGTTCTTAACTGTACCCTCGAGTACCTGACCCTTCTCAAGTTTGCCGATAATCTCTTTCTTCTGCTGCTCAAGCTCCTCTTCGATAAGAGCCTTGTGTGATACAACAACGTTGCGATACTCCTGATTGATCTTGACAACCTTGAACTCCATTGTCTTGCCTACAAATACATCGTAGTCTCGGATAGGCTTTACGTCGATCTGTGAGCCCGGAAGGAATGCCTCTGTGCCGAATACATCGACAATCATACCACCCTTTGTGCGGCATTTTACGAAGCCCTTGATAATCTCCTGTGACTCCAGAGCTGCATTGACGCGCTCCCAAGAGCGTGACGCACGTGCTCTTTTATGTGAAAGCAACAGCTGGCCTTTCTTGTTCTCGGTGTTCTCAATATAAACCTCAACCTCGTCACCTACTTTCAGGTCCGGGTTGTAGCGGAACTCGCTTACTGGAATGATACCATCTGACTTATAACCGATGTTGACGATAACCTCACGCTTGTTGATTGCGATTACGGTACCGTTGACAACCTCGTCGTCTGCCACCTTGTTGAGAGTGGCGTCGTAAGCCTGCTCCTGCTGCTCGCGGGTCTGGCCTGCTGCTGCACTACCTTTCTCAAATGATTCCCAATCGAAATCCTCGATAGGGTTTACGTTCTTAAAATCTGCCATTTTAAATAGAATTTAAATGTAAGTTGGACAATATGTTGTAAACACAACGAGGCGCTCTCTGCGCTTCGCGGGCGCAAAGGTATCTCTTAATTCTGAAACACGCAAACAATTAGTCCGTTAAGTGAGTAGGGTGTTAAGTTAGTTGTTTGAAAAATGGTCAGAAAAAAGTGTTGAAATCTGCCGATTCTGACCTTCCGGCAGAGGCCTCTGAGAGGCATTGGAATTTAGTTGAAAATGTTGCATAATTTATTAAATATTAATTGTTT
>JAZLLE010000006.1:0-6702 GCA_045597985.1 Bacteroidaceae bacterium | reverse complement strand
GTGTATTTCTTGACCTGTGAATCGAAAAACTTGCAGAAATCATCGGCAAGACAGAAAATTCCTGTAATTTTATCGTCGGTGAACATAGCGTGGGTTTGTTGTACGTTTGTTTTTGTATCACCTAAAATTACAACAAATCCCGCTAATCACCAAATTATCAATCAATTATATTTCGTCGAACTCACGTTAACTATAAGATATATGATTATGCAAAGAACTAAATTGGAGAGATTCATTATGCTGCTCGCATACGCGGCACTGATTTTCGGTACACTTGTCACTATCCTTGTAAGCAAGTGCACCCTTGAGTCTGGCTTGGATATGTGCGTGCCACGGGCGATAGCCGAGTTCGTCTGCGGAGTTGCCGCATCGGTAGTGATATGGGCGGTATTGGCTCAGATTGTCAAAATCTCAGACCGTCTGCGGAACATAGAGAGTAAACTGGACAATACCCCTCACTCATAAGAACCTGTTTTGAGATGTCTCGTGCAAAAGGAAACAGAGAATGGGAAATACCTTCAAGACTCAGATAGTATTCCGACGGACTCACGTTAATAATTGATAATTATGAATAGAATAACAAACGCAGGCGGAAAGCAGGCAGTGACCCCGGTGGTTATGCTGATTGTTTGCATAATTGCTATGGCTTCCTGCAAAAGCGCATTGGTAACATCAAAGCCTGAGATACAGCAGGCTTCAGTAAGCAACGGCTATCCCGCGTTTGAGGACGGCAAGGTGTGGCTCAACCAGGACGGCACAGCCCGGGTACGGACATTCGATGGGATGGAGGCTATAATGAAATCGGACAAGGTGGCATCGTATCTGGCAAAGTACAAGGGCTACAATACCACACGTATGTCAATCAGACCCACCTATCCCATTGACGGGCTGGCCGATGTTCAGCGGTATGCGGAGCAGCTGTACGCCAAGGGTATCAAGGTAAGTGTGGCAGGCAATGATGAGATGCTTGAGAACATGACTATGCCAGAGTATCGTCGTGCGCGCATCTATGACTGCGGGAACGGTGAGTACCGCTTTGAGCTGGACTGCAACTCACAGTTTGACTATCAGAAGAAATATCCCAACCTGACCATCACCGGCAGCGTTGAGCTTATGGAGAAATGGATCTTGATGTTTGACGGTCACGGAGTGGCAATGTATCCGGAGTCGATGCCATACGCTGATGCCGCCCGAATGGCCGAGGCTGCCTGGAAGAGCGGCAAGGGACAGGTGTCGCTTGTTGACAGGAAAAAGGTTGTCATCACAGTGATACCGGCTGAAAGCAAGCTGGAGGATGAGTACCCCGGCTGTACTGCCGCCGAGGTGGCTGAGCGCCTGAACGCTAAGGTCACGACAGACTATTACGCAAAAGGCACACGCCTGCAGGAGCCGCGAAACGACTATAATGCAGAGTCCAGGTTCTTTCACGTATCTGATGTGATAAGGACTCCCGATGAGACCATATTGACATACTCGGCCTGGCAAGGTCCGGACCTGTGGCTTACCGCAATATGCGACAACGAGCTGTATGCCGACGGCAAGTCGTACAAGTCAACCCGTCACGAGGGTCTGAACGGTTTTGAGGACGCATATTTCTGGAGTCCGGATTACGGCACATACATTATGAACGAGCATTTTCCGCCACTGCCTGATGATGTTGAGACGGTGGATTTGCGTGATGCCGGCTCGCACTCGCTCATTATTAAGAATCTGCAGGTATCTCCGAATGCCAAGGCTGAGAGGAATTACACCTCAAGGCCATTCTATGGCGTGCAGCAGATACTGAGACAGAGCCAGCCTCATCCTGACCAGCCTGATGTGATATCAGTACAGAAGGGCGATTTCTCCGACAAGGAGACTGTGATTTATATGCAGATGGCCATAATGGAGCCTCGTACATTCTTAGGGTATGTGGGCAGCGATTTCAAGCTCACACTGGCCGATGGGCAGACGCTTAATGCTGTAAGAGTGGATGGCGTGCCGACGGACGAGGACTTTGACCGCCACGGCGACCACGTGACCACACCATTCCAGCTTGTTTTCCCGCCTATCTCCGTTGAGGATTGGACCAAGGGTGAGCATCATCTTACTGGTGTTGTCTGTCACGAGGATGTGGATTTTGCCATTAACGGCCAGAGCAGTGCCATCCTGACATCTACAGCCCCTGCGGTTGAGTTCCCGGAGAAGACATTCACGATATGCAGTGTCAGCATTGCCTTGAAAACAATTTCGCAAATGCCGAAGCCTACTCGCATCGCCTCCATAACATTTGACGGTAAGGACAAGATGATTGTCAAAGGCGATGAGTCTGGTATTCTTGGTGACGGAGAGTTCACAATATCCGACAGGAAAATAATCTCCGGCAATCAGGGGCAGATCACGATAACCGGTAACGGAAAGGAATTCGTTATGAAGACTTCCCACATATCGGCATTAGGCATTGACCTTTATGAAATGGAGAGTCTGAGCACGGACGGTCAGCCTGGCTTCAGCATCTCAATGATTGATCAGACCAAGGTTGAGGACCCAAGAGTAATACTCAAAGATAAATAACTGGTACTACGTCCTCCCGTCGTCGGTCAGCTCACCCCGGTCTCAAAACCCGGATATCCGAGCCTGACCGACGGCTCATTTATACGAATGTTTAGAATTTGACAGGTATAACCGGCTTGAGCCATACCGACCATATAGAATGCAAATTCCTTATGGATTCTGTAGCTCCTGAGGTCGTTTACACTTATCAAAGGTACAAAGTTTTGATAAATTGCATATCTTCGCATAAAATCGAAATGAAATGAAAGGAAAAGTGACATTAATGTTGATGGTCATGGCCACACTGACGACATCCTGGTTCGCTCCGATGTAGGTGAACATCCAGCCTTTCTTCTTCAGTTCGTCAATGATCGTGGCGATAGCCCTGCCGGTGTATTCCTCACTGCTGTTCTCCTCACCATCGGTAATGATGGTCACCAGTACGCTGTCATCGTCAGTCACCGCTTTCCGGATGCTGTTAATGCCGAAGCCGATGGCATCGTACAGGGGAGTGCAGGCTCCAGTATGGTTTAGTTTGAATATATAGCAAAAGATTAAACCATACCGCGAGCAGAGGGGTATGTTGAAATTCCATCAACTTTTGAGGAATATAGCTGATATTGCTAAAATCATATCGTGATATTCTCAAATATTGCGAAGATGAAGCTAAATACATATAATTATTTCCATTTTTTTTGACGTAAATGTTTGCTTGCTTAATTGGAATACATTATTTTTGCAATGAATTTGTCTTTACATTCGCTGAATTAACGAATATGGCAACAAAAATACAGCAGATACTTGAATCTTATCCTGATTCAAAAATACTCTTTGGAGAATGGCTCACAGAACAGGGACTCGATTCCAAGGGGCAATATGCATACATGAAAAGAGGCTGGCTTTCTCGCCTGTCGAAAGGAGTGTATGTTTTACAAGGAACTTTACCGACATTGTTCAATGCTCTTTCGGCATATAATGTCCAGCTCTCAAAACATTGCATAGTCGGGGCCTATTCTGCATTGGATCTTCGAGGTTACTCTCATTATCTGTCAATGGGCAAGCCAAAGGCTTTCCTGTTCACAGCCAAAGAAGATAAACTTCCTTCATGGCTTTTGCAGAAGGAATGGGATATGACAATCAAGTATATGACGACATCGTTTCTTGGCGCTGACTTGAAGGGTGTTGAACCCATGACGGTGAATGGATATCAACTGTTAGTGTCATCGCCTGAACGTGCCATATTGGAGTGCCTGAACCTGCCAGAGGCCGCTTCTTCTTTGTTGGACATATACTACATAATGGAGAGCCTGACCACGCTCCGTCCTAATCTTTTGCAGTCTTTACTGGAGACCTGCACTTCGCAAAAGGTCAGACGACTGTTTGTCTATATGGTAGAGAAAGCCGGCCATCCGTGGTTCAAGGCATTAAACCTGGACTCGATAACGCTAGGGACATCACGCTACATGATTGTACCTATCGGTAAGTATATCTCAAAATATAACATGACGATTCCCAAAGAGCTTGCAGAATACGAATAACAGCAGTATCAACAAACAGGTATATGCGCAGAAAGTGGAACTCCTGCTCCGCCTGATGCCTGTAGTTATGGAAGAAAGTGTGTTTGCGGTTCATGGCGGAACAGCCATCAACCTTTTTCTGAAGGATCTTCCACGCTCAGTGGATATTGACCTGACGTACATTCCTCTGGCTGACAGAACCGCCAGCATTGAGGACATCAACTCACATTTGCAATCTATCAGTAAGAATGCGAAGAAGGCGTTCAAAGGAATGCACATCGTTCCGAACTACAATACCTGCAAGCTGCTTTGTGAATACCGGGGAAAGCAGGTGAAAGTAGAAGTGAATCAGACAAAGAGAGGAATTGTTGGCGGCGAGGTAATTACGAAACCTCTTACCGAAAAGGCTCAGAAGGAATTCGGACTTTATTGTGAAGCCAACCTCGTGCCGTTGACACAACTCTACGGGGGTAAGATTGCTGCAGCTTTGTCCCGCCAGCATCCTCGTGATCTGTTTGATGTGAAATATATGGACATACCATTGATTGACTGCAGGGAAGGTCTGATATTCTGTCTGCTTGGTAGCGACCGGCCAATACATGAGTCTCTTGCGCCACGTTTGATAGACCAACGGGAAGCTATGGAGAATCAATTCGATGGCATGACTGACATTCCGTTTACATACGACGAGTTTGAGGAGACAAGAGCGAAACTTATCTCAGATGTGAACCACGTATTGACTGATGAAGACAAACGCTTTTTCCTGAGTTTTGAAAATGGTTCACCTGAATGGGGAGGCTATGTGTACGAGTATTTCAAGGACTATCCTTCCGTTCAATGGAAACTTGTCAATCTGGCTAAATTGGCAAAGCAGAATCCGGGCAAACTCAATGATGAAGTCCGGAAATTGGAAACACTATTCTGCTACTGAGAAAATACGATTAGTTTAAGGATGCATATGAAACGCTTTCTTCTCATAGTGCTGGCTCTGTTGCTGCATCAGTATTGTCTTGCTGACGATTTTGACGCTGACCTTACGCGCTATGCTGCCAACATACATCAGTTCAGCAATGAGTATCCGCAGGAGAAGGTCTATCTGCAGTTTGACAATACATCGTATGTATGTGGCGACACCGTATGGTTCAAGGCGTTTGTGGTTGAGGCATCCTCGCACCACCGCGCCTCAAGCAGGGTGCTATACGTGGATCTACTCTCGGCAGACGGTACCATACTTGACCGCAAGAAACTGCCTGTTCTGAGCGGCCAGGCAGATGGCTGTATGCCGTTGACTGAGAAGAACGGGTCTAACGCGGACAGGCTGCGTGGAGCACTTAACCTGCCCGGAGGCTTTTACGAGATTCGCGCATATACAATGAATATGCTCAATTTCTCCGAGAGCTCGGTATTCTCACGGGTTATTCCGGTATATGAGTGCGCTGACGATGCCTGCGCCTCGGTCTCAGAGATTGAATACACGCCTCCTGCCAAAAAAAACGCGCGAAAGCAGCTTGCGCGCTATAATTCCCTCAACGTGACGTTCTATCCCGAAGGCGGAACGCTCCTGTACGGTGTGCCGTGCCGTGTTGCATTCAAGGTGACTGACGAGACCGGGCTGGGAGTAGATGCTACGGGCGTGCTTCAGGACACTATTCTTTTGCAGACATTGCACGATGGAATGGGCAGCTTTATATACACACCCACGGTGAGACACGCAAAGGCGATGTTCGATTATGAAGGACACAGCTACTCCTTTTCCCTGCCTCCTACGGAGAATGCCGGCTGCTCGATGTTTGTGAGTTACGATGATGACGGGTATCTTGATGTGGCAGTGCGCACGGGAACTTCCGGAAAGGTTCCCTTGCCGCTCGGACTCACCCTGACCTGCCGCGGCGAGGTATTTGGCTATAGCCAGATAAACAGCATAGACAAGGAGACATTCACCTCTTTTGCGCTAAAAGATGTTCCTGAAGGCGTATGTCAGCTTGTGCTCTTCTCAAAGACGGGCGAGATACTTGCATCGCGTACGGTCTATTGCAGGAAGCCATCGCCGATGCCGGAAATTTCAGTGCAGACAGACAAGGAGATATATGGGCCGTTTGAGCGTGTCAAGATGAGCGTTTCGCTCATTGACGGCAATGCCTGCCCTTTCCGCGACCGTATTTGTGTGTCCGTCCGCGATATCGGCGTACGTCGTTATATGCATTCAGATGACCTTCGCTCATATCTTCTGCTCTCATCCGATTTGAAAGGACTGGTTTACAAGCCGGAGTACTATTTCGAGTCGGACGATTCCG
This sequence comes from Bacteroidaceae bacterium, assembly GCA_045597985.1. Lineage (GTDB taxonomy): Bacteria > Bacteroidota > Bacteroidia > Bacteroidales > Bacteroidaceae > Colenecus. The sequence goes on along the minus strand of JAZLLE010000006.1, from coordinate 359 downwards.
CTCACCGTGCGGCTTTGGACCTCCTTATGTTGGTACAGGGGTGGGAGCGCTATGAGTGGAAGACAATGGCGGGAGTGAGCGAATATACCGAGATGCATCGCCTGGAGGACAGTCTGACGTTTAACGGGTGGGTGCTTTCACCGTTTCTGATGCGCAAGATGAACAATGTGCGCGTAGCCTCAACGGTAATCTATCCCGACAAGACGGTAGATTTCTTTTCCCTTAATTCCGCAACATTTTTCGTAAAAGATTGTCAAACGGCCTGATAAACAAAGGCTTATCAGGCCTTGACAATGTCAGAAATTTCACCTAACTTAGTGATTGCAAAACAAAATAAGGTTGTTATCACTGACATGGCA
>JAZLLE010000005.1:0-33673 GCA_045597985.1 Bacteroidaceae bacterium | reverse complement strand
GGTATCAAGTTTCTGTACGTCGGGTCAGATATTTGCTTACGGCTTCCTTCAGATTCCACCTCACGATGGACACCCTTGCTTTCGGCTGTAGCCTTCCCACTGTTAGGGCGGCTTGGGGACTTACACCCGTTAGAATACGTTCGTGCTGGGCGAACCCAAAAAACGGTGGATAAAGCATCGCTCTATCCACCGTTTTCAAGTACGCGATCAGGGATTCGAACCCTGGACCCATTGATTAAGAGTCAATTGCTCTACCAACTGAGCTAATCGCGCAGACGCCTCTTCGTTCAAAAGCGGTGCAAAGTTACTATTTTTTTTTGTCTCTGCAAACGTATGCCGTTTTTTTTTCAAAAAAAAGTCCCGGGCGCTATTTTTACAGGCACGGGACATAATTATGACTTCATTTTAAAAGCTGAAATAATCTTTGGCATTGTAATATGAGATATCCTCAACCATCTGCTCTATCCTTGGCATCTCTGAAGCGGGAATCTCACCATTCTCCACATCACGACCTATCATATTGCACAGAATCCGGCGGAAATACTCGTGACGTGGATAAGACACGAACGAACGGCTGTCTGTAAGCATACCGACAAAGCGGCTGAGAAGGCCCATCATACTTAAGTCCTCCATTTGACGCTCCATACCAGCCTTCTGATCATTGAACCACCATCCAGCACCGAACTGTATCTTGCCGGGCACACTGCCATCTTGAAAGTTTCCTATCATTGCGGCAACCATTGCGTTGTCACTAGGATCCAAATTGTAAATTATAGTCTTGCCCAGTTTGTCTATACTGTTTAAGCGATCTAGAAAGCCAGCCATACTATATGCGGAGCAAGACTGGCCGATTGAGTCAAATCCTGTATCAGGGCCCTTCAGATTGAACATTTTAGAGTTATTATTACGCATAGGACCATAATGGAATTGCTGTGCCCAGCCGGTATCAGCATCCATTTTACCGAACTCGAGCATCATAGCCGTACGGAACTTATCAGCTTCCTTCGGTGTAAGACAAGAGCCATTTGAATATACTTTCTCAAACAACGATTCAATCTCATCGGGAGTGAAATCCTCGTTATAGAAGGTTGCCATTCCGTGATCGCTCAGGCGGCACCCCAGACTCTCAAAGAACTTATGACGGACGAGCAGCGCGTCAACCACATCCCGAAATGAGTTTATGCTCACCCCACTTACACAGGCAAGCTTGTCTATGTATTTTTTGTATGCCTCAGGATTCTCTATTGCCATAGCCTTGTCAGGACGCCATGTGGGAAGCACCTTTACCTTGAAGCCGTCATTCCGTATCACCATGTGATATTCCAGAGAATCAACAGGATCGTCTGTTGTACAGACTGTCTCCACGTTATACCTCAGCATAAGATTACGAGCCGAGAACTCCGGACTGGCAAGCATCTCATTGCATTGATCATATATCCGTCGGGCGCTGTCAGGATTAAGTGTATCTTCTATGCCGAAACAGGTCTTAAGTTCCAAATGCGTCCAATGGTACAGAGGATTACGCAGCAGGTACGGGACCGTCTCTGCCCACTTGAGGAACTTTTCCCAATCTGAGGCATCGCCAGTTATGTAATCCTCGGAAACGCCATTGGAACGAAGCGCGCGCCACTTGTAATGATCTCCGCCCAGCCACAGCTCGGTGATGGACGAGAAGCGATGATCTTCCGCCACCATCCTTGGGTCCAGATGGCAATGGTAGTCTATAATCGGAAGATGACAGGCGTGGTCGTGGTAAAGATGTCGGGCTGTCTTCGACTGAAGCAGAAAATCCTGATGAATGAAAGGTCTCATATCCGTTATTATTAGTTAAACAAACGTGCAATATGCCTGCAGAGCAGATTCTCTGCTACTTGATCGCCAACCACAGCCTTATTTCTATCCAGAGCGGAATAGTACTCAACTGAATACTCGGCAGCCAGCTTATAGCTGACGTGTATCAGTTGACGGAAATCCGGGTTGTATAATGGATCTTGCTGATTGTGACGCAACGTGCGGGCGAATGTAGTGCCATCCCAAGACCCTATCGTTTGTGAATCCGGAAGGTTCTCAGAATCGATATCTATCACCGTGGCATAAGGAGCACAAAGTTCCTCAATACGGCCCAGAGCGTTCACCGCAATTCTTTTAGCAAGAGCAAGCGCCTCATTGTCGGCAAGAGCCAGGCCAATGACCTCCTCCAGCCAAGTTGTTCCAGCAGTCTTTATATGGATCCCTTTATCGTATTTTCTGATAAGGCCGCCCATTATCGGATAAATGGAGAACTTGTCGCTACCGGAGTGGATGCTCAATTTCATGTTATCGGGAAGGCCGAACTCGCGCACCGCAAAATCTATCACAAGTAAATCCTCCTCAAATTCGGTTGCGAAAGCATTTACATCTCCCACGTAATCAACTCCCTTATTGAAACGTCCGGTAAATTTTGGAGCGATGGTCTGTGCCGGAACGCCCTCAATAGCCAACGCTGACAGAATAAAGAAGAGCTCAATTGGTGTCTGGGGAGAGTTCACCTCGTCCATTGATACTTCCGTGACAAAATTGTCCGCGCCCTTAGCCGATGAAATGTGTCTGTATATGCGGCCAGCCTCCGCTACGGCAAAAAGATAACGGTCAGCCATCTGGCGAAGAAGCGTCTCTGTTATATCGAAGGTTTTGTCTATACCGGGAATGGTAAGACTGCCAATATACTTGGAATTCGATTTGACGAATGACTCCACGCACTCCAACGATGCAGGCTTGGAGATATAGTCAGCCACATCAATTGTAAAGAAATCCGAAGCGTCAATGAACTTGTCCACATTTCCCATGTTGATGTGATCTGCATCCACAAAATAAGGTTTATCATAGGCAAGAGCACTTATGGCACTATCCGCCTCTTTTCTGGTGTCAACAGGTTGGGAGCCTACTATCTGATGCTCACGGTTTGATTTGTTCCACACCGGCACAAAATCTATGCCAAGTTCCTTTCCTGCAGTGACAAGGGCCTTAAGCTGGGCCTCACCCTCGTGAGAGAAGCGATCTCCTATTCCGAATGAATACTTTCCTATTCTCATGACAACAAAGTTAAAATTAATTTACCAAACAAGAATCAAAGCTCGTAAAGTTCCGATGGCGTGGTCCGTTTTAGGGCTGTCAGCCCTACGTCTTTTCCAGGAATGACACCGACGCCACGCAGACAATACTCAACAGTTTTGAAAGCCAGATCCGGGTGATTGTTCTCACCACTCAGATGGCACAGCCAGATGTGTCGCAGATGGTCAGTCATATTGGCGGCAAGAAACTCTGCAGTGACTTTGTTGCTCAGATGACCAAGCGGGCTTGTTATCCTATCCTTCAAGAACTTGGCATAATGGCCCATGCGCAGCATATCCTCATCATAGTTCGCTTCCATAACCAAATAGTCTGCACGTACTACGTACGACGCCACCACATCGGTAATATGTCCAAGATCTGTGACAAAGCAGAACGTCCGTCCATCTGCCTCTATGAGATACCCTACGTTGTCAGTACCATCGTGAGGCACTTCAAAAGCAGTTATCCGTAATGAACCGATTTCAAACGGAATCTCCTTCTCTATGTATCTGGCACATCCGGCGGAGAGTTTCTCTGTCATACAATAATTGTTGTTGATGCCTTCGTGCGTCCGTCTGGTGGCATATACAGGAAGATAGTACTTTTTGCACAATGCGCCGAGGGACTTTATGTGATCTGCGTGATCATGCGTCACCAACACAGCCCTTACGGTATCGAACGATATGCCGGCCTTTCCCAGATGCTCCCTTATCTGCCTTGACGGAATGCCGGCGTCAATCAGAATGGCTTCTTCGTCCAACGCAAGGTAATAACAGTTTCCGCTGCTTCCGCTGGACAGACTCATAAATCTCAGTCTCATATATGTTTAAATTTACTCTTTTCATAGTTGAATGCACTAAAAAATCAGAACGGATAGCCTATCGCAAAGTGAAACGCATAGTTTCGATAATCAACATCGCGGTATGCTGGATAGCGTTCAGGGCCTGATTCGTATGCAGGGTTCACCAGTTGTCGGCCGAAATCTAATCTCAGTACCAGGAAATTCAAGTCCAGTCTAAGTCCGTAGCCAAAAGAGACGCCAAACTGATTGTAGAATGTATTCCAGGCGAACAGTCCTCCCGGTTGTTCTTCATAGTCCCTGATGGTCCAGATATTACCGGCGTCCAGAAAGAATGCGGCATTTAGTTTCCAGAACATGTGGGCCCGCAACTCAAGACTCGCCAGGAGCTTAATATCTCCAGCCTGCGTTATATAATTGACTGCGCTCGCGCCACCGCTCAAATTACCAGGTCCGAGCTCACGGACAGCCCACCCTCTTACACTGTTGGCTCCACCTGCATAGAATCGTTTCTCGAAAGGTATGCTTGTAGAGTTGGCATAAGGATAAGCCACACCATACTCTGTATGAAAAATCAAATTGTTCCACTTGTCGATTTTCCAATTAAGTGTGAAAGCTCCCTCGCTCCTGACATATTGTGCGAAAGCTATATCCAGGACTTTGTATTGACCTCGGTCATTTCTTTCCGCGTCCGTCATAGAACAGACTCCGTTGAGGAGATTGCCTGAAGTCTCAGCACTCAATCGGAGAGACACGTTCAGGCGTCGTCCGGAATTGACATTCGCATTCGAGAAATAATATGAGTATCCGAGCTTCGTGATAAGCATATCCTCGTAATTATAGCGAAGGATAGAGTTACGGTTACCTATCGGGTCCAGATATTCTTTCCTGAATTTATCGGATATCCAAGGAACAATTAGATAATCTACATCGATAACATCAAACCTATGGGCATGCCTTCTGTTGCTCCATAGATAGCTCCAGCCGAACGTCATTACCGATTTGTTGAATTCCGGACGTCTCTGTGAGTTGAACATCAGACTCAGTTGCGATGTTGCCTGACTACGACGTTGGAAATCCTGATTCACAAACGGCAGCAACAATTCGGGGAACTCAAGATTCGCCTCTATCCCATACTCTCGATAGCTGTTTCCGCCATATCCCGGCAGATTGGTAATAGCCTCGAAAGCGCCTCGCAATGTCATTGTGAGACGTTCTGCCCCTCCGAACAGGTTTCGGTTCGTGAGCGAGAGCGATGCCGCAGCGCCGAAATCTCCGGCGGTGTTGGTTCCTTCCAGCTGGGCCGCAAACGAGTGTTTCTGATTGGACGATATCACTACTTTGGCATCCAAAGTCCTATCTTCAATGTTTTCATTAAAAATAATGTTTGTATTTCTGACCGGACTCAACCGACTTAGCGAATTGTAGGTTCGCGATACCATATTACTATTATACAACGAGCCCTCGCGAAGATACGAATGGCTCTCAACAATACCCGGACGCAATTTTAGCTTACCATTTCCTTCTGTATCAATAAAATAAAAATCATTACCATCCATTTCAATCCTGCGGTATCTATTCAGCGAATCGTCAGCGACAAGACTGTTATCGCTAAAAATATAGCTGACAGAGGATATTGTGTATGTTGGATATTGTATTGTATCCCCGTTATTGAGTGAGAAAGGTCTGATCCGCATTGCCAGCTCTGCGCCAGTGGAGCCTTCCACGGTGTCAGCCACAAAGGAGATATCCTCTTTATTGAAAGAATAGTAGCCATTGTTTTTCAACAACGATACGATTCTGGCGCGTTCTTTATCAAGTATGTCTGCATCGAGTGTCATACCTGTGTAAATAAGTTCATCACGTCTGGCCCTTGGATTATCGTTTATTAACGAGTCTATACGATTGTCCGAGATATCAGTCGTATAGCTGTCTACATAATATGGCTCATCTGGATGTATCACATATACGACATCAGCCTTAGGACGCCTTGAATACTTGATGCGGCTCTCGACACCGGCCTTGAGATAGCCATCATTTACGAGGGCCCTTCTAATATTCTCGACAGACTGCTCACAAAGAACGGTATCCAGAATTACGGGTTCCTCACCTATACGCTGGAAAAAGCCCTGACGATCATTTTTCTTTGCATTGTCGGCTGACATAGAATAAATATGCAGGGGTATTCTAAACAAGCCTAACCATTTGGTGTTGGGTGTCTGATACGCCATATTCTTGTATTGAGAGATATTCTCCAATTGAGGACCAGATGTCTCAATAGTTACCTTGTGCAACAAGGACTCTCCTTCCGGCACATATTTATAAACTGAGCAGGACGCCATAGTAAGTATGGTGACCAATGCGGATATATATTTATGTGCCCAATCGCTCATATCAGTATAATTTTGCGAAATTATGAAATAAAACAAGCTGTTCCAAATTTTATTAACTTCGCGCCCAAAAACCAACAGTATATGATCAGCGCAGCTAAGATAAAACTCATTCACTCTCTAGAGCGTAAGAAATTCCGCACGGAATACGGTATGTTCCTGGCTGAGGGACCAAAGCTTGTTGAGGAACTGTCACATACATTCGAATGTGATTTCCTGGCAGCCACTAAAGATTGGATTGACAGAAACCACTCACAATTTGCAAAGAATGCGCAATGCATTACAGACGAGGAGCTACGCAAAGCAAGCCTGCAGCAATCACCACAAGAAGTTCTGGCATTATTTCGTATCCCGACGCAAGGCGCTGACATTACTATAGCTACAACGCAATTATGCATAGCGCTGGACGGCGTACAAGACCCGGGGAATCTGGGAACCATCGTCCGCATAGCCGACTGGTTCGGAATAGAGCACATATTCTGCTCGCGTGACACTGCAGACATATACAATCCTAAAGCAATACAGGCAACTATGGGCGCTGTAGCAAGGGTTTCAGTCCACTATTCAGATCTCTGTAATGAGATACCCTCTCTTCCATCAGGCACACCAGTTTACGGAACGTTTATGAATGGGAAGAACATATATCAGAGCACGTTGAAGGACAATGGTCTTATTGTCATGGGGAATGAAGGGGCTGGCATCAGCCCAGAGATTGAGGCACTTGTCACAGACAGAATCGGTATTCCTAGTTACCCATACGGAAGAGCCACTTCAGAATCACTCAACGTAGGAGTGGCTACGGCAATTGTCTGCTCAGAATTCCGCAGACGGAAACAAATCATTCCTCAGGAAGAGACTCTATAACATTCGCACTGTCAACAACAGCGACAACAGCACCTCCTTCACGCTTTGTATGTGTGCGAAGAATGGAAATATCGCTCAGGAGGAGAGCTTGTCCTGCCACAGAATTGGAATTCAGATATGTGACATCGCCCTTTATACTATTGAAAGCCACACTGTCATCGCACTGCAGACAGAGTCTGATCAAAGAAGTTGAAGAGACCAACGTATCTACGGCAGATATACTGTCGCCGTAGAGCAAAGCCAACGAAATGTGCGCCAAAGGATGTACAGAATCCTCTGAGAATCCTAAAAAAGTGGTTCCCGCTGTCATAACAAGAGAATCTGACAAGTAAAAGGTAGTATCTGAAGGTATCTCAAACAGCAGAGGGTTCATATATCGTGCAGACGTAAGCATCTGCACTTGTGGAAGATACCACACATCTACGCTGTCGCCAGACATAACACGGAAAGACTTTTTCTCCTGTCGGGCCATCCAAAGTGACGCCGCTGACTCATCTTTCTCAATTCTAGATGAGAGACGTTTATAAATATCGTATAGTTTTTCAGGATTCCGTGTGTACCAAACCAGCGATGTATCAACAATTGCTTTCGTTACGTCATGTTTCTGAAGAACGAAATTGCTGTACAACTGGCGTTTGTATCTTTCATCGTATGGTAATTTGTCAGACAGAGCATTTGCAAGATGGTAATCGTACAGATAATCCTCCATCGCACGCGGTGACATCACACCGTCAGGACGATGGGTACGGCATCCGGAAATAAAGAAAGCCGCAAGGCACAAAAGGATGATATAGTACCTATGCATCTTTTTTACATTTATTCTCAACGGGCGGCCAATGTAAACCGGCATTCAAATACTTAGTGTAAAACAGAATCAGCACTATCATACCACAGGTAATGCACGAGTCGGCCACATTGAACACAGGACTGAAGAATATGCCTCCGCCTAATAGCGGGACCCAATCCGGCCAGGTCCACAGCGGAAAATAAAACATATCAACCACCTTGCCATACAGGAAAGGCGCATAACCTTGTCCGAAAGGTACAAGTGTAGCGACAGCGTCAGCGCTGAAGCCGCTTTCCGAGAAGACACGACCATAAAATATACAGTCCAGCAAATTACCTACAGCGCCCGCCACTATGAAAGAGACGCAAGCGATATAGCCCTTTGGAAAGCCCTTGTTCAGAATTTTTATGAGATACCAGATGAAAAAGCCGATTGCCACTATACGGAATATGGACAGGAAGAGTTTTCCTACCAATTCCATACCAAAAGCCATTCCGTTGTTCTCTACAAACACAATGTAGAGCCAGTCTGTTATGTGTATCTGTTCTCCCAGATACATACTTGTCTTAACCAGATATTTTACAACCTGATCCACTACCAAAGCCGCAGCTATGATTGTTGCGGCAATAGTTCCTTGCCGGCCCGTACTTCCGGCAGTACAATCTGAGGTGTCCTCCACAATAGTCTATTTTTTCTGCTTAGCCTCAATGCACAAGGTAGCATGCGGCACCGCGCGAAGTCTCTCCTTCGGAATTAGCTTCCCAGTCTCACGACAGATGCCGTATGTCTTGTTCTCGATGCGCACCAACGCTGCCTGAAGCGACTGAATGAACTTCATCTGACGCTGTGCCAGACGCGTGGTCTCTTCCTTCGACAATGTGTTTGCTCCCTCCTCCAAAATCTTATAAGTGGGAGACGTGTCGTCGGTACTGTTGTTGTCGATGTTCATCAGCGATGCCTTGAGCGCGTCATAATCACGCTGGGCAATAGCCAGTTTCTCGTTAATTAGCTGACGGAACTCGTCAAGTTCCTGGTCAGAATAGCGGGTCTTCTCAGCCATAATACTGAAAGTTAGATTAATACTTACTGCTTTGCCACAGAAACCCTCAATGAGTACTCATCGAAGGATATATCCTCTCCGTCCTGCATATCCGGCACAAGTTCCAGGGAGTTGGCCAGAACCTGTTCCTTTATCCAATCCTCATAATCCAGCACAGCGGCGTCGGTATCCTGGTTGGCGGATATACGCACGGCTATGCGGTCTGTAATCTCCAATCCTGTGCCCTTGCGGACATCCTGAATTCGTTTCTTCAACTCACGGGCAATGCCCTCGCGCTTCAACGCCTCGGTAAGCGTAATGTCGAGCGCCACTGTAAGTGTTCCTTCATTGGCCACTACCCAGCCTGGAATGTCCTCACTGAATATCTCTACCTCTGAAGCCTCGACAACCGCCTCCTTTCCGTCAATATTGAATGTAAATGAGCCGTCGCGCTCTAGTGTGGCCACATCCTCCTGGCTCATCCCCTGCACTGCCGCGGCAACGCCCTTCATCAGAGGGCCAAACTTCTTGCCCAACAATTTGAAATTACACTTTACTTTCTTGACCAGGATTCCGGCAGTACCCTCCACAAACTCAACTTCCTTGACATTGACTTCGCTGCGAATCAGCTCCTTTACGGGCTCCAGACACATTCTGAGTTCATTAGAAGCAGGCACGAGTATCTTCTGCAAAGGTTTACGAACGTTAATTCGGACATCCTCACGTTTGCGAAGAGCAAGAGTCATTGATGTAATCTTCTGAGCCATCTCCATACGAGTCTCCAAATCCTTGTCCACAACGCTCTCGTCATATATTGGGAACGAAGCCAGATGCACAGAGTCAGACTTGATACGACCAGTTACCGCGTTCAAATCACGGAACAGACGGTCGGCATAGAACGGTGCGACAGGCGCCATCAACAGAGATATAGTCTCAAGACAAGTATAAAGAGTCTGGTATGCGGCCAGTTTGTCCTCATTCATAGCACACCCCCAGTAGCGGTCCTTCGTAAGGCGTACATACCAATTGGAAAGATAGTCATTGACAAAATCAGTGACAAGACGTCCCGCCTTGGTAGGCTCGTAATCGTCAAGGCTCTCACGCATTTTGAGAATGAGTGTATTTAACTCGCTCAATATCCAACGGTCCATAACCGGGCGCTGAGCTATCGGAATAAGAGGTTGAGAAAAGTCAAAACCATCTACATTCGCATACTGCGCGAAGAAACGATATGTGTTATGAAGTGTACCAAAGAACTTACGTACCACATCCCTCACTCCCTCCTCATCGAAGCGCAGGTTATCCCAAGGCTGGGCATTGGTTATCATATACCAGCGAAGCGGATCGCTGCCGAATTTCTCAATCTCACCAAAAGGATCCACAGCATTGCCAAGACGCTTACTCATCTTGTTGCCATTTTTGTCAAGTACAAGTCCGTTGGAAATAACGGCCTTGAACGATACAGTTCCACGCACCATTGTGGCGATGGCATGCAAGGTATAGAACCACCCGCGAGTCTGGTCAACCCCCTCGGCAATGAAATCAGCAGGGAACACGTTTCCGCCATCCACCAAGTCCTTATTCTCGAATGGATAGTGCATCTGTGCGAATGGCATAGCGCCACTGTCGAACCAAACGTCAATCAAGTCTGTCTCACGTCGCATAGGACGGCCGTTTGCAGACACTAATATGATATCATCCACGTAAGGACGATGCAGGTCTATCTTATCGTAATTCTCAGCAGTATAGACATCTGGCACAAACCCTTTGTCCTTGAATGGATTGGAAGTCATCACGCCGGCTTTGACGGATTTCTCAATCTCATCGTAAAGCTCACGTATCGAGCCGATACATATCTCATCGCCCTCATCATTACGCCAGATAGGTAACGGAGTGCCCCAATAGCGGCTGCGGCTTAAGTTCCAGTCATTGAGATTCTCAAGCCATTTGCCAAATCTTCCTGTTCCAGTTGACTCTGGCTTCCACTTGATGCTCTTGTTAAGCTCCATCATCTTCTCGCGGGCAGCCGACGCCTTGATGAACCAACTGTCCAGCGGATAATAGAGCACCGGTTTATCGGTACGCCAACAATGCGGATAATTATGCAGATGCTTTTCTATCTTGAAGGCGGTTCCAGCCTGCTTCATTCTGATACAGATATTCACGTTGAGATCCTCAGCCTTGGCAGCAGCGGCCTCGTCGTACTTTCCACCCTCGTTGAATCTCGGATCGTATGCGTTCTTGACGTATGCGCCCTCGTATTCCTTATAAAGCTCTTTATTTACGCATTTGTCAACAAAGTCAGGATCAAGCTCATCGAGAATCCAATACTTGCCTGTGAAATCAACCATAGGTCGCGTCTCCAACTTGCGGTTGACCATAAAAAGCGAAGGAATACCAGCAGCCTTGGCAACGAATGCATCGTCCGCGCCGAAAGTAGGTGCGATATGGACTATGCCTGTGCCATCCTCTGTTGTGACATAATCACCGTGAATCACACGGAAACCCGCATCACTGGTTCTAATAACCCCTTCCTCATCTTTATAGACAGGCTTTACCCACGGGAAGAGTTGTGAATAATGCATTCCTGTCAGGTCAGCGCCCTTGTATTGTGCCACGATGCGATATGGCACAATCTTATCACCCTGTACGTACTGTTCCAAAGGAAGTCTCTCTCCTTCAGGATTCAAATAAGCGGAAAGACGCTCTGCAGCCATCACGACGGTGACAGGCTGGGCTGTATACGGATTATATGTGCGGACCGCGACATAATCAATCTTGTTGCCAACGCACAAAGCCGTGTTTGACGGCAGTGTCCACGGAGTTGTAGTCCATGCAAGGAAGCAAGGAGTACCCCAACCTGTCATCTCTGGTTTTGGATCTGCTATTGCGAACTGGGCGGTCACTGTAGTGTCCTTGACATCGCGGTAGCAGCCAGGCTGATTCAGCTCGTGACTAGACAGTCCTGTACCGGCAGCCGGTGAATATGGTTGAATAGTATATCCTTTATAGAGATAACCTTTATCATATAGTTGTCTGAGCAGCCACCATAATGTCTCAATGTAGCGGTTGTCGTATGTGATATAAGGATTGTCAAGATCAACCCAATAGCCAATCTTGCGTGTAAGGTCGCTCCAGCGCTCCTTGTATTTCATCACCTCGGTGCGGCAGTTGAGATTATAGTCATCAACGGAAATCCTCTTACCGATATCCTCTTTCGTGATGCCTAGTTTTTTCTCCACACCAAGCTCTACGGGCAGCCCATGAGTATCCCAGCCAGCCTTTCTGTTGACCTGATACCCGCACATCGTCTTGTAGCGGCAAAAACAATCCTTGATGGTACGTGCCATTACGTGGTGAATGCCAGGCATTCCGTTTGCAGATGGAGGTCCCTCGTAAAAGACAAACGACGGGCAGCCCTCACGCTCCTTGACACTACGGGTAAACAAGTCCTCACTCAACCAGTCAGCCAACACCTCCTCATTCAGACGTGCAAGGTCAAGCTGACCACGCTCTGCAAATTTCCGTTTCATAATTACGGCCGTTTTTATTTTGAAATTGCAAAATTACTCCTTTTCTTATAAAATGTATAATTGTTCGCCGTCAATTATCAACAACGAGGCGCAAAAGCATCATTCCAGAAACATTTTAACCGTATTTTGCCACTTTTAGCGTTATTTTTTACCTACAAACCTCCTATTTTAATAATTTTGCGCGCAGAAACGAGGAAAGTATGACAAAATGAAAATAGCCATAGTCAGATACAACGCAGGTAATGTCAGTTCCGTAATGCACGCTCTGGACAGGCTTGGAGCAGAATACGAACTGACAGACAATCACGAGACACTTATGTCGGCCGACAAGGTGATTTTCCCTGGCGTTGGAGAGGCCGCGTCAACAATGGCATATCTCAGGCAACATGGGCTTGACAACGTCATAAGGAATTTGCGCCAGCCGGTACTGGGAATCTGTCTGGGACAGCAGTTGCTTTGTTCACACAGCGAGGAAGGCAATACTGAATGTCTCGGTATTTTCAATGTTCCAGTGACAAGATTCCAGCCGCAGAAATGGTCTGACAAGGTTCCTCATATGGGATGGAACAGTATCTCAAATTGCAGGAGCAGGCTATTCAACGGCATCAGCGATTCCGATTATGTGTATTTTGTACACAGTTACTATGTTCCACTTTGCGATTGGACAGCAGCGCAAACTGATTACATACAGCCATTCAGCGCAGCCTTGAACAAAGGGAATTTCTACGCCACGCAGTTTCATCCCGAAAAGAGTGGCGTCATAGGATCAACCATACTATCCAACTTTCTCAATTTGTAAACTAAATGACAATAATTCCAGCAATAGACATACTTGACGGAAAATGTGTGAGGCTTACCCGTGGTGACTATTCCACGGGCAAAGTCTATTGCGAGAATCCGCTGGAGATGGCTGCGCGTTTCAGCGAGTATGGTCTGAAACGACTGCATCTTGTTGATTTAGATGGAGCCGGAAGTGACCACATTATAAACAGGAGTGTTCTGAGACAAATTTGCAAAGAGACTGACTTGATTGTTGATTTCGGAGGAGGAATAAAGAGCGACGCAGACATAGAGGCAGCTTTCGAGGCAGGAGCATCAATGGTTACGGCCGGAAGCATCGCCGTAAGCAGTCCCGACCTAGTACACGGATGGATTAATCGTTACGGAGCAGAGTGTCTGATACTTGGAGCAGATGCCCGCAACGGGAAAATAGCAGTTAAGGGCTGGAAAGAGGACAGTGATATCTGTTTATCTGATTTTATTGAAAGATATACAGACTTTGGCATAAACCGCGTGATTTGCACTGACATAAACCTTGACGGGACTCTGCAGGGACCAGCCACAGAACTCTACAAAAGCCTGTTGACAAAGTTTCCCAAATTACGTCTCACAGCCAGTGGAGGTGTATCATCAGTTAAAGACCTGTCGGACTTACGCGAGGCAGGGCTTGACTCGGCAATAGTAGGCAAGGCGTTTTACGAAGGTCGCATCACGCTGGAGCAGATGGCTGAGTTAAATGGACAATAAGAAGGAAAACGATGCTTGCAAAAAGGATAATACCCTGTCTTGACGTCAAAGACGGTAGAACCGTGAAAGGTGTGAATTTCGTCAATCTGCGCGACGCCGGAGACCCGGTGGAGTTAGGTTGTCTTTACAGTGACCAGGGAGCCGACGAGCTGGTATATCTGGACATCACCGCCACACATCAGGGACGCGAGACATTCACCGAAGTAGTAAAGAGGATAGCCGCCGGCATCTCCATACCATTCACCGTTGGTGGAGGAATAGGCAGCGTGCAGGATGTCGAGCGGATGCTTCTGGCTGGAGCCGACAAGGTATCGGTAAACTCTGCCGCCATTCGCCGTCCAGAACTCATCAAAGAGATAGCCGGTGCTTTCGGCCAACAGGTATGTGTGGTAGCCATTGACGCCAGAATGACTCCCTGCGGTTGGAGATGCTATCTGAACGGAGGCCGTCTTGCTACAGACCTTGATATGTTTGAATGGGCAAAGAAAGCCGCCGATCTGGGAGCTGGTGAGATTCTGTTCACTAGTATGGACCACGATGGCGTGCGTCAAGGATATGCCAACGAGGCATTGGCCACACTTCACGAGCTTGTGCCAATACCTGTAATAGCATCCGGCGGAGCAGGTAATATGGAGCATTTCCGCGACGCATTCACTGAGGGCAAGGCCGACGCGGCGCTGGCAGCTGGTGTTTTTCACTTCGGAGAGATTAATATTAAGGAATTAAAGCAGTATCTTTGCAATCAAAATATTCCAGTAAGAGTGTGATGGAGTTAACCACACCATATAAAACAGAATAGAACGATATGGAAATTGATTTTGAGAAAATGAACGGCCTTGTTCCGGCCATTATCCAGGACAATGTTACAGGAAAGGTTCTTATGTTGGGATTTATGAACCAAGAGTCCTATAACAAGACACTAGAGCTCGGCAAGGTCACATTCTACAGCCGCACAAAAAAAAGGCTCTGGACCAAGGGCGAGGAGAGCGGGAACTTCCTCAACGTGGTAAAGATAATGAATGACTGCGACAACGACACACTCCTAATAAAGGTAAACCCTACAGGCCCCGTCTGCCACACTGGTGCTGACACTTGCTGGGGAGAGGCAAACAGTGCCGACATCAATTTTCTTTCCTATCTTCAAGACTTCATCAGCAAGCGTTTTGAAGAGAAGCCACAAGGCTCATACACTACATCCTTGTTTATGAGCGGTGTCAACAGAATGGCCCAGAAAGTAGGTGAGGAGGCGGTTGAGACTGTTATTGAGGCAACAAACGGTACAGACGACAGGCTAATATACGAGGCATCAGACCTGATTTACCACTTGATTGTGCTTCTCACATCAAAGGGTCACCGCATTGAGGAACTTGCTACTGAATTGAAAAAAAGGCACAAAGTATAATATGCCACTAATAGACTACAAGGACATTGAGGTACGTCAAGAGGAGATGCACGTTCTGGGTGACGTGAGTTTCACTGTGGACGAAGGTGAGTTTGTTTACCTGATCGGAAAGGTTGGCTCTGGCAAAAGCAGTCTGATGAAGACTCTCTACGCAGAGTTAGAGCCACATTGTCAGACACCAGAAAGCCACGCTTTCATTCTTGGAGAAGACCTTACACATCTCAAGCGCAGGCACGTACCGCGTCTGCGCCGCAACCTTGGAGTCATCTTTCAGGATTTCCAGCTTCTTACCGACAGAAACGTCTTTGACAACTTGAAATTTGTCTTGAAATCCACAGGATGGACAGACAAGCAATTGATAAATCAGAAGATCCTGAATGTGCTGGCGACTGTAGGTATGGACGGAAAAGGATATAAAATGCCATTTGAGCTATCAGGAGGTGAGCAACAGAGAATATGCATCGCCCGCGCGCTTTTGAATGAGCCCAAGCTTATTCTGGCTGACGAGCCTACCGGCAATCTGGATCCGGAAACCGGCAGGCAGATAATAAGCATACTACATAGCGTACGGAAATCAGGCACCGCTGTCGTGATGATAACCCACAACCTGCAGTGGCTTACGGAATTTCCGGGAAGAGTATTGAAATGTGACAACCGCCATCTTGTTGAAAAGGCGAGCGATATAGACAACAACTGAAACACAAATGAAAGTCTTGAAATTCGGCGGCACTTCCGTAGGAAGTCCGCAGCGTATGAGAGAAGTATGCAAACTAGTTTGCGAAGATGGTACGCAGAAGCTAGTAGTTTTATCGGCAATGTCCGGAACCACAAACACACTGGTTGAGATAGCCAAGTGCTACAAAGACGGTGATAAAGCCGGTGCTGAGGCCATCATAGAAAGGATGCAGGGAACATATTCCCAGCACATAGCCAATCTTTACGGCACAGCAGTCTATAAGCAGAACGTACAGAAATTTGTTGACGAGAAATTTGACTACCTCAAATCTTTCGGAAGTCAGACATTTACGGAGGTAAAAGAGAAGGAAATCCTGGCTCAAGGTGAATTACTGTCCACGTTTATGGTTACGAGCTATCTTTGCGAGCAAGGTTATAACGCCGCACTGATTCCCGCGCTCGAGTTTATGAGAATTGACGGAAACTCCGAACCAGACATGGATTTTATCAAAGCTCATATAGCCAAATTCATAGACAAGGACAGTGATGTTCAGATATACATAACACAAGGCTTCATCTGCCGTAATTCAGAAGGCAATATTGATAATCTTCAGAGAGGAGGCAGCGACTATACAGCATCAATAGTGGGAGCTGCAATTCAGGCTGATGAGATTCAAATATGGACCGACATTGACGGAATGCACAACAACGACCCGCGCATTGTAAACAAGACACAGCCTGTACGTCACCTTCTGTTTGATGAGGCGGCCGAGCTTGCTTATTTCGGAGCCAAAATATTGCATCCTACCTGTGTATTGCCAGCAAAGATGGCAAACATTCCTGTTCGTCTGCTCAACACGATGCAGCCAGACGCTCCAGGCACACTTATCAACAGCGAGTCCGAGCCCGGCAAGATTAAAGCCGTGGCAGCAAAGGATAACATCACCGCCATCAACATACAGTCAAGCCGTATGCTACTGGCATATGGTTTCCTGCGCAAAATATTCGAGATATTCGAGAATCACAAGACTCCTATTGATATGATTTGTACATCCGAGGTAGGCGTATCAATGTCCATTGACAACCCACACAACCTAACCTCAATCATAAGCGAGCTTAGTGAGCTCGGAACAGTAAGCGTTGAGACTGATATGTGTATCATCTGTGTGGTGGGAGACATGAAATGGAAGAACGTTGGATTCGAGTCGCGTGCGCTTGATGCATTAAGCGACATTCCAGTCCATATGATCTCATACGGAGGAAGCAGTTACAACATATCCTTCCTCATTAAGGAGGAGGACAAGAAACGCGCACTTCAGCGCCTTAGCGACACACTGTTCAAGAGATGACAGCCACACCGTTCTACCGATACAACCTGACGTTGCTCCGCAAAACACTTGCAGAACTCAACGTACAAGCGGCCACCATACCAGGAGCGAATGTTCATTATGCTATCAAGGCGAATTCCAACGCATTGCTTCTCAAACCGATACTTGAAAGCGGCTTAGGAATTGACTGCGTGAGCGGAGGAGAAATTCAGGCTGCGCTGGATGCCGGGTTTAGTCCAGACAAAATAGTATTCGCGGGAGTCGGCAAGGATGACTGGGAAATAGACCTGGCGCTCAATAATGACATTTTTTGTCTGAATGTTGAGTCAGAGGCAGAATTGGAAGTTATTCAAGAGCGAGCCAGGTTATGCGGTAAAAACGTACGTGTGGCATTCCGTGTAAATCCGGATATTGACGCTCACACCCACTCAAACATTACCACAGGACTGGCAGAGAACAAGTTCGGCATCAATCTGGACTTGTTGGAGGAACTGGTAACAAAGGCCATTGATATGGATGGCATATCGTTGGAAGGGCTGCATTTTCACATCGGTTCCCAAATAACGGATATGAATCCGTTCCGTCTTCTTTGTGAGCGCATCAACCATCTTCAGGAGAGAATGGAGAACATCGGATTCCGGCCAAGACACATCAACGTAGGAGGAGGCCTCGGAGTAGATTATGTAAATCCAGAACAGAACCCTATACCTGATTTCGCCACATACTTCAGTATTTTCAGAGAGAACCTCTCGTTGCGTCCTGGGCAACAGTTGCATTTTGAGCTTGGGCGTGCTATTGTGGCGCAATGTGGTCAGCTTATCACAAAGGTGCTGTATGTCAAAAAGAATCCAGGCAAACAATTTGCCATTACTGATGCCGGAATGACAGACCTTATCCGACCGGCCCTCTATGACTCGTACCACAAGATTGTAAACCTTTCCAAACGCGGAGAAATGCTCAAATATGATATTGTTGGACCAATCTGCGAGTCATCAGACGTATTCGGCAAGGATAGATTGCTCAACGAGGTACATCGCGGAGACCTGCTTGCCATCATGTCAGCAGGAGCATACGGAGAGAGTATGGCATCGCGCTACAACCTGCGTCGTCTGCCAGGGTCGGAATCATTCGAAACGGATTGAGCGTGAGGGGCTGATACGGGATATCACAGCCGAAGGCCCTACAAGCATCAGCATCGACAGTAAGAACATCGTCAGATTAAGAGTCAGGAGCCACCCCACCCCCAATTCACACGGAACGCTGTCCAGATAATAGTTTTTCGGGTCAAGAGGTATTATCTTAAAATAGTGTTGCGCCAGGCACAAGCCTATTCCAAGAATGTTGCCAATCATCATTCCCTTCCCTACAATTCGGGCAGACAAATAAAGGAATATCTTCCGGACCGAGACATCTTGGGCTCCCAATGCCTTCAAGATTCCAATAGTGCGGGTATTTTCAAATATTATTATCAGCAAACCCGATATCATAGTGAAGCCTGCTATTCCGAGCATCAGTATCAGGATAACCCAGACGTTTACATTCAGCACGTCCAGCCAGGCGAAAAGGCCGGCGTTGATTTGTTCTGTTGCCTGCACAAGATATTGTTCACCAGTTTGTTCCGATGCGGTTTCCAGAACAGAGTGTATGGAGAGATACGCGTCATAAAGTTTATCGTCATCATCAACAGCTATCTCAACTCCACCGGATTGTGTAGCGTTCCAGCCACTAAGTTGCTGCATTGTATGTATGTCAGTAATACCGTAGAGTTCATCGTAACTGGAGAAATCAGTCTTGTATATGCCTGTCAGAGTAAGCCGTCGCATTCTTATGCGGTCCTGCATGAAATAGATATCAACCCTATCTCCCACTGAGAGCAAAAGCTTATCTGCCAATGTCCGTGACAGCAGCAGCCCGCCAGAAGCGACGCTGTCCGTACACACAGGCAATGAGCCTTCCTCCAGGCACTGACTGAAAAAAGAAAAATCGTATTCCTGCCCCACACCCTTCAGGACAATTCCCTGAAAAGCGCTGTCGGTACGTAAGATACCGGCTTTCTGAACATACCTCTGCGCATGGCTCACATTTTCCGCAGACTTGATACTGTCCAGAATTTGCGAAGTACAGGTTATCGGAACCTCATCAACGCCAATCTGTGAGCCATAATTCGTCAGTTGAATATCTTGAGTGAACCCCGTAACCTTGGCACGTATCTCATTTCGGAAACCGCGGGTCACGGCAATTGACAGCACCATAACAAGAAGCCCCAGCGCCACGCCAATAGTGGCTATTACCATTGCCGGACGTGTTCCTCCACTAACACTGTCATTCTGAGAGTACAACCTATTCGCAATAAATCTTTCCATCAGGCAAAGGTCACATATCACATGCGAAGATAGTCTTTTATCACGATACTTTACTAAATTTGTAAGTTGTTTTAAATTAATGACGATGGAAACAGGCATAGCAGGCCAGGTATTACAGATAAAGAAATCACTGCCTGATGGTGTTGAACTGCTGGCTGTATCAAAGACACATCCCATAGAATCTCTCAAAGAAGCGTACAATGCCGGACAGCGTCTATTCGGCGAGAACAAGGTTCAGGAGATGGTAATTAAGCACAGTCAGATGCCAGAGGACGTACAATGGCATTTCATCGGGCACGTACAACGCAACAAATTGCACCTGATGACGCCTTTCGTCTCCGTAATACAAGGAATTGACTCATACCAGACATTGGCAGAGGCAGACCGTCAGGCAGCACGTTTCAACCGCAGGATAACCTGCCTACTGGAGCTTCATATCGCCACAGAGGAGAGCAAGTCGGGATTCCAGCCTGAGGAATGTATGCAAATGTTAGAGGCAGGTGAATGGCGCAAACTGGAACACATTGAGATAGGTGGAGTAATGGGAATGGCCAGTTACACTCAAAACCGCGAACAGATTTTCGCAGAATTTCAGCAACTAGTCTCATTCTTCCGTACAGCCAAAGAGGACTACTTTAAAGACCGTCCAAGCTTTTGCACCATCTCCGCAGGTATGAGCAACGACTACGACCTAGCAATCAAGGCCGGGGCAAATCTTGTGCGCATCGGCACTGGAATATTCGGTGCCAGAGATTATGCTAAAGCCGAAAATAAAGTTTAACTTTGTAGTTCATTACTTCACTTTGAAATGAGCAAGGATATTACTATGATCGGGCTTATCCAGGACAGTATCGTCAAGAACTGGAATCTGGAGGCTCTCACCGACTATAAAGGCGCCACTCTGACATACAAGGATGTAGCCCGCAAAATAGCGAAACTCCATATTCTGTTCAGCGAGGCTGGCATTGCAAAGGGCGACAAGATCGCCATATGCGGGAAAAACAGCTCACATTGGGCTGTGGCATTTCTTGCCACCGTCACGTACGGGGCCATCGCGGTGCCTATCCTGCACGAATTCAAGGCTGACAACATTCACAATATTGTCAATCACTCTGAAGCCAGGCTGCTTTTTGCAGGTGAGATGGTGTGGGAGAACCTTAACGAGGCTATGATGCCAGCCCTGACCGGAATAGTCATTCTTGACACTCACGAGCTCGCCATATCCCGTAATGAGAGACTCACAGAGGCACGCGAGCATTTGAATGAGATGTTTGGCAAAATGTATCCAAAGAAGTTCAGTTCATCGGACATTATATATCAACCAAACAACCATGACGATTTGGCAATCATCAACTACACATCAGGCTCCACGGGGTTCTCAAAAGGCGTGATGTTGCCATACCGTTCCATAGAGGGCAATTATGAGTTTGGCTCACACGCGCTACCTTACCTGAAGAGAGGGCAATCCGTAATATCCATGTTGCCGATGGCACACATGTACGGTTTTATGTTTGAGTTCTTCTACGAGTTCTGCACGGGATGCCACGTATATTTCCTTACCCGTCTGCCTAGTCCGAAAATCATATTCCAGGCTTTCAATGAGATAAAGCCATCGTTGATAGTTGCAGTGCCTCTTGTAATTGAGAAAATCATCAAAAAGAATGTACTGCCCAAGTTGGAAACGACACAGATGAGGCTTCTCCTAAAGGTTCCGATTGTAAGTGAGCAGATAAAAAAGAAAGTTTGTGACGAGCTTGTCAGTTCCTTCGGAGGCAATTTCTACGAGATAATCATAGGAGGCGCAGCGTTCAATCAAGAGGTAGAGAGGTTTCTGGCATCTGTACATTTTCCATTCACTGTTGGCTACGGAGCTACCGAGTGCGGACCTATCATAGGGTATAGCGACTGGAAGGAATTTGTTCCGGGCTCTTGCGGCAAAGCCGCATTCGGTATGGAGGTAAAGGTTTTAAGCAGTGACCCAGAGAACATTCCAGGAGAGATTGTCTGCCGCGGTAAGAATGTCATGTTGGGCTATTACAAAAACGAGAAACTTACCGAAGAGACTATTGACGAGGATGGATGGATGTACACAGGAGACTTGGGAGTAATTGACAAGGATGGAAACATATTCATCAAAGGGCGTAGCAAAAGCCTTATCCTGGGGCCTTCCGGTCAGAATATCTATCCCGAGGAGATTGAGGACAAATTGAACAATATGCCTTGTGTCTCAGAATCAGTCGTAATCAGCGAGGACGGAAAGATAGTAGCCCTTGTATATCCAGACTTCGACGAGGCTATGAGACAAGGCATGAATGAGGAGCAGATTGCCGCTACAATGGAGAGCAACCGTACTGAGTTGAACAAGGAATTGCCTGCATTTGAGCAGATATCTCAAATAAGAATATATAACGAGGAGTTTGAGAAAACTCCCAAAAAGAGCATAAAGCGCTTCCTATACCAGAAAGAATGAGAATTGCGGTCAACCATTTTCAGGACAAAATTTCCAAACGACAATGAACAACTCTTTTATAAAAAAGTACGGAGCATACATTCTTGCGGCAGCAATTTTCATTGTTCTGGCATGTATCTATTGTATGCCTGTTCTCAATGGCAAGGTATTGAACGCCGGCGATACGACCACCTATGAGGGAATGGTCAATGAAGTGAGGCAATATTACGACGAGACTGGCGACAACACCTTCTGGACCGGCTCCAGTTTCTGTGGAATGCCAACATACCAGATAGGAGGAAATCACTATAAATCCGCAGCCTTGCTCAAGCCGTTCAAAGCTGTACTAAAAGACATCAGCACAACCAGGACACCAGTCATTCTGATTCTGTATTTTTTAGGGTTCTTCATTATGCTCCGCTGCTTTGACATAGACAAATGGCTCTGCATCGCAGGAGCCATAGCCATTACGTTGTCAAGTTACTTCTTGCTGATCATTCCAGCAGGACACATCACTAAAACAACGACAATAGCCCTGATGGCGATAGTCATAGGCGGATTCCGGCTGATTTTCAAGAAAAGATATGGGTTAGGATTCATCCTGACCGCATTCCCGACAGCATTAGTATTCACCAGCCACGTTCAGATGTCATATTATATCTGCATGTTTATAGGAACATTGTTTCTGGCCGAGCTATACGTACATATCACAGAAAAGAGAATAAAGGATTTTGGAATTGCCACACTGATATTCGTTGCGGCGCTCGGCTTAGGTATCGGGGCCAATAGCGCCAACGTATTTGCCAACAAAGAGTACGTCAGGGAGACTATGCGCGGTGGCCATTCAGACCTCACACACGACAACGACAATGTCAACAAGACCTCCGGACTGGACATAGATTATGCAACCCAGTGGAGCTATGGTATTGATGAGAGCCTGTCGTTTATGATTCCCGGAGTGATGGGAGGCGCATCAAATATGAGCATTGGTACAGATTCCGGGCTTTACAAGACAATGGTCAGCAAAGGTGTTGACAGGCAGACGGCAGCACAAATCTGCCAGAGCGTTCCAATGTACTGGGGCGGTCAGCCATTTACATCAGGAAACGTCTATATGGGCGCGGTTGTATGTTTCTTGTTTGTACTGGGACTTATCATTGTGAAAGGGCCATATAAATGGGCAATTGCAGCAGCCACATTGCTATCTATCGCACTGGCTTGGGGATACAATATGATGTCTCTCACATCGTTCTTCTTTAAGTTCTTCCCTCTCTACAACAAATTCCGCTCTGTATCGTCCATTCTGATTGTCGCGGAGATTACTATGCCATTGTTAGGATTCCTGGCAATTAGAGACATAATGAATGGAACCGTTGAGAAAGCCAAAGCCTCAAAAGGAATTTATATATCAGCCGGTATAACGGCGGGAATATGTCTTATTCTGATTCTTTTCGGAAAATCATTGTTTACTTTCACAGGCGCAGGAGATGCGGAGCTGGCATCACAATTGCCTGATTTCATCTTCAACGGCATTGTCAATGAGCGCAAGTCACTGCTTGTGAGCGACTCATTCCGCTCATTCATATTCATTGTAGCAAGTGCCGCCATTATGTGGCTTTTCACCAATGGCAAATTGAAAGTCTGGACGATGACTACCATCCTGGGAGTTCTTATACTATGGGATATGTGGCCCGTTGACAAACGATATTTCAACGACAGCAACTTTATCAACCAAAGCCAGAGGCGAGGCCAGTTTGAGATGAGGGCGTACGAGAAACAGATTCTCTCAGACAAAGATCCTCATTTCCGTGTGCTTAACCTTACAACCAGCACCTTCAATGACGCGCGTACATCGTACCACCTTAAATCACTGGGAGGATACAGCGCCGCAAAGCTGCGCCGTTATCAGGATCTGATTGAGGAGCATATCTCCAAGATGAATATGAACGTGATAAGTATGCTCAACGCCAAATACATCATCACAGAGGGAGATAAGGGGCAGCCCACACCATTACGCAATACTCAGGCTATGGGAAATGCCTGGTTTGTTGATACACTGATGATTGTTGACAATGCAAATCAGGAGAGCGACGCGCTCAACAGCATTGACCTGCACACCACAGCCGTGGTTGACAGGCAATTCTCAGATTTCGTGACCGGCAAGTCCGTGGCACACGACAGTACCGCCACAGTAAGCCTGACAAAATATACCCCACGCTATATTGATTACGAAAGCAACGCATCAAACGATGGTACCATTATCTTCTCTGAGATTTACTACCCTTACGGTTGGAAAGCATACATAGATGACAAGCCAGTTCAGCATTTCCGCGCCAATTACGCATTAAGAGCTCTCAACGTACCGGCGGGCAGACACAGCATTCACTTTGAGTTCGCGCCAGACAGCATAGCAAAGGGAGAGACCATCAGCATTGCCTGTATCTGTGTAATGTACCTGATTACGCTCCTGGTTATTGCCGCAGCAATAATTCGCAGAAGAAAAGTTGAATTAAAGTAGATTTCTTGTCACGTTCAAGCGGAACCGGACAAGCTTGGCTCCACATTGCGCGCGTCCTTTTAGAAGGTAGCCACACCAAAGGACAATTGTACCGCCCCACTTCACAGCCTCCTTGAGCAGGCGCATCAGATATGCGGTGCGTGATATTCTCAGTGTGCGCATACGCTCGCTTGCGCCGATGCCACAGGTCAGACGGTCAAAATACTCTTGCTCAAGTTTATAATGTGGTATGCTGTGATACAATACAGGGTCCGGCAGATACCTGAACCTCATTCCGGCAGATGTCATTTTGTTGAAAATGTCTTTTTCCTCACCTCCGGCCAGACTGTCGCCATTACGGCCCAACTCAACATTATACAAGCCCACAGTATCAAAGACGCTCTTTCGGTATGCGGCATTACCGCCTCCAGGATAATTGTCACCAGGAAAATCCCGTTCCTTGTCACCAAAATAGAGATAACCGGTAAGCAGTCTGCGCAAATGATACGTCATCCACACAGGTTCCATTCCATCCTCATAATCGGGAACAATGGGTCCGCCGGCAGCATCCACATCAGGGTTCGCCTCAAAAAAAGTGGAATACGCAGAAAGATACTCTTTGTTCACAGTGGCATCATCATCAACATATATCAGAATATCGCCACTTGCCTCTACTATTCCCCTGTTCCTTGCATTCGACAAGCCTTGAGCGGTTTCTCGCACGACCTTTAAATCAACATTCGGATAATCGGCAGCAAAACGCGCCAACTCATTCACAGTGTTATCTGTACAATTGTTGTCAACCACAACAATCTCATATTCTGTATAAGGATAATCACCGATAGCGATGCTGCGCAACACATTGTATATATATTTGTCGCGGTTGTATGTGCAGATAATGACCGATATCATAACTCATTCATTTTAAAGACTTAACAAAACGGACAATCTCAGCAGAGGAGTCCATATTGGCACTATCTCCCCAAAAACGTGTGACAATGTCATTTCGCGCATCCTCGTCAACACTATAGCCACCGGACTTTATGCAATCCATCATTTGAGGGAATGAGCTTACACGAACGCCCGCCACGTTGCCATCGAACGGATAATAGAAATCACGCTCACTCACATACTCCTCATAATCATAAAGGTATAGGATAACGCCTTTTTGCCTCATAGTCAGATAATCATACAACACAGAGGAATAGTCAGTGATAAGCACATCGGTATATGGAAGGATGGAATACACATCCACCTTGGAGTCAATCAGGCTGATATTCGAGAATGAGGAGATTCCGTCCACAATAGTGTTTGCGTGAGGCTTAAGCAACATTATCGCATTCCTGGAAACCATCACATCGTTCAAGATGCTCAAGTCCATACTCTGTACAAAGACCTTTCGCTGTGAATCACGCCAGGTAGGCATATAGATAAACACCTCTTTGAATTGCTTGCATCTGTTTATCAACTCCATTGTAGATGCAGGCTCATAACGCGAGACAAATGCCTCGCGCTCACTGTCTGTCATACGTAGAATCGCATTTCGCGGATAGCCGTACTCAAGACATTTATCCTGGGGTATTCTGAAAGCCTTGGCAAACATTACAGTCTGGAAAGGAGCCGACGATACAAGATAATCCGGACGTCTGAATGACTCCGGATGGAAATACACCTCCTTTGGACGATGCCTTATGAACCTGTCGCCCATCGGCCCTGAGATAGTATTGAAGTCCGTCCTCTTAAGCCCTATTCCGTGCCAGAGATTAACGCATACCGCACCACCGGACAGGCAGAACATTATATCCGATGTGTATGAGTTAAAGAACCAATAACGTGACGTAAGCGCGAAAAAAGCGCCTTTGAGGCTGAACACATAATAAGCTCTCAGCCCAAGCGACCTAACCAGACGTACAGTAGCCTTACTATTGGAAATCCATGCGGCATCAACATCGGTGCAATTCTCCGACAACCAGATATA
This sequence comes from Bacteroidaceae bacterium, assembly GCA_045597985.1. GTDB lineage: Bacteria > Bacteroidota > Bacteroidia > Bacteroidales > Bacteroidaceae > Colenecus. Next base: position 6,952 of record JAZLLE010000005.1, on the reverse strand, counting down.
CAGATATTTGGCATTATCATTAAAAGCGCCACGGAAACTTCCAAAAGCATATCTATCGCCTCGTCTGGGAAACAGAAAAGAGAACGGATATATGATATAGCAAATCAGATAGGCAAAAAACTTCATACACGAAGGTTATTTTTCTATTCTCACATCAAATACCTGACCTGTAGCATCAGTCAACAGAGTGGCTAATGATGCCACCGCCACAGTCTCAGCATCAAGAAGAGTACCCTCTGGCTCATTTCCAAAATTCCTGACCCTCATAGGGGTCTTTGTCCTCTCCGGATTCATTACATTCACTCTGATGCCATCACAATCCCACTCCTGCGATATAGCCTGCATGAAATTCACCACAGCCGCCTTTGTAGAGGAATATATACTGTAGAACGCCCTTCCCCTTGTGTAGGAGCTGGACGTATAGAGCAGAAGCTGTCCTTTCGAAGCCTTCAGATGACGATAGCTCTCAAGAGCGATATTCACCATTCCATCATAATTGGTGCGTATCATTGAGTACAGCACATTTCTATCCATAGTAACCAGAGGCTCCTTTACCAATATTGCGGCTGAATTGACAACATAATCGATACGCCCCTCCTTTTCTGCCACGAAATCCAGAGCATCCTTCACTGAGCCACTATCAGAGATATCCGTATTTGTTAAGCTTCGCGAGAATGTGTAGGCTCTCGCTCCGTTCGAAATTGCTATCCGGGCAACCTCGGCCCCTATACCTGAATTCCCGCCGAACACCACAAGTACTTTACCTGAAAGCAAGTAAAGATCAGTATTGCTTTGAACAGCCGACGACCTCAGTTGAAACAATTTGTCCATTAAATATGAATCTTCCTTATAAGTCAGCTTCATATTGGACTCCTCGCCATCCACCACATAGACCTTCTCATCAGGCAAATATCTCACTACCGTGCCGCAATCATCAGATGACACGAAATCAGGATCCTTCAACGCAATCTCGTACGCCTTACTGATAACGCTTTGTCTGAAAGCCTGCGGAGTCTGTCCGCGGCGCAAAAGCCGTCTGTCAGGAATACTCCTGATAACCCGGCCAGTGCCGTCAACCTGTATTATCGTATCAGTAGCAGGAACAGCCACATCCACGGCATTGTGGCTTTTCAATGCTACGATTATATCATCAATTATTCTTGCGCTCAGCAATGGCCTGACCGCATCGTGAAATATCAGATTACAGTCAGGATCATCAGCGTATGCCCTGATAGCGGCAAGACTGGAATCATACCGTTCATTTCCTCCAGTCAGGACCTTTTTCAGCTTGGTCCATTTATTCCGCAATATGATGGCCTCAGCCTCACGCATCAGTTGAGAGTTTATTACAACCGCAATCTCATCTATTCCCGGATGACGGTCAAAAACATCAATAGTATGCTCAAGTACGGTCTTCCCCGCTACTTTATAAAATTGCTTTGGAGTGCTTAAACCAGAACGTGATCCTATACCTCCTGCCAAAACGACACCAATATTCCTCATACTGCAAATCCTATCAGTTTGACTACTCAGCTATCTTTATTTTTGTAGTATGCACTACCCTCTTCTCAACAGGGGGTATCTGCATATAGTTACCGTATGTCTCTCTCAAAAAAGCATCCGCGTTTGATGGGCACATCAGCTCCACTCCCTCAAAGAGCATTGGCCTCACAGGCAAAATATCAGAGCGACGTCTTTGTGAGAACATTTGCGGAACCACAAAATTAGGTATATTATAAATATATTTGTCTGATGGAAAGACCTTATAGACCAGGCGATACAGTGATATGACCAAAGATGTGACCGGATATATCAGGCAAGCTGCCACATAATTAAGCGTGCCGTCTGAAATAACCTTATGAACCCTTCTGTCAGCACGGCCATGCACTGGCGCAAGCAGTTTCTTTACACCCTTGCGTCCTTTCTCAATGTTGAAGATATCTATGCAGACTCCATCACTCTCGTCAGCCTCGTAGTTATCGGTTTGATGCAAACGGACAATCTCAGTGCGTTTGTCAACTACCCGGATAAAGCCGGTTCCCTTGAAATTATCATCTGAGTCCGGAGTTACTACGATATAGTAATCCGGCAAATCCTCTCTCAGATGATGGACCAGCCTCTCATTATCGCTCTTGAAAATCGATATGTCGGCATCGTCATCCCAAGGTATGAAGCCCTTATGCCGTACCGCTCCAAGAAGTGTACCGAAATCCAGCCAATAGGGAATATCGTGCGTTCTGCATACCTTGTCTATCTCAACAAGCATATCAAGCATACGGAGCTGCGCCTTACGCAATTCTGTTCCCTCACCATTGTAAATTGAGAAATCCTCCATCATTATATTCTCTTTATAACACCGGTAACCGTCTCATTCAGATGCTGTCTCTCTGTCCTGGTCAGTCCTATTACATATACAGTCAATGCCACCATCATAACGGATGTTCCACAAACAGCGAAAAAGCGTGCCCAAGCGCCATCTATCGTCAGTTCCAGGAATACAGGAATCACTGACGCTATAAGCAGGACCTCCAAGACAGGCACAACCACATCACGGCAATACTCTTTAATATCAAGTCCTATGTAATGATTCACCAGTATGACACGAGCCACAACCGCAATAAGGCAAATCACAATCGACACCCAGAATACAGATTCAGCGGCAAAGCCAAGCTTCAGTAAGAAATACGCCACAGGCAGAATAAGCAAAAGCAAGCCACCGCAAATGAGCTGATAATTCCTTATATTTCCATAAGCCTGCATAGATGACGCCAACGGATTGACAAACACCTCAATAAGCAGATTCACTATTGACAACTTCGTAAACAGTATCGCCTCCGGCGTCACATCCTCTCTCATCCACACATTCATAATGCTCTCTGTCTCCAGGAACATCGGTAAGGATATGATCAGGACAAGGAAGAACGAGAACTTTGTACTCTGGCAGACCAGCCGGAGCATTCCTGACTTCTCACCATCGGAATACGACTTGAATATCTGAGGCCGGATAGCCATATAAAAGTTGTCTGACAATTGCATTATTGTCATATATACCTTGAACGCCAGAGTACGGGCTGTGACAATAATATTACCAAAGAAATGATTCAGCAACAAAGTGATTCCATAGCTCTTGCACGTACCTGACAGGGCACCCACCATATTCCAGCCCACGAAACTGAACATTTCCTTAAATTTGGCAACACTCCAGTAGAATCTGAGCCGGCATTCGCTATAAAAAATGGTGCAGTAGAGAATATAATACAACGATACGGCCACTTGGGCTATACACATCAGCACTGCATAAAGGATAAGTCTGTCACCACCTGACTTATCCACGAGTATGGCAATTATAAGACTGGCCAGAGCCTCAAATACACTGATATATGCATAGACTTTCATTTTCTCGCGGGCTATGACCATTCCCTGATACGGAGTCCTGATTATGGATATGATAAATGAAAGTACAGCACATTGAAATGCCCACTTTGCCGCGACATCGCGTCCGTCAAGCTGTAGTTTTCTTTCCATCAGCCAAGGACCGCCAAGCTCCAGGACCGGAATCAACAACACTGCTACCGAGATAAAGACGAGCAGGCTCAAATTGAAAACGTCGCGCAAGCCAGAGCTGTCCGAGCACACCATCTCGTGCGAATAATAGCGTTGGCAGGCAACAGACATGGTGTTGGCTATGAAGGAAAGCATCATTACGATGCCAGCCACGGTATTGTAGATGCCATAATCCTTGTTGCCGAGAGCATCTACCACCACGCGCACGACATAGAGATTGATCAGCATTATCAGAACCATCCTGATGTAAAGCAACAGGGTGTTTCCGGCTATTCTTCTCTTATCAATCGTTGACATCTGCAAAAAGGGCAAATTCAGACAAGTCCACACCGGCTATGCCATAATGCCCTATAAGAATACAAAGTTAAGCAAAATGAGACAACAATCAAATTATAAGTATCGTTTTGCAGAAAGGCTGATTATTTGTCAACGCGCTTCTCAGCCTTGACTGTGACAGCCATAAAGAACACAGCGGCAACACATCCCGAAAGGACGGTGATGAAATTGGCATCCCACCCTACATTCTGGACTATCAATCCTAAAACCGTATTGGCAAGCACCGCAGTACCGAGCAGATATGTGCAAAAGCCTATCAGCCCGACAGCCGCACCGGCAGCATTTTTCGGAACAAGATCCATAGCCTGCACGGCAAGCAGCATAATAGGTCCATATATAAAGAAGCCGATACAGATCAAAAACGTGATGGCCGATGTCGGGGTGTTACCGAATTTCCAGTACAGGAATACAAACAGAGCGGCAAATACGGTATAGATGATGTTAAGCAAGGCGCGACGGCCTTTGAACAAACGGTCGCTCAGCCAGCCGCAAAGCAAAGTGCCGGGAATGGCGGCGAACTCATAAGCGAAATAGGCCCATCCGGCATTCTTTATATCAAATCCCTGTGATTCCGTCAAATATGTAGGAGCCCAGTCCAGGCATCCGTATCTTACCATAAATATGAAGGCATCGGCCAGACAGACGCACCACAGATATTTATTGGGGAATATATACCGGAACAGTATCTCTTTTACAGACAATCTGTCCTCGCTCTGGGCGGAATAGTTCTTCGGATAGTCATTCTTAAACTTCTCAATACAGCACAAGCCCTGGCTCTGAGGAGTATCACGCACCAGGCAATAAGCCACTACGGCGAGCAGCAGTGACACCGCAGCCGGAAAAGCGAATGTTCCTGTCAAAAAGTATTTTTCCTCTGATGCGCCATAGAACCAGCCGCCAAACCACATAGCGCCATAAACCGCCATAGGCCCTACCAATGCTCCGCCTATGTTATGCGAGCAGTTCCAGATACTTGACATTGTACCGCGCTCCCTCAAGCTGAACCAGTGGGTGATTATTCTGGTGCAAGGAGGATAGCCCATTCCATTGAACCATCCTACAAGAGCATTCAGCACGCACATCACGAAAATGCTCAAGGAGTGATTTTGTATGTATGCTATAGGAACTATCATAAAGCACATCGCAGTTGCGGCGCAAACCAGCCCCAAAGGCAAAAATGTCCTTGAATTGCTTCGGTCGCTGACCGGCCCCATCAGCAGACGGCTGAACGCATACGCGAAAGCATTCATTGAAAGGACTATTCCCAGCTCGCTTTTCTCAAAGCCGAACTGCTCCATAAAGGGCATCGCCATTGAGAAATTCTTTCGGACAAGATAGAAACCGGCATAAGCCGCAAATGCTCCAATAAACACTTGCCAACGGAGTTTCCGATACTTATTATCGGCTTCCTCACCACTCTGCTCAGGCAAATATGCAGGCTGACTCAAAAATCCCATACTCAATCCTTAATTGTAATTCTTCCTTCTCTGTAAAGTCTCATCAAGGCATATCCCTCAAACATATCCAGATCCTCTTTTGTAGTAATCTTTATGTTGCTCTGATCGCCATAGCTCAGATGCAGGGTCTCGCCCATAAGGTACATCAGTGATGTTGTATGAGGCTCAACCTTACTCAAAAGGTTCTTCTCTATCGCCTCCTCATACAGGTCACATATGTATTGAAAGCGGAAGCTCTGCGGGCAGGCAATCTGCACATACTTGTCACGGTCAACCCAGCATTTGCTCTCGCCATCACCGTCGTTGCTTCCCATAAGTTGGAAGCACGGTGTGACAGAGACACTGCTTCCGTACTGGCGACATACCCTGATGGCATCTGTCAGAATCTGAGCCGACGTAAACGGAGCAGCGCCATAATGTACCATAACTATATCGTTCTTGTCAATTTTACCCACCAGATTCCTCACGCCATTGTAAACACTGTCCTGAAATGTTGCTCCACCCTGGCATATCCACCTGACTTTTGTCAGTTGATACTTTTTAATCATTTCGCGAAGTGTGTCCTCGTAATGGTTTACACACACAATCTCTATTCCGTCTATGTCAGGATGATTCTGATATGCCTCAATGGTATAGGCCAGCACTGGCTTTCCCAGTATCTCGACAAATTGTTTGGGAACACTCGCGCCAACCCTGCTGCCCACACCGCCGGCCAGTATTATTGCGTAGTTGCGCTGAACACCAGCCACAGTCTTCGCATCGTTCTTAACATCGCTTTCAATCCGTACAGGCTCGCCGAAAACGGCCTCAATTCTTTCCAGATTTTTAGCAGATATGCAGACTTTATTGGACATCCATCTTGAAACCTCTGATTCTCTTTTATTTAAAAGCAAGGCAAGATCTTTTTGCGACATTCCCCTGCGAGTCATTATAGCACGGATCTTATTGATAACCTCCAGATTCTTAGTTGATTTTAAGGCATCCATTTCTTAACAAGTTAACACATTTTGTGCAAAGCTACAAATAAAATGTTAACCGGCAATAAAAAGGACAAATAAAAGGAAGTTCATCAGAGATATTCAGTCTGTAATCAAATGGTGTTGCTTCAAGAATGCTAATATGGGTGTTGCTGGTAAGGCCGCAGTCAGAGGCTGCCTTTGGGCCAGGCTCTACGAAGCCTGCTCCCTACGCCGTGAAACGCTAAAACGCGGAACTCGCTTTACGGCTTCTTAAGAGAGACGCCCCAAAGACAGTCTCTGACTGCTACGGAATTGCCTTATTCGTCCTCAAAGGGGTTTGGCCGGAAGGTGGAGTTGGTGTTGCCGGCTGAGCCGCTTCCGCCTACGGAACCAGTTCCGCTGTTGGAGTCACTTACATTACCTGTGTCACCATCGCTGCTTTGGCTGGCGGAGCTGGCATAATCGTAATCGTCTTCCCACTTGCCTTCATCAAAGTTGGACGAGCCTATATCGTCACGGCCCTCGCCGCCGTATGTGGCTACGGCGCGCAGGTAGGCGTTACCACCGGTGTAATTCTCCAGCAGGCTGTTCTGTCCGGTCAGTAGCTGGGTGCTCACCTGAGTCTTGCCGCCGCTC
>JAZLLE010000004.1:0-30774 GCA_045597985.1 Bacteroidaceae bacterium | reverse complement strand
CGCCCTGTCCACGATTAAACTAAATGACTGTCAAAATGAAACGTATAGATATATATTTGTTATCAGCCTTGTTGCTGTGTTCCTGCACCGATGTTCTGATACCAACACCAACTCCCCTGATCTCGAAGATCCAGAACTATTCATGCGAGTTCCCTATTAACGTACTGCTGTACAAGGCTGATCCTGTAACAAAGAACATTTATGTTGAAAGCTGGGCTACGGTCAATGACAGCTATTACGTCCCGTATATGCAGTGCATATCACCTGAAGGAAAGTTGAAATGGGACAACTGGAAAATAATGACAAGTTATGGAGGGAGACCATTCATTAATCTGAACATCTTTGACGTCACTTCAGACGGGCATGTCATAAACATCTTCAGCGCCAGAAAGGAAGGCTCGAAGGAGATGGTGCCTTATATCACGAAGATTTCCCCCGACGGCAAGGAGGAGTGGGGAAAGAACGGAAGAATGTTCTATGAACTGAACCCGTACGCAACCGGTACCGAATTCAGCCCCACAGAAGGAATGGTCGCCGCTGACAACAAGGGAGGAGCCTGGGTTGCAGCCTGCAACAGTCTGGACCAGCTTGTGGTAAGAAGGGTCAGCTCCAATGGAGAAATGTCAGAGCCCATCATCTTTACAAATGGTGAAAAACGTTTCATCCGCAGGCCGCAGCTTCTTGTGAACGACAAGAATGAACTGTTCATTATCGTCCAGCTTGCGAACCAGAAAGGTGGAGGCGGAACACAAACCATTCTCGAGGGGCACGTGGATGTGATCAAGATATCAGAGGACGGCCGTGTTCTTTCGCAGTGCGTGCTTATGAGTGAAAGGAAATTTTATCCCGGTCTCAGGGCCGAGATAAATCAGGACAGTAAAGGCGGAGCATATGTAATGCTCAGATCAGGCATCAGCACTGCCCACCAGTATGTCTATCATTTCAACTCCGAAGGTGTTCCTGATACCCCAGAGGCCGATATCAGACCGGATGGATACAGAGGCGTGATCGGTTCACAGACTGTTGTATGTCCAGGCACCGATCAGCTGTTTGTCCTGACCATTGAAAAGATCAACAACAAATGCTCACTTTCCGCCAATTCCGTGGACCTGGATGGACATGTCCTTTGGGGAAATCAGGGCGTGACATTGCTGGATTGTCCTGATGATGCCATGCTGTCGACCTCCATATTCAAAGCCATGGCCCTCAAGGATAAATCAATTTATCTTTCATTCCTGTACCAGCCGATAGGAAAATATGATCTCCTTTATGAGATGACCATGTATCCGGACGGGACAGCGTCAGAGCCGGAAGCAGTATTGGAAATAGACAGGATCATATCTTCCGGCGGAACGTCTGATTGCGAATTTGCGCTGATTGACGGATGTCTTCGCCACATCTGGTACAACAGGGCGGACAAACGTTTCATGGGCTATCTTCAAAAAATCGAATAGTTCCTGCTATTTTCAACACATTCCTTAAGTGTTGCGTTTGCGTTTGGATATGTAGCGCGACTTAAATGTGGTATACCTGGTACTGTCCGGAATTATGCCCGGAGACGGACGGTCCGATCAGAAGATGATTTCGATCTGTGCGGTTTCGCCTGCTTTGAACGTGTACTGGACATGGTCGCCGTCCTTGGCCAGCTCCTTGCCATTCACAAGGATGCGGCAGCCTTCCCGGCGGTTGCGAAGCGTCAGGGTCTGGGCCTGATTGGAGGTGATGGAGGCATGGATGCCCTTTTCGTCCCAGTCCATGTGATCAAGCTTGGCAAAGGTATACAGCCAGACGCCGTCAATGGCGCCGTGCATCAGGTTGGCAGGCATCACCGGCAGGAGTCCCACCGTGCCGGGCTCGCTGAAGACGCACATCTCCACCAGGAATGCCGGGACAGCGCCCGTCAGATCCGGGAACACGCCTCTATAGGGGAAGTGGCTGGTCTGTAGTGTGCGGCGGACGAAACCGTGGTTGAGCAGCTGGCTAAGGTTCTGCTCGGCTTCTTCCATATCCTTCAGGCGGATGGCCGTGAAGGCACGGTGGATGATGCCATGGGCAGAGTCGTCCTGCTGGGCGCGCTTGCGGTTGGAGATTATGATGGCTTCCGCCAGCGCGGGATTCTTTTCGGGTGTGACCGCCCGGCCTGGCCATACGTCATAATGGTGTGACACGTGGCGGTGGTTGTAGTTCTCCTCGATAGTTGGCCAGGCCCATTCCTTCAGACCGCCGTCCAAGTCCAGAAGATAGGTTGGAAGGGATGCGAGCTGTGCCTCCCAGTGAGGGATGTTCTCCTCCTCAATGCCCAGGGTCTTGCAACCATCAATCAGGTTCATCAGGATCTCGCGGCAGATGGCGATGTCCATTACAGAGTTGATTCTCGTAGGATTGATGTCTCTGCTGGTGACTGTCTCATAGCCTGGATTCGGGGTAGGGTTCTCCGGAGAGAAGGACGGATAGAAGATGACCTTGCCGTCCGGGCCACGGTCGCACGCGTAATCCTCGTAGAACAGGGCCATTTCCTTGTAGGCCGGGATCAGACGGGTACGCAGGAATTCCTTGTCTCCTGTGACTAGGTAGTAGCCCCACAACTCGTTATAGACCCAACCAAGGACGCCCGTAAAGGCGTAATGCGGATATGTGTGTGAGAAATGATAGTACAGGCCGGAGTTCGGGTCGCAGTGGACGCTGGCCAGCAGGCCGCGGGCGCCGTAGAGGAGCTGCGCGTTTGTGCGGAAGTCATCGAACTTCGTCTCGTAATACTTGAAATACACGTCCATCTCGTCGAAGAGGCCCGTGTTGTTTCCAGCGCAGACCTGCAGGTTGGTGTTGATGTTGTGCTGGCCCGTAAAAGGAGGAATATTCTTGCCTGTCTCGTATATCTGGAAGAAGCGGCCCATATCATAGAGCTTCTCCAGCAGGGTGGGATCCAGCTCGTTCTTGCTGTGGGCGCGACGTAGCAGTTCCTCGCCGGAAAGCAGCAAGTCTTCGTCGGGGCTCAGATGGATACGGGAACGGTCCATACGCTCGCCGATGTACTTTTCGTTGCCCTTGAGCATCTTGTCGAAATCGACCTTCATGGCCATCAGTCCGTCACGGACGGGCTTGACGCATTCAAAGGTGAAGTCGCTTTCGAACACCTTGATCTTCGCGATTACCATCAGGCCGTCCGCTCCGGAAATGTGAATGCCTGTTTCGGCCTTTTTCATAGTGCCGCCTTTAGGCAGGAAACGGATGACCACGGCATAGCCTTTTTGGCCGAAGTCCGGATTATACGCGGTGGCCAGAGTGATGGTGCCGTCCTCGATATTCAGCTCGTGGGTGCTGCCGGTCAATCTTGGCAGCTGTATCTCCACGTCCAGATCCAGCTGTCCCTTTGGCGCAGTGAAGCGGTTCACGGTTACGTCACCGTCATAGGCGCAGAAGCATTCGTTACGGAAAGAACCGCGCGCATCTGTCCACATTGAGGTGATCATACCGTTCTGCATGTCCAGAAAGCGCAAATAGTCCCGTGTATCGGGCTGCTCCGGACGGCGGAAGGTGAGCGTGAATGCTGTGTGCCTGGCCGGCCCGCCTACGGGGTACAGAATCTTGTTGTCGAAATTCATATACTTTTCGAAGCCGGCCTTTTTCTGGGCCTCGTCAACCAGGGCGTTCGCCTCATCCGGCTTGCCCTCCAGCAGCAGTTGGCGGATGCGGGGCAGGTAAGGGCGCATGTCTGGGGGCAGGGGAGTCTCAGCCCATTTCGGCTCATAGAGATTTTCCTGGGTATAGGTCATCACTTCGTTATAGGGCTGGCCGGAAGCCTGCATGCGCAGGGTGCCGCTGCCCGTGATGAAATAGTCTGAAGATTCTTCCGCTGGTGCGATGGAGCAGATATTGTGCTTCGGCAGGATGGTGGAGCGCTTCTCCACCGGAATATATGGGATGGTATATTCGAGCTTTTTGGTATCTATCTTGGCATAACTCCCTTCCGGATTGTCCGTCTTCTTGTTGACGGTGTTCTCAACCTTGTTGAATACGGTATTCTCCAGGTTCTTCAGTAAGCCCTTAGCGCTGGTTGTGCCCACTGCAAAGCACAGAAATGCGAAAAATGCAATTGACTTTTTCATATATAGTTTATTAGTTGTGTAAAGATATAAGTTTTCATTTATTGCCCATAAAGTATTGCGATTTATCTTTGCTAAGGTAAGTAGTTCCAATCATAATTATTGTTAAATTTGGGGGAGGCGAGGGAACGGAAGCGGCCTTTGTGCGTTTGTATTTCGGATTGAGCATAGCGGGAACGGAGTAATGACTGACAGTGAGTTCTGTAAGATGGTGGGGCGGTTACGGCCGGAAATCGTATCCGTAAGCCTTAGGTTCCTGCGTGACGGGCAGGAGGCTGAGGACATCACGCAGGATACGCTTCTGCGCCTCTGGACAATCAGAGACCGCATCGCAGACAAGACAGCGGCACGGGCCATCGCCACAGTGATATGCAAGAACCTTAGCATCTCGCGTCTGCGGGCCCGCCGCACCGTTCCGCTGGAACTGGCAGACGAGGCACGGCAGATAACCGAGCAGTGCGCTCAGTGGATTCTTGAGGAGAAGGAGAATGCGGAATGGCTGGCTGAGAGCATTGACGGCCTGCCCGCATCGCAGATGACAATCCTTAGGATGAGCCAGCAGGACGGGCTGGAGAACAGCCGCATAGCTGAGATCTTGGGAATAAGCGAGACTACCGTCCGCACCGCCCTGTGCAAGGCTCGCAAGGCACTTCTATTGAGTTTACAGAAAAGAGACAAATAATATGGAGACTAATCAAACCGACAGAATAAGGGTCTGCATAGACCACTATATGGAAGGTGAGAGCACCCAGGAGGAGCTCCGGCTGCTGAAGAGCTATTTCAGCGGCAGCGATGAGATTCCGGCCGACCTGCTCCCGTACCGTGAGATGTTCGCGCTTCTTGACAAGGAGCCGGTGCGTCCGTCGGCCGATGCGGTTGAGAGGTTGTCGCGAATGGGGGCCGTCCGCAAGAGTGTGCTCCTGTGGCCTTGGATTGCAGCCGCCTGTGCGGTGGCATTGCTGCTGGTTCTGACCACACCTCCGAAAGGCGACTCTGCGGTGCAGCCGCAGCTTGCTGAGACAGCCATTCCACAGCCAACGACACCGGTTGCGGGAAATTACGACAGCACGGAGACGGACTCCGTGCAGACAGTACCAGCTGATACCGTTACGCGCAATCCGAGCCTGCCCGATGTGACTCAGGTTGCATTGCCTCCGGTTCACAAGACCGCAGTGGCGGCAGTGAGCAAGAAGAGCGTGAAGGATGCGAAAAGTGTGAAAAGCGTGACTGTCGCAAAAGAGCCTGAGGCTCCGGCGCCAGAGCTTGAGATACGGCACGAGATGACTCATCAGGACCAGAGCGTGATGTTCTTTGTTGACACAACTGGAATAGGCAGTGAGCTGATGGCGTTGGAGAGGGAATTCCAGAGGCAGGACTCCCTGTATATTCTGAGCCTGCTGAATCTTGACGAGGAGGCTACTCTGGCCGCAAACTCGATATATGTATCACTATTACAATAACAGACAAATAAAACGGACAACAATATGAAAACAAGAGTAACAACCCTTATGGCCTGTATGCTGCTGGCTGTGACCGGCATTCAGGCACGGAAAAGTACACTGGCGGATGCATTCAATAAATTGCTGACAGGTAAGAAAGTGCAATACACAAGCTTCTCCTCACATGGTGTGGATGCCGATGCGTGGCAGTGCTCGCGCTACGATTTTCTGATGCCGGCAACTGTTGGAATGGGCAATGGGCTCACTGCTTTTCCTAATGAGCAGAACAAGAAACTGATAGATGGTGTCATTGCGGCATACAAAGCTGAGTGCAATGCCGGGGACGTGAGCTATGCATACCTTTCGGAGCAGTCACCGTTGTTTGAGGCGAAGGAGCATATCTCATTCTCCATTCCTTACTCAGATTCGGAGGCACCTCTGATAATTGGCAGCAATAAGTCCAGCAGCGTACTTGTGGTTACAAAGTCGCTGACTGAGCCAACGAGGAGCCTGATATACGCAATGGAATGGGATTATGTGTTTAAAAACAACAGAGCCAGTTGCGAAGGCTCAATCTATATTGTGCAGACCGACAAGAAGGTTGCCGATGTCAGGAGAAGTATCGATGAGAAGCGTGCGGTGGCATCGCAGTTCCAGTCAGAGTTGCTTCGCAAGCTCGTTTTCTATCGCGACAAATTGAAATATGAGAAAAATAATTATTATGACAGGTCTGCCCATGTAATGGGCGTAGGTATGGCGGCACATTCCATAGCCGTTGGAGAAAATCCTGATGAGATAGAGCAGGCCATACCTCTTGTTGTGGAGATTTTCGCTTATATTGAAAGGGATTATGAAAAAGAAAAAAATATGAATTTATTGTTGGAAGCCTTAAAGTTTCTCAATGACGCCCTTTCTGAGCTGAAAAATGCCTCAGACGGTGCGTCCATTCCCGAAGTTGCCGGCCAATAGTCTGAAGAGTCATATTTATAATAGGAAAAGGGCTTGCAAATGGATGCAAGCCCTTTTTCTCGTGTAACGTAACCGGCGTTACGCTACGTCTATTTTATAAGCGCCATATCCGGCATCTCCTTGTCGTAGTCTCCGCGCTCCAGACGTGCCTTGATGTCCTTGAAGGCAGCGAGTGTGCGGTCAACATCCTCAATGCTGTGTGCGGCTGTGGATATGATGCGGAATATCAGCATTCCTGGAGGAATGACAGGGTAGGTCACTATTGAGCAGAAGATGCCATAGTTCTCGCGCAGGTCAACGGCAATGTTGGTGGCCTGGTTCACACCGCATCTCAGGTGGACAGGTGTTACGCAAGCCTCGGCCGGACCAATCTCGTAACCAAGGTCGCGGAAACCGTTCTGCAGGCGGCGGGTAACCTCCCAGAGGTGAGCTCTGCGGGCATCGCCCTCGGCACTGCGGATTATCTCCAGTCTCTTCAGGCAGCCCTCCACTATTGGCATTGGCAGTGCCTTGGCATACATCTGTGAGCGCATATTGTAGCGCAGGTAGGTGATGATGTCCTTTTCCGATGCAATGAAACCGCCGATGGTGGCCATAGACTTGGCGTATGCGCCAATGTAAAGGTCTATGCCGTCCATAACGCCGAAGTGCTCTGATGTTCCGCGTCCGTTAGGACCCATCACGCCAAAGCCGTGGGCATCGTCAATGAGTATTCTGAAGTTGTATTTCTGCTTGAGTGCTACAATCTGGTCAAGAATGCCTAATGCTCCGGTCATTCCAAACACACCCTCGGTTATGAGCAGCACACCGCCACCGTTTGCCTCGGCCTCGGCGGTTGCAATCTTCAGCTTCTGCTCGCACGATACTATGTCGTTGTGCCTGAACTTGTAGGTTGTGCCCATATGAAGGCGTGAGCCATCTATCAGGCAGGCGTGGGCCTCGGAGTCAATGACCAGCACGTCGTGACGGCTGAGCAGTGAGTCAATGGCCGATACTATGCCCTGATAACCGAAGTTGAACTCGAATGCCGCCTCCTTGCGCTCAAACTCGGCAAGCTCTTTCTCAAGCTTCTCGTGCAGTGCGGTGTGGCCGGTCATCATACGGCTTCCCATAGGGTAGGCCATACCCCAGCGTGCGGCTGCCTCGGCATCAATCTTGCGTACCTCGGGATGGTTGGCAAGGCCCAGGTAGTTGTTGAGGCTCCAGCAGAGAACCTCCTTGCCGTTGAAGCGCATATGCGGTCCAAGCTCTCCCTCAAGTTTCGGGAATGCGAAGTAACCGTCTGCCTTCTCTCTGTACTGACCGATAGGGCCGCCGGTTGATTTTCTTATCTTATCAAATATATCCATTGCTTTGTTGGTTGTAGTGATTAGTTCTGCTTGAGTACGTTGGTAGAGTCTTTCCACTTGCCCTCTGCTGGGATTACCTTGCTGTCGGCCGGCTTTGACGGCTTCTCTGCCGCCGGTGCCGCAGGCTCTATGCTGGCCTTCTCAACCCAGGCAATAGGATGTCCCTTGGCGAGCATTGTGCCTTGCTCTGCGTCGATGCCTGCAATCTTGCAGTCCATAGGAGCTGCGATGGTCTCTATTCCGTGCTCTGTCTGCAGGTAGGCGATGGTCTCGCCCTCGCGGAACTTCTTGCCGAATGCAGGTGCCTTTGAATCCTCGTTGAAGTCAAGCTCCCACATAATGCGACCGTTTACAGGGGCCTCGATCGCATCGGCGTCCGGATGCAGGATGGCGCGCTTGTCGGCTGCCGTAAGGTGCTTTACAGGTGCGCCTGCGGTTCCGGCCTGTGCCTTCTCCATACGCTCCAGCAGGTCCTTGTTGAACTGTGCCTTGGCCTGACCGGACTTGAACTCGCGGTACTGCTTCTCGTGCATTGCGAACTCGAACAGCTCCTCGTCGTCCTGACCACGGTCCCAGCCGTTCTGCTCCATTTCCTTGATGAAGCGTGGCAGCTCGTCCGGATAAAGGCTCTGCGGATCGCCTGTATAGAACTCGAATCCCTTCTCTTTGGCAAGCTCTACAATCTCCGGGGCCAGCTCGCCTGGCAGTTTGCCGGACTTGCCTAAGATCATACCCCACATGGCCGGGTCCATACGTGAGAATGGCTTCTCGTCCATAGACTTTGAGTAGAGGTTCATCAGGGCTGCGTTCTTTACATACTGTGAGAAAGGTGTTACAAGACAAGGAGTGCCGAGCATAGGCCATATACGCTGTACCTCATCGAACAGCTCAACCAGCAGCTCATCCTCTGAGAGCTCCTTCTCGCCCTTCTTGCGCAGGTTGGTGTTGATGGCGGCGTGCATACCCTTAAGGTCGGCCATCAGTGAGCCCATCATACCTCCAGGCAGGCCGCAGCCTACAAGCAGTGAGGTCATAAGTGAGTTCTTCGGGTCAATCCAGTAGCCCAGGAAGTCGTCAATGAAGCTCTGTGTAAGGCTTCTTGCCTCCATATAGGCTTTCATATTGATGTCCTTGACCAGGAATCCGGCATCCTTCAGCATTGCCTGAATGGTGATGACATCCGGATGAACCTTACCCCAGCTCAGCGGCTCCATCGCCACATCAAGCACATCGCCTCCGGCCTTTGCCACCTCAAGCATTGAGGCTACAGAGAAGCCGGGGCCTGTATGGCCGTGGTACTGTATGATGATGTCGGGGTGCTTCTCCTTGATGGCGCGGACTATTGTTCCGAGCATTGCGGGACGGCCGATGCCTGCCATATCCTTCAGGCAGATTTCCTGTGCGCCACCCTCAATGAGCTGCTCTGCCAGGTTGATGTAGTACTCAGCCGTGTGCACCTTTGAGTAGGTGATGCACATTGTGGCCTGTGCTGTCATACCGGCGGCCTTTGCCCACTTGATAGAAGGGATGATGTTGCGCGGGTCGTTGAGTCCGCAGAAGATACGGGTGATGTCAACGCCCTGTGCGTGCTTTACCTTATACATAAGCTGGCGTACGTCTGCCGGAACAGGGTTCATACGGAGGGCGTTCAGACCACGGTCAAGCATGTGGGTCTTGATGCCTGCCTCGTTGAATGGCTTGGTGAATGTGCGGACGGCCAGGTTCGGGTTCTCACCGTAGAGTAGGTTTACCTGCTCGCTTGCGCCTCCGTTGGTCTCAACGCGGTCGAAGCAGCCCATATCGATGATTACCGGGGCAATCTTGGCCAGCTGGTCCTTGCGGGGCACGTACTTGCCGGACGACTGCCACATGTCGCGGTACACTAAACTGAATTGAACTTCTTTCTTCATATTTGTCTCTTTTATATTTATAAATCTCTTTCTTTCTATTGTACAGCACCCGCAGGGGCTACCGCTGTTGCTACTTATCACCATCAATGGCGGCCTTGAACCAGTTGGCGCGGGCGCAGCCCTCGCCGGTGTTCAGAAGAATCAGGTCGCCGTTCTTTATCCTGTTCTGCCTGAGGGCCTCGTAGAAGCCTGCAATGCAGACTGCCGATGCAGGACCCAGGTAGATGCCTTTCTCTCTCCATACTATGCGGCCATACTCCTCAAGACCTTCCTCCTTGATGCGCAGGAACGAGCCGCCGCTGTTCCTTACGATAGGGCCGACTATCGGGTACATACCCGGAGTGCCGGCAGTGAGGATTGATATCCTGGTATGTGGGGCTACTGACGGGAAGTTCTTCTCCCAGCCTTCGGGGAAGTCGTTGCCGGTGGCCCATTCCCAGGCCTGCACCATCGGGTCGCAGGTGTCCTGCTGTACCAGGAGCATCCTTGGCATCTTGTACTGAGGATAGGCCTGTGCTATCTCGCGCATACCTTTCTCAAAGGCGATGGGACTGGTGCCGCCTGCCACGGCCTGCATATATACATCGGGGATGCGGCCAAGCTGGCGCATGCACTCGAATACCAGTGTCTTCTTGGCCTCTACACGGACGGGGTCGATGTTGCCGGCCGATATCATAACGCGCTGCTCTTTATGGAATGCCGCTGCCTCGGCCTTGGCCTGACCGTAACCGCCATTGGATACCACAAGGTCCTGTCCTGTGGCGCGTATGGCATCCTGCGACTCCATATACATATCGTGTGGGGCGAAGATGTGGAACCTCACCCCGGCCTTTGCCAGATAGGTGGCGTATGCGGTGGCGGCATTGCCTGTGGATGCAAGGCAATACTCCCTCACGCCGTGCTGCTTGAAGAGGGTGGCGGCCAATGATGCCGCTATGTCCTTGAAGGTGCCTGTGCCTGCGTTCAGGTCGTTGCGGGCAACCACCACACGGCAGTCAATGCCGTACTGCTCTTTGGCAAAACGGCTCAGGAACTCCCAGTCCTCAATTGGGACTGCTCCCTCGCCAAGGCTTACGATGCCCTCCTTGCTGTCAAGCGGCAGGAAATCGTAATAATGATACAGGCTGCCCACGCTCTGGCCCGGGGCGCAGAGCTCATCAAGTCTATGATAGTCGGTGGAGTAGGTAACCTCGGCGTGGTTGCTGCCACACTTGCAGAGCTGGTCCTGATTGAACCAATCCTGAAAACTGCCTATTACGGCTCCGCACTTTCTACAAATAAGCTGATATTTCATAATGCAATGTTCTTTATTCCTCTGGGTAATGCAGGTTTTCGTACTTGATGTTCAGAATTACCTCGGTAAGAAATTTGTGAGCCTCTCTCTTAGCTCCCTCAAGGTCTGTGAACGACCAGTTGCCGCAATCGTGTGGGGTGGCTCCCGGAATCTCACCCTCGTAGCCTGCAATGAAGTTGAAGGTGTTCTTCATAAGCTCAACTATGTCCTCAGACTTAAGGTCTCCCTTGATGATGAGATAACTGCCGGTGAGGCATCCCATGGGGCCCCAATATACTATCCAGTCTTTCCACGTGGGGTTGTTCCTGAGATAGGTGGCGGCAAGATGCTCAATTGTGTGGCTGACCTCGGCGCTGAGTGCCGGCTCGCGGTTGGGTTCCTTCATACGGATGTCGAAGGTGGTGACGGTCTCGCCTCCAACCTTGTCCTTGCGTGAGACATATATTCCGCGAAGCAGCTTCAGGTGGTTTACCTGGAAGCTTGGTATCTTATTCAAAGTATTTGACCCGGTGACAGTAGCCTCGGCCACAGTGTCGTGATACGAGTGCAGGCTCAGATTATCGCTCACAATCTTCAAGGCACGTACTTTCTCAAAGCCCATAACCATAATGAAGGCCAGCTCCATATCGAACACGCAGTCCTTGTATTTGGAATGCAGCACAAAATCTGTATTGGTATAACAGATGGCGTGACGCATTCCGTTGGTGGTGCAAAGCTTGTATGTGGGCTCATCGTAGCTTATTGAGGGATGGTTGAGCTTTGACTCGGACACCTCGATTACTGAGCCTATCTCAAAGTTGCTGCTTCCGGCATAACCGATGTTTATTATCTCTGTGTCAAGGGGAAGGTCGCGCAGTCTCTGAATGATGTTGAAAGCTCCCACGCCGGTCACGATTACCTGATCATCGCAGTCCGGCAGATATTGGTCTATAAGTTTCCGCTCAAGTTCCTCGGCTATTACAATCACTCTTTGCATTTACTCCTGAATATATTCAATGCAAATTTAACTATAGATTAAAAATAAAAGTCGGTATTGAGCTTTTTTAACCTGAAAAAAACACATCTGAGTGTGCTTATGGATAATTATTCTTTTGTTACATATATTTAGTGGTCTGTTTTGCGCAGCTTACGATATTTGTTTGTAGCTTTGCCGCAAATATTAGGGGGTGCTGTACTCCGGTATGGCTGAGATTATACCCGTTGAACCTGATTTGTGTAATTACAACGTAGGAAGTATGAGACAGAAGTTTATTTCTGATTGTCGTGCAATCCGCACTGAGAATCCACTTATTCATTGCATTACGAATTATGTCGTGATGAGTTTCAATGCCAACGCTCTTCTTGCGGTAGGGGCATCGCCGCTGATGTCTTTCCGCAGGGAGGAGATGCGTGAGGTTGTTGCCAAAAGTTCCGCACTGTATGTGAATATAGGCTGTCCTGACGGGGCCTTGGTTGATGCTGCGATAGAGGCTGTTGACGCGGCTGCCGAATATGCCAGGCCCTGGGTGCTTGACCCTGTGGGGGCTGGGGTGAGCAGGCTTCGCACGGACACTGCCTTGCGTCTTATCCGCAGGTATAGTCCTGCCATTATCAGGGGCAACGCATCGGAGATTATGGCTCTGGCCGGTATTGTTGGCAAGGTGAGGGGTGTTGACAGCCTGGAGAGCAGTGAGGCTGCTTTAGAGAGCGCAAGGAGGCTGGCTTCTGAGTATCGTTGTACAGTGGTGGTAAGTGGTGAGACGGACTATATTACAGACGGTGTCAGGGTGCTTACCGTTAAGAACGGCAATCCGCTAATGAGCCGTATCAGTGGCGCAGGTTGTACTGTGTCGGCGCTTTGTGCCGCATTTGCGGCTGTTGACTGTGATTTCCTTTCTGCCGCCTGGGGTGCAATGGCTTTGATGGGTGTGGCTGGTGAGAGGGCTGCCGCAAGTAGCGCGGGATTGGGCTCTATGCAGCTCGCTGTCATCGATGAATTGAGTGTGTTTGAGCCGGAGAAGTTTGCCGGTATGATTAAAGGATGTGAGTTATGAGAATGAGGCGTGAGTTGTTGAGGTTGTATCTTGTCACTGACCGTGGACTATCTATGGGGCGTGATATGGTTGATGTTGTGCGTGAGGCTGTGGCCGGTGGCGTTACTATGGTACAATTGCGCGAGAAGGATTGTCCGATGCGCGATTTTGTGGCGTTAGGGCGCGAGCTGGTAGCATTGCTCAGACCATCGGGTGTGCCGCTTATTATCAACGACCGTGTGGATGTGGCTCTGGCGTGCGATGCGGATGGTGTTCATATAGGCCAGTCTGATATGCCGTTCGACATTGCCCGAAGGCTGCTTGGACCTGACAGAATTATCGGTCTGTCGGTGGAAAGTATGGATGATATTGTGGCGGCTAATGCGTTGGATGTGGATTATGTGGGGGTGTCGCCGGTGTTCGCCACCTCTACCAAGACGGATACGGCACGGCCGTTCGGGCTGGACGGTCTTCGCGAGGCGGTGAGACTGTCGGTGCATCCTACGGTGGCGATTGGTGGTATGAACGCGCGTACTGCAGCCGATGTTATGGCTTGCGGCACGGATGGAATAGCCGTGGTCAGCGCGATTGTCAATGCGGCATCGCCTCGTGATGCGGCACGGGAATTAATTGAATTATTATAACAGTGCTTTGTCTAAATAGTTCTGGGATTACTGAAGTAGAAAAAGGTTTTGTTTATGAGGAAATATCCGATTGTATTGACTATAGCGGGGAGCGATTCCGGCGGTGGAGCCGGCATTCAGGCCGATATAAAGGCTATAAGCGCTACCGGTGGTTATGCGGCAAGCGCGATTACAGCGGTGACCGTGCAGAACACGCTTGGGGTACAGGATGTGTTTCCGGTTGTGCCGGAGATTGTGGCAGGGCAGATCAAGGCTGTCCTCTCGGACATCGGTGCGGATGCCGTGAAGATTGGAATGCTGCATTCATCGGAGGTTATCGAGGCTATTTATTCGGTACTATCGGCATATTCCGTGAGGAATATCGTGCTGGACCCTGTTATGGTATCGACATCAGGCCACAGGCTGATTGAGGAGAGCGCTGTAGAGACTCTGCAGTCAAGACTGCTGCCGATGGCACGGGTCATTACGCCAAACATTCCGGAGGCAGAGATACTGGCAGGCGAGAGGATTTCCAGTCAGGAGGATTTGCCTCGGATTGCGCGCAAGCTGTCAATGAGGGGTAGGGTGTCGGTACTGATGAAGGCCGGCCATCTGGACGATGACGAGCTGGTGGATTACTTCTATAATGCCGAGGAGGACCACATAGTGGAGCTGCGCTCAAAAAGGGTGATTACACCGAATACTCACGGCACCGGATGCACGCTCTCATCGGCATTTGCGTCATATCTGGCGCAAGGGCATTCATTGGATGATGCCGCCCGTGCCGCCAAGGATTACATCTCCCGAGCCATAGAGTCTGGCAGTGAATATACCATCGGTCACGGCCACGGTCCGGTAAACCATTTCTGGAACAGGTAACCCATTCAGATTACTCCTTGTCCAGATTCTTGTCCCAAAGGTAAGTCTTTGTCTCGCGTACAATCACACCGCTGAGGAACAGGAGCGCCAGAAGGTTGGGAACGGCCATCAGGGCATTCAGGCAGTCGGCTATGTTCCAGACTACGTTGAGGCTTATGATGGAGCCCAAAAAAACGGTAACAAGGAACGCGATGCGATAAACAATGAGCCATTTTCTGGAGCGCGTCAGATATTCCATTCCACGCTCGCCATAGTAACTCCATCCCAATATGGTGGAAAAGGCAAAGGTAAGGGAACCGAAGATGAGGATTGGCTGCCCGACATACGGTATCTTGGAGAAGGCCATCTTTGTAAGGACTCCTCCATCGCCTCCGTCAATGTCAGGAAATGCAAGAATGCTGGAGACCAGTACAATACCGGTCAGGGCGCAAATCACCACCGTGTCCCAGAATGTGCCGGATGAGCTTACCAAAGCCTGACGTACCGGGTTCTTTGTCTGTGCCGCTGCGGCTACCAAAGGCGCTGAGCCAAGACCTGATTCATTGGAAAACAGTCCACGGGCTATACCATAGCGTGCGGCCAGCATAACAGATGAACCCACGAGACCACCACCTGCGGCTGCAGGACTGAATGCGCTTTTGATGATGAGTTTGATAGCCGGCATAACAAACTCTCCGTTGATGAAAAGAATGACTATGCACCCCAGAATATAGAGTATGGCCATAAACGGCACCAGTGTCTGGCAGACTTTGGCTATGCTTCTTACTCCACCTACTATTACTATTGCCGCAAGGAGGGTGATGATAGCTCCAATGAATACGGGATTGAGACCGTAGGTATCGGAGCACATAGTAGATATGGCGTTAGCCTGAACGGTACTTCCTATGCCAAAGGCCGCTATGGCTGTGAACAGGGCGAAAGCCACGGCAAGTGCTTTCCAAATGAACCTCTTAATACCTGTAGAGTTGTCTGCCAGCCCGCGTTCCAGGGCAAACATCGGTCCGCCTAACATTCTTCCGCTCTCTGTCTTCACGCGATATTTAATGGCAAGCAGGCCCTCGCCATACTTGGTAGCGATGCCAAATACGCCCGTCAGCCAGCACCAGAATACAGCTCCCGGACCGCCAAGGGCTATGGCTGTACCTACACCCACGATGTTTCCGGTGCCTATGGTCGCGGCAAGGGCTGTGGCAAGTGCTCCAAACTGCGACACATCGCCTGTGGCGCCCTTATCCTTGCTTACAGACAAGCGTATAGCCTTGAGAATGTAACGCTGGGGGAATCTCAGGCGGATGGTGAGAAACAAGTGAGTGCCAAGCAACAGAATAATCATAGGCCATCCCCACAGAATGGAACTTAAGTCGCTGAAAAATGTATTGATACTCTCCATTTTCGGGAACTAGTTAAATACCTCCTCGTGTTCTATCTCATTCTTCCTGCAATTATATTTTCTTCGACATATACAGTATTCTGTCCTGTTCGGGAAGTTTCTCAATCGCGTATCGAAGCATAGTCCGTGGCATAGTGGCGCATCTTGGCAAGGATTCACCAGAGGCGGGAGTCTCCAGATAAGAACGCAACAAGACCTCGTCTTTCTTGCCGACCTCGCGGAGCAGCCATCCTGTAGCCTTGTGTATAAGGTCGTGGGGATGGTGCAGCAGAATATCGGCAATAGCAATCGCATCATCACACTCACCGTGACGTATGAACTGCATACAGCTTACTATTCCGATGCGCTTCTCCCAGATGGTCTTACCGTTACGGGCAAGGTCATACAAAATACTGTGATCCTTGTCCAGCAGCCAATCACCGAGTATCTCATAGCAACTCAGATCTACAAGGTCCCAGTTGTTTATATTACCGGTATGGGAAAGATAAAAGTCCACGCACTTGCTTTGCAGTTCCTTGTCTTTCCGGGCGTGTTTGTATATCTGCACAAGCGCAAGCAGTGTGCACAGACGAACCTCATGCCAGGGGCTGGCAATTGAGGATTCAAGGTCATCAAAACTGCATTTCATCCAAATCTCCTTAACCACGCCCCGGGTTATTGGTACCTTGATGCCAAGGAAACGGTCTCCCTCTCCGTACTGGCCAGGGCCGGTCTTGAAAAAGCGGCTCAGACCTTCTACCTGCGAGTCATCCCGCAGTGACAACATACGTTCTTCTAAAATACTATTCATAAATAAATGTCAGTCTGTCGGGCTTGCGGTGTGGCGGAGGGCTTGGGCATCTGAATGATGTAGGAGATAATGAGCATGATGCACGCACCAACCCAGGCAAGTACGTCGGATACTATTACGCCATCGTAACCGTAGTGGCGGGGCAGAGTGAACGATGCCACGGTGCGGATTACCAACTCAAGTACGCCGGCCATAAGCGGAAGGAATGTCTTGCCTACACCCTGAAGGGCGTTCCTGTATAAAAATATTACGTAAAGGAACGGGAAGAACATCGCGCTGATACTCAGGTAACGGCGTGCTGCGGCGAAGATTGGCTCCACCATCTCGCCGGCTTCGGCATTGAGGAAGAGTGATGTCATCGGCTTGGCACAGGAGACCATCACCACACTCATTACCACACATACCGTAAGAATCATAACCAGAGTGGCGTTGACGCCCTGACGCACTCTGCGAATCTCACCGGCGCCCCAGTTCTGGCCTACATAACTGGCTATTGCCACTCCGAACGATATAGGTATCAGCACGAACAGGCTTTGAACCTTGCTGGCTGCGGTGAATCCGGCTATATAAGTGGGCGGGAAAATATTCAAGGCTGCCTGCAGGATTACGCATCCCATTGCGGTGATACTGAACTGCAGTGCCATGGGAATGCCTATGCGAAGATGCTCCCAGATGAAGGCCCAACTGGTACGGAAGTCCGATGCGGAGAGCCTTATCTCAGGGTAACGGTGGAATGCGTACAGAAAACACAGCCCTGCCGATACCGCCTGCGAGAAGACTGTGGCGATGGCGGCTCCCTGCACTCCCCATC
The DNA here is from genome assembly GCA_045597985.1 of Bacteroidaceae bacterium. Lineage (GTDB taxonomy): Bacteria > Bacteroidota > Bacteroidia > Bacteroidales > Bacteroidaceae > Colenecus. The sequence continues at coordinate 13,205 of JAZLLE010000004.1, read as the reverse complement.
CGAACTTGATGATGCAGAGCAGGTCCAGACCTACGTTCAGTATTGAGGAGAATATCAGAAAATAGAGTGGGGTCCTGCTGTCGCCAAGGGCACGCATTATGCACGATACCATATTGTATGCGATAGGGGCGAACAGACCGGCGAATATTGTGGTCACATACTTGTATGAATAGTCGTATATCTCAGGACCGGTGTTAATCATTGTCAGTAGCGGACCTGTAAGCAGCAAGGATACTGCTGTAAGAAATATTGTCAGGCCAATACAGATGATAAGGCTTGTGCCTATTGAGCGTCTCACACCATTCATATCCTGCGCTCCGAAGAGTTGCGCTGTGCGGATGCCGAGACCGGCTGTCACTCCCCACACGAATCCCATCACGAGAAAGGTGAATCCGTTGGTCACGCCCACACCCGCCAGAGCCTGGTAGTTGATGTAACGGCCCACAATGACCGTATCCATAAACTCGTAAATCCTCTGAAATACATTGCCTAAGATGATAGGCAATGAGAAATAGAATATTACCTTGGCGGGGCTTCCCTTTGTTAAATCGTTTGCCATTTTAAACTCACGCACACTCCCTTTCGTAAAACGGCCGCGAAATTACCGTTTTTCGCGTTTGTTTTTGCTAATTTTGCAAAGTTTTTGCGACTGATGCTATGTGGCTTACTCTTGCGGTTATGTCGGCCCTGTTTCTGGGCTTGTATGATGTATCGAAAAAACATTCACTCAAGGATAATGCGGTAATTCCGGTTCTTTGGCTGAATACACTGTTCTGCAGTCTGCTTATGGCTGTTCCTACAGTATTATCATCACTTTCTGTGATTTCATTCGATTCTGCGCTTTATGTGCCTTCTGCCGATATCCAGACGCATCTGCTTATTATGCTGAAGGCGTCAATAGTGCTGGGCTCGTGGATATTCGGGTATTTTGGAATGAAACATCTGCCCATTACGCTGTTCGGTCCGATTAATGCTACAAGGCCGGTGATAGTGCTGTTAGGTGGCCTGCTGCTTTTCGGTGAGAGGCTGAATCTTTATCAATGGATAGGTGTTACAATTGCCGTCATATCGTTTTACCTGCTTAGTGTGAGCGGCCGCAAGGAGGGAATAGATTTCAAGCACAACCGCTGGGTGCTGTGCGTGATAATGGCGACACTCCTGGGGGCCGTTAGCGCACTGTTCGACAAATATCTACTGGGACAGTATAACAATATGTTCGTGCAGGCGTGGAGCAATTTCTATCAGCTGGTACTGATGACTATCGTGCTGTTCACATTGTGGTGGCCAAAGCGCGACGTTTCCGCACGATTCCAATGGCGATGGAGTATTCTGCTTATCTCGGTATTCCTGACGATGGCCGATTACGCTTATTTCTGCGCGCTCACATCAAGCGCCTCTATGATTACCATAGTATCAATGATAAGACGCAGTAGTGTTGTGGTGTCGTTCATGTGTGGCGCATTGCTCTTCCGCGAGAAAAATCTGCGCAGCAAGGCTCTTGACTTGATTCTGGTGCTTGTCGGACTCTTCTTCCTTCTGTTGGGCTCAATGTAGTATTCTTTTCTTAACTTTGTGCAGGAATGAGAATTGTCAGAAGAGAATATAAGGTTACCAATGCTCTTATGGGGCCGGACTACCATCTGACTCCGGTGGGAGCGCAGATGTTGGCACAGGACTGCTTTGCCGCGCTGATGGCGTCGTATAAGGTGGCTGCGTTCGATTTGAGCAAAAGGTCACTGATGTGGATAATCTCGGAGTTCTCTATGAGGTTTGATGCTCCGATGCCGTTCTGGGGCGAGACAGTAACTGTGGAGCTATGGCTGTCGGAGAAACCATCAATCAAGGTATATGTGGATTTCCGCATACTGTACCGTGGGCAGGTGTTCTGCTGCGGCGACATTGTATGGGCTATTCTGGATATCGCATCGCGCAGGCCTGCGCTGGCCGCTGATATCCTTGCCGCTATGGAGTGCTGTCCCGAGCGGGTCTTAGGCACTCATCGCCACAGACAGCCGGTGATGTACTCTCAGCTTATGGAGCATCTGCATCTTACCAATATGACTGACACCGATTTCAACGGGCACGTCAGCAACATAACATATATGCGTGTATGCAGAAACTCGTTGGCGGCGGAATACATTGGCTCACACCGTCTGGCACAGATTGATATGAGATTCCTTCACGAGTCGTTCCTTGGCGATGAGTTGCGGTGCAAGGTGTACGATACGGCTCTTGCCGACCGCTGGGGCTTTGTGATATCGGACGGTGACGGCACTCCTTGCTGTCAGGCAACGGCCTTGTATGCTCCGCCGTTCACTGCCAATGAGAACCTTGACGAACTGGAAATAAGAAATGGACAGAAAGGAGAAGTTTGATAGAATAAGAAAGTTCCTGAGGGATGACATCTGGACGTTGGACCGTACTCATTTTGGAGAACGTAGGGCCAAGGCCTTGAAGTATCTTCAGATAACACTTCTGGTTTACAATGATGTGGGCCGTCAGAAAATCGGGTTGCGTGGCGTGGCCCTTGCCTTCTTCTCAATAATGGCTCTGGTTCCGGGTGTGGCTCTGGCCTTCGCCGTAACAAACGGTTTCGGCTTTGATGAGAAGTTAGAGGAGCTTATGCTGCTCTACTTTGCCGATAAGGAGGATCTTGTTCAGGTGATATTGAGCTATGCCAACAACATATTGGCCGCAACATCAAAAGGCGGGTTCGGCGTGATAACGTTCCTCTCTTTTGTCTGGTTGGTTTTCTGGCTGATGATTCAGGTGGAGAACGCTTTCAATTATGTGTGGAAGGAAGAGGCATCCAGAGTCTTCTGGAAAAGAATTGGAGTCTATATCGCGCTCGCACTGCTTCTTCCCTTCGTGATAATTATGTTTATGGCCACTACGCTTATGTTCACTGATGGAAACGGTCTGGTATCGTTGCTGGTGCATATTCCATTCTGGGACAAGATATCCGATTTGCTCTCGTGGCTGATGATATACGGATTGACGGCATTGGTTATGTCGCTTATGTTCAAGTTTATACCGGCTCCGAAGGTCTATTATCGAGAGGCATTGCGTGCCGCGCTGATAACCGCCGCATTCTTCTGTCTCTTCCAGTTTATCTATGTAGCCGCTCAGGTAGCGTTCAACCGCTGGAACTCAGTGTTTGGAGCCGTGGCCGCCATCCCGTTCCTTATGGTGTGGCTTAACGTATCCTGGCAGATAGTGTTGTATGGTGCTGAGCTGGCGTATGCTTTCCAGCACGTTGATGATTATGTTAGTATAGACAGTGGAAAGTTGCTTGCAAATTGACGGCTTGGTAAAGTCGTTCGGCGATCTTGTGCTGATGGATGGCTTTACCCTCAACATAATGGAGGGTGAGAAAGTGGGTCTTATCGCGCGCAATGGAATGGGCAAGAGCACCCTTCTTGATATAATTGCCGGCCGTGAGGACTATAATGCCGGAAAGATTACATTCCGCCGCGACCTTAAGGTGTCATATCTGGAGCAAAGTCCTGTCTGGCCAAAAGGCACCAAGGTGATTGATGCCTGTGGAGGACGCGCTGATGAGATCGCGGCCCGTGAGATGCTCACAAAACTGGGTATATCGGAACACTATGGCACCGTTGACAATCTGTCGGGCGGTCAGCTCAAGCGCATAGCCATAGCCGGAGCGCTTTTGTCCAAGCCGGAGTTCCTTATACTTGACGAGCCTACGAATCACCTTGACGTGGAGGTTACGCAGTGGTTGGAGGATTACCTCTCGGCCAGTCGCCTCACTTTGCTTCTGGTCACTCACGACAGATATATGCTGGACCGTGTATGCACCCGCATTGTTGAGCTTGAGGACAAGCGGGCCTACTCGTATGTTGGAAATTACAGCTATTACCTGGAGAAAAGGCAGGAGCGCCTGGATGCGGAGCGGGCACAGCGTGAGAGCGATGAGAACCTGTACCGGAGGGAACTGGACTGGATGCGCAGGATGCCGTGCGCCCGTGGTACAAAGGCACGATACCGTAAGGAGTCGTTCCATGACCTGGAGGAGAGGCTGAGGTTCCGTCGTCAGGAACTGCAGGTGAGTCTTGATGTCAAGGCGTCGTATATCGGCAATAAGATATTTGAGATGCGCGGACTTTGCAAGAGTTTCGCAGACAAGGTTATTCTTAAGGATTTCAATTATGTCTTCGCCCGTTACGAGAAACTCGGCATCGTTGGCGATAACGGAGTAGGGAAATCCACTTTCCTGAAATTGCTGACAGGCTATATACAGCCCGACAGTGGCATAATAGAGCGTGGCTCCACATTGAGGATAGGCTATTACAGCCAACAGGGAATGGAGTTCAATCCCAATGAGAAGGTGATTGATGCCGTAACCGAGATAGCCGATCACATTGAACTGGACGATGGCCGCAGAATGTCGGCATCGCAGTTCCTGCAGAAGTTTCTCTTCTCTCCAAAGACACAGTACAATTACATCAGCAAGCTGAGTGGAGGCGAGCGGCGACGTCTGTACCTCTGTACAATCCTGATGCAGAGCCCTAATTTCCTGATACTTGATGAGCCTACGAACGATCTTGATATTGCTACGTTGCAGGTGCTTGAGGAGTACATTGCTGGCTTCAAGGGGTGTGTGATTGCCGTGTCGCACGACCGCTGCTTTATGGACCGTGTGGCCGGACACCTTTTTATTTTTGAGGGCGATGGCAAGATAACGGATTTCCCGTCTTCATACAGTGACTGGCTGGAATGGAAGGATCTGAAGGCGGCTGAGGATAAATCTGCCGCTCAGGCATCAGAGCGTGCCGCCAATGCGCGTCCGCGAAACTCTGAGCGGGCAGATGCTGGCAGAAAACTTTCGTACAAGGAAAAACGTGAGATGGAGCAGATAGAGGCTGAGCTTGAGAATCTGGAAGCTGAGAAAGCTCAGATTGAGGTAGAACTGAACAGCGGTACACTGGACTATGCGGCGCTTCAGGCTAAATCCGCCCGTGTAGGTGAGGTGATCTCACGCATTGACGAGATAACCATGCGCTGGCTTGAGCTCAGTGAGAAATGCTGAGGACAGCAGATGTTTCTATAATATTGAGATAATCTCCCTAAGGTCTTTGACGGTAAAGTCAATATCCATATCATCAGGAGCGGGCTTGCACTTGCGGTTGAACCAGCAGGTGTGTATGCCATAGTCAACAGCTCCACGGATATCGGCGGTAAGTGAGTCGCCTATCAGAATAGTATCCTCTGGCCTCAACCCTGGTTCCATTCGTGCGAAGCAGGCATCGAAATACTCACGGGTGGGCTTTACGAAACCTATGTCGAGCGACGTGAAGAATCCGTCAACATATTTGTCAAGGTCTGCATCCACAAGACGCTTTCGCTGCTGCTCGTGTGTGGCGTTGCTCACAATATAGACTTTATACTTTGAATGAAGGTAGCTCATCAGCTTATCGGCGCCATCCACCGGTATGGCGAAATCTTTCAGATGACTGATGAAGTCAAGCTCGAATGCCTTGCCGTCGGCATTAATACCCAGCTCCTTGAAGATGTTCACCCAACGTATTCTTCTCAGCTCCTCAACTGTCAGAGTGCCTGCCTCAATCTGCTCCCAATATCCAAGGTTGCGCTTCTCGAATGTCTGGAACAGATGGTCTGAATACTGAATGCCATATTTGCTCAGGCACAGCTTGATGTCTGCCTGTGAGCAGAGCCTGAAGTCCAGTATGGTGTCATCCACATCCACCAGAACCGCCTTGATATCTTTGATGAAATCACTCATTCGTCTTCCGCTCTGGCTAAGGTCCGTTATTCCGTCTGTCTCAGCAGCTCAGAAAATCTGTTGTTGTCGTATTTGAAGAGTCCGCACTTGCCGATTCTCTCTGGAAGAATCAACGTTATGCCATCGGCAGAACGCTTCTTGTCTGCCATCGCTGCCTCAAATATCTCCTGTGATGTGTATGGACAGGTTGTGTCAAATCCGAACTCCTGCAACTTCTGCCTTACAACATCACTGCAGTCTGTGAACCCATCTGCCGCCGCTATCCTGGCTGCACGCAGCATTCCGATTGCCACCGCCTCGCCATGACTAAGGGAGTATCCGCTTAGTTTTTCAAGTGAATGTCCTATGGTATGTCCAAGGTTCAGCAAGGCGCGGATTCCCTGATCAGTCTCATCAGCCTGAACAACATCGCGCTTGAACTGTACTGATGCAGAGACTACATCGGGCCTTGGTGTGCGGGTTGATAGGTCGTTGAAGAAGTCGCGGTCAAATAGTATGCCGTACTTGATTACTTCGGCGTATCCGTCGCGAAGTATCTTCTTTGGCAATGTGTTAAGCACCGATGTGTCGCACCACACCAGCGAAGGCTGATAGAATGCTCCTATCAGATTTTTTCCCTGTTCTATATCTACAGCGGTCTTGCCTCCTACCGAGCTGTCGGTCATGGCAAGAAGGGTAGTGGGTACCTGTATCAGGCCGATGCCTCGCATATAGAGCGCGGCTGACAGCCCGCCTATGTCTCCGCAAACACCGCCTCCGAGTGCCAAGACGGCATCCTGACGTGTGATGCCATTCTCCGCCATATAACTTATGAAATCCGACATCGTTCCCAGTCGCTTGGACTGCTCGCCGTGCGGGAATACGAACTTGCACCATTTCAGCCCCGCATTTTCCAGCGAGTCGCATATGGTGCCGGCATATAGCTCGTTAACTATGTCATCTGTAAAGATGGCGATTGTGGAATAGTCAAAGTGCTCAGCGATAGCCTCGCCGATTTCATTCATGTTTCCGGCTCCGACAATCACTTCGTAGGGGCGGGATGCGTTTATGTGTATAGTCTTGTTCATTCCGGTATGTTATATGTCCAGCAGCGGCGGCGACGGTGTATGATGTGCTCCCAGTGCTTCCACACATTCTGAATCTTGATGTTGTCCTCCTGCATAGGGCCTGTCTGGAAGTCAGCGCAGTTGTGTCTGATGGCCCTTCGCATACCCTCTCCCAGAATGAGTGACTCAATTCCCTTCATCTGGTCTTCCGGACGAACCGCTATCATATACATATCCATATGCGTATGGTCGTGCAGATTCTCCAGAATGCGCAATATGGTGAGCGGTCCCAGCCGGCCGTGTCCACGCTGGACGGCTGAACTGATAGACGGAGCCATAAAGCCGAAGGCCACAATCTCGCCCGCCGTATTCTCAACCATAAGGCAATAGTCGGGATGGCCTACCAGCATTACCAGTTTGCTGTAGTTGTCCATCTGCTCTTTTGAGAGTGGCACTATTCCGTGCAGTTTCTCAAAAGCGGTATTGATGATGCCCATAGCCTCGCGTATGTATGGCTTTACCTGACGCATGGACTTGAACTCCTTCAGACGGTAGCCGTAGCGTTCCTGACAGAGGGCTCCCATTCGCGCCACACGCTCAGGCACTTCCTTGCCGCAGAATATCTTTCTCTCCACCCAGTCCCATTTCTTCAGAAGACCGAGCTTCTCCATATGCTCCTTGTAATATGGGTGATTGTAGATGGTTATGTACATATCCATCTGGTCAAAACCATCAATGAGCATTCCTTGCTGGTCCAGATTGGAGAAACCAAGAGGTCCGCGAAGCTCGGTCATTCCAAGTTGACGCGCCCAAGCTACTACTGTATCAAACAGTGCCTTTGACACCTCAAAATCATCAACGAAATCGTAGCGTGTGAACCTTAGCTGTCTGGAGTTCTCCTTCTGGTTTGCCGCCTTGTTGAGGATAGCTCCAATGCGGCCCACAACCTTGCCGTTTCTCTCGGCAATCCATAGCCTGCTCTCAGAATAGGTAAAGGCCGGGTTGTGCTCAGGATTGAATGTGTCCATCTCATCGGCAATGAGACTCGGCACAAAATAATCACAGTCTCTGTAAAGGTCAACCGGGAACTTGAAGAACCGCTTCTTGTCCTTCTTGCTTAATACCTCTTTTATCTGAACCATATAGCTGCTCTAAATAGTATCAACTACAAAAATACAAAAAATGGATCAAAGGGACAGGTTCCTTGAATCACTTTTTGGCACTCGCATTAGAAAAACCTTATTGCGCTACTGCTGGCATTTGTGCAAAAAAAAAGGCCCCAGGCCAGATGCCCGGGGTCTTGTAGTATAGATGTAGCAGGTGATTAGAAGCCCATACCGCCTCCGAAGCCGCCCATGCCTCCGCCGAAGCCGCCTCCCATGCCGCCTCCGAAGTCACCGCCGCCCATCATCATTCCGCCGCCGAAGCCCATACCGCCGAAATCTCTCTCGGTTACCTTGATGCCCTCCGGAACAGTAAAGATGTCAGCCGGAACCTCACACTCCTGAAGCTCGGTAACGGTGTTGAGCATTGGCTCGTCATCCATAAAGCCTGCTGTCTCAGACTGAAGCACGATGCCTTTATATACCCAATACTTGTTGGTCTGATACTCCTGCATCATAAGAACTCTTACTGAGTAGATTGTACACTCCTTACCGGCTATTACCTCGGTACCGAGCTCCTTGATCTTGTTCTTCTTGATGGTCTTCTCGTCCAAGGCGTTGAAGTTTACAGGTGCTGATGTGGCACCGCCCATTCCGAAGCCACCGCCAAAGCCGCCGAAGCCGCCCATACCTCTGAAGTTCATGGCAGGCATCTTTGTGGCAGTCTTCTGCTCCTCGTTGATAGTGATGGTAGCGCCATCGGAATCAGTGATTGTGCGGGTGGTACGGCCGCCCATCTTTGATACTGTAGCCTGCTTTGCGCCATAGTCATCAAAATAGACCATAGTCACGTTCTCTGCATTCTCATCCCAATTGAATGCAGGCATACCCTCCGGCATACCCTCGCCGCCCTGACGGTTGGCGAAACGCTCACGCATCTCTGCGTTGCCGGCCATATTGCCCATACCGCCTCCCATATTGGCGAAACGCTGACGCATGGCGGCTGTATCAACATTCTCAAAGCGCTCACGCATGGCAGCCATATCGGTGCTGGTGATGATAATGCCGGACTTTACCGCATATATCGGGGCATCTGCCGCCTTCTCTTTCTTAGCTGCCGATGCTGAGGTAACTGCCATCAAAAGTGCCAAAACTGTCAAAATCCTTGTCTTCATATCCTTTACTTGTTTATAGTTATCAAATTATTTGAAAATCAGCTGTGCGAAGTTGTACAGTCCGTACTTCCATACTACGAAGTTGTGTCCCTCCTCCGGATACTCAATGAGTGTGCAGGGAACCTTGTTCTCATCGCAGAAAGCCTTGAGACGTGAGCTGAAACTCATAAGGCCGTCGCCACCGCCGCATACCATCCACAACAGTTTGTTCTCAGCCTTTGTCTTCTCTACATCGGGAATGAGCTGGTTAGGCATTCTGGTGTTTGGCGCTGATGAGAAACCGCCAACGTATGCGAACACGTCCATATTGCCGAGACCGAAGTTCAGTGACTGGCCGCCACCCATTGACAGACCGGCTATCGCACGGTGCATCTTATCCTTGTAGATAGGGAAGTTGGCCTCCATATATGGAATAAGGTCAACAAGCAGATCCTTCTCGAAGTTCTCGAAAGCGCCTGACATCGCATATACATTGCCCTCGGCACGGTCGTTGACCTGTGCGCGTCCGTTTGGCATTACAATAATCATCGGCTCAGCCTTGCCCTCAGCGTAGAGGTTGTCCATAATCTCGGCAGGGTTGCCCTGAAGCCACTCCTTCTCGTCGCCGCCGATACCGTGCAGCAGATAGAAAACAGGATATGTCTTGCTCTTGTCGTATTTAGGCGGGAGATATACGGTTGCCTTGCGGGTTGTGCCTACAGTGGTAGACTTGTACTCAATGTCAATGAGCTGGCCGTGCTCTATGCCCTCGCGCTTTTGGTCAAAACCTGCAGGTTCTGCAACATACGGGTTGAAGGTTACGTTTACCTGCTGCATTCCGCCGAACATATTCCGCGGGATGTTTGGCTCCTGTGCCTGGATACTGCCAGCAAATGCTGTGAGCAGTGCCGTTGCGAAAAGAATTCTCTTCATAATTTCTGTATTACGTTATTAGTTGTTTTTAATTGTCTCCTGTATCTGTTATACCACTTTGACTGAAAGGTTAAATCCCGTTTCTGTGTGATAATTTCATAGGTTAGACTAAGAATGAAGTGAAAAGTTTATTCGCGTCGTGTTTTTTCCTTAATTATTCAAGTTTTAAGTCTCCCGGACGAATCCAGCCTGTTTTGCGCAGGAACAGTCCGATTAATGGTGTAAGTATTGCCGGTATTACAAGGCTTATCAGGATGAGACCTGTCCAGTCCATTGCTGTGATGGCGGCACGGGTACCTGCCTCAATCTCTGATACCCATCCGGTATATACACCTATCTGACCTACAAGTCCGCAGGTTCCCATACCTGATGATATTGCAGGACCGTTCATTTCCAGATGGAACAGGCAGGTGGCCATAGGGCCTGTGACGGCAGATACCAGGGTAGGGGCTATCCATATACGTGGATTTCTCACAATGTTACCCATCTGAAGCATACTGGTGCCTATTCCCTGCGAGATGAGTCCGCCCCAACGGTTCTCTCTGAAACTCAGGAACGCAAATCCCACCATCTGGGCGCAACATCCGGCCAGTGCGGCTCCTCCTGCCAGTCCGGTCAGACCCAGTGCCGCACATATAGCGGCCGAGCTGATTGGCAGTGTCAGCGCCATTCCCATTATCACCGCCACTAATATGCCCATAATGAACGGTCTCATTGTGGTTGCCCACATAATCAGCGAGCCTATGCTACCGGCGGCCTTGCCTATTGCCGGCGCCCACCATAGAGAAAGGCCCACGCCTACTGCTATTGTAACCAGAGGCGTTACAATTATGTCAATCTTGGTCTCCTTCGACACCATCTTGCCGCATTCGGAGGCAAACACGGCTACTACCAGAACGGCCAGCGGACCACCGGCGCCACCAAGCTGATTGCCAGCGGCTCCTACAGCAGCCAGGGAGAAGAGCACAAGCGGCGAGGCGTGCAAGGCATATCCTATGGCAATGGCCATAGCCGGTCCTGCCATACTCTTTGCGAAATTGCCTATTGTCACTAAAAGCTCAAATCCAGCCTGCTGGCCTATTGTTGCCAGAATAGTACCTATGAGAAGCGATGCGAACAAACCTTGGGCCATAGCGCCAAGCGCATCCACAAAGTACCTTTTTGCGGAAAACTCAATGTCTTTCCTCTTAAGAAATTCCTTAAATGCCATTGTGATGATATTTGATGTCAGCCTTGCGGACGCCAAAGGTAACAATAATGTTTATAATAGGTGGCTGCGATTTGTGAATATCGGCCAAAAGTCTTTACTTTGTGGAAAATCATTCAAAAGTATGGCACAGACAACGACAGACGACAAGAAAATCATCTTCTCGATGGTAGGTGTGAGCAAGTCATTCCAGAACAACAGACAGATTCTGAAAGATATATACCTCTCCTTTTTCTATGGGGCGAAGATTGGCATCATAGGCCTTAACGGCTCGGGAAAGTCAACGCTGCTTAAGATTATTGCCGGCATAGAGAAAAGCTATCAGGGGCAGGTGGTATTCTCGCCCGGATACAGTGTGGGCTATCTGCCGCAGGAGCCTCAGCTTGACCCTGACAAGACTGTCAAGGAGATTGTTATGGAGGGCGTTCAGCAGATTTATGACACTCTTAGGGAATACGATGAGGTTAACCACAAGTTTGAGTTGCCCGAGTATTACGAGGATCCGGATAAGATGGACGCGCTGATGGCGCGTCAGGCAGAGTTGCAGGATATTATTGACAGTACCGATGCCTGGAATATTGACAACAAGTTAGAGCAGGCTATGGATGCCCTGCGCTGTCCGCCTGAGGACCAGAAGGCCGATGTGCTGTCAGGTGGTGAGCGCCGCCGTGTTGCCTTGTGCCGTCTGTTGCTGCAGCAACCCGACATCCTGCTTCTGGACGAGCCTACCAACCATCTTGACGCAGAGAGCATAGGCTGGCTGGAGCAACATCTGCAGCAGTATGCTGGTACGGTTATCGCCGTAACCCACGACCGTTACTTCCTGGACAATGTGGCAGGCTGGATTCTTGAGCTTGACCGTGGTGAGGGCATTCCCTGGAAGGGCAATTACTCCGGTTGGCTGGAGCAGAAATCACAGCGTCTGGCTCTTGAGGAGAAACAGGCCAGCAAGCGACGCAAGACCTTGGAACGCGAGCTGGAGTGGGTGCGTATGGCACCGAAGGCGCGTCAGGCCAAAGGCAAGGCCCGTCTGAACTCGTATGACAAGCTGATGAACGAGGATGTAAAGGCCAAGGAGGAGAAACTTGAGATTTTCATACCCAACGGCCCGCGTCTGGGCAATAAGGTTATTGAGGCAAAGGGTGTGCGCAAGGCTTTCGGTGACAAGCTCCTGTTTGATGACCTGAACTTTATGCTCCCGCCTAACGGCATTGTAGGTGTGATTGGCCCTAACGGTGCCGGCAAGACAACACTGTTCCGTCTGATTATGGGGCTGGAGAAGGTGGATGCCGGAACATTTGAGATTGGTGAGACGGTCAAGATTGCATACGTTGACCAGCAGCACAAGGATATCGATCCCGAGAAGAGTGTGTATCAGGTGGTGAGCGGAGGCAATGAGCTTATCCGTATGGGCGGACGCGATATCAATGCACGCGCATATCTGGGTCGCTTCAACTTCTCGGGCGCCGACCAGGAGAAAAAGTGCGCTATGCTGTCTGGTGGTGAGCGCAACCGCTTGCAGCTGGCTATGGCCTTGAAAGAGGAGGGTAATGTGCTCCTGCTTGATGAGCCTACCAATGATATTGACGTGAACACGCTGCGCGCACTGGAGGAGGGCCTTGAGGACTTCGCCGGATGTGCCGTTGTGGTAAGTCACGACCGTTGGTTCCTGGACCGTATCTGCACGCACATACTCTCGTTCGAGGGCGACAGCCAGGTGGTGTTCTACGAGGGCTCTTACAGCGAGTATGAGGATTATAAGATTAAACAGCTTGGCTACAGCGAGCCAAAGCGCATACATTACCGCAAGCTGATGAATGACTGATCAGGGGCGGATTATCTTTTTTTTCTGCGGAATTAGAAGCTGTTTAAATTTTATTGAAAAATAATGTTATGTAGCAGTATAACTATTTGAAAATCAGTAGGTTAATTGAATTATTTTTCGTAACTTTATGAGTACCAAATCATTACAAGTTATGAGTCAATATTCAACTAACC
>JAZLLE010000003.1:0-24433 GCA_045597985.1 Bacteroidaceae bacterium | reverse complement strand
AAAACTATACCGCCATTGATGGTGATGTTAGTGGGGAGATGCATCCCTTGTTTGCTACCAATACCGGCAGAACCATATCCTCCCTTTGCAATCAGTTGACCGGCTTGACCGGCTTGACCATAGATAGTCAGCGAGTTGCCTGTGCCCGATACTTGGATACCGGGAGCGCCAGTATCTTGCAGATAGTCATCTCTTCCCGTTGCGGTGAGTTTGGCGCCATCAGCGAGAATCAAATGAACATTATCTTGGCAAACGAGCGTGCCTGTTTGTACATCTGCACCATAAACCACATACCAACCGTCTCTCAAAGCAGCAGAAGCATTGGTGATTTCGGTTACATTGTTGGCGGTTTGTTCTACACCATTGGCATCAAGGTATTTGACGCCGTTGATTGTCTCTGCCCACAGTCCTGTGCTTGCCATCACGATGGTTGCGAAGAGTAAAAGCAGTTTCTTCATTTGTCTATTTGAATTTCATTTATTAATCTGACTTTATAATCTGCAAAGATATGAATTACTGCGCAAAACGCACAGATTCCCGGCTGATATGTTGGGACGTTGTACAGGAAATGTCCTCCCTATCCTGCATATGGAACCTTGGCAAATCTTGGCAAATCCTTACCAACTGGAGCTGTAGGAAAAGGGCCGGTGATGTTAGCAATCAGAGGACTTAGAGAATCCTTATAAGAATCCTTATCTGGCGAATATACAATAAAGGATTCTGCACTGAAAATGTCACTCCCCAGCACGAGGACTGGGTGCTTAGGCGGCTTAGCTATATCTGAAGACTGATATGCTGAAAGGACATATGTCTCACTATTGTCAGGGGCTTGATAATCAATATAAAAATCCAAACATCCAAATCGGAATCTTGTTCTGGAAGGCATATTCGATATCGTCTGCCACGACATATCCTTTCTCTGCACTTTCAATCTGCTTCTTTCCCTTTTTCCTGCCGCCAACTTCAAAGGTTATATTGTCTATCTCGAAATCTGATATTGGAGACTCCACCACGTCATAGGAGTACTTCGTCCAACAGAGGAACATCGTTTCTCTCACATTCCCGCTGTTGGGGTTCCCTCCTACCAGCGTATGCATCATATTGGGATTATGCAAATACAGTTTGTCCATCTTGCGAAGGATGGCGTCACCATTCGCCTTCATCCTCAAAACGGAGACGAGTTCTGCCTTTTCGAGATATTCAAGATACTGCGGCAGTTCATTCCTGTCTATCTCAAGATCTCTGGCCATATCGGCAAAATTAATCTTGACCGGTACGCTCTGAGAGATATAGTACATGAACTTCTTCAGCTTCTGTGTAGAGGCTATGGTCATTCCTGCATACTTTGGTATATCCACTTCAACTGTGGTGTTGATGACTTGGCGCATACGAGTCATCTGCTCCGCCTCCCCGAAATATGGATAGCAGCCGGACTTGATATAATCCTTGTAAAAAGCAAGCGGACGATGTTCTCCATACGGAAAATCCACTTTTCCATAAAGTATTTCATCCAGCGTGGCCTTCTTGAGATTCCAGCTGTTCCTAATATTCAGATATTCGCGAAAGGAAAGCACGGGCATATGATATTCGACGGTCCTTCGGCTCAAATCTGCGCCTCCTTTCTCAAGGTCCAGGATAGAACTTCCGGAATAGACGACCCTAAGGTATGGCAAACTATCATACATGTTCTTGATCTCAGTACTCCAACCCTTGTACTTGTGGATTTCGTCAATGTAAAGGGCTTTCCCGCCATTTGCATAGAAGGTCTTTGCTGTATCAAGAAGTGTGTGCGCGGCAAAATATATGTCATCTGCATTGACGTACAGGGTCTCCTTTAGGTTTTCGTGTCTTTTGATGTGCTGCAATAGGAGCGTCGTCTTGCCAACGCCTTTCTGCCCCATCAGCCCGATGATTCGGCACTCCCAATTTATGTTGTCATGAAAATCACGGAAAAAGTCCATAGGGGTGGACTCAAGGTTTTGATAGAAGGCTGCGTAAAGTGTCTCCATATATTGCTATGTTTTTATAGCACAAAGTTAATAAATATGCGGTAAATTCATAGCAATTTCGTAAATAATGTGATTCCTTTGTATGCAGGTGAGATTATCAGTGAATATCAGGCAGTCCTTTCTCGCGAACATTCGCATATCTATGTACGTTTTCTGCCCAAATGTTGGCTTGCAGGGAAAAAATAATTACAGCATAAAGGTAACACAACTTGTCTGCACTTGCAACATAACTACATTGCACTTGCAACATAACTATGTTGCACTTGCAATATGACTATGTTGCACTTGCAAGCAAGCCTGCTTGCCGCACGATGTCAAAGGCATTCCGCGCGCTATATTATTGCTGAGTAAATATTATTTACACTATATATTATTCTGTACAGACCTGTATGTATATATAAACATACTGATCTATACCATAAAAACGGCTCCGGATTATTAATCTATGTTAAAGCGGCCTTTCGGGCTGACTTTTTGCCTTGACGCCACTACACCGTACCGGGGTGGCAAATGCAAGCATCTATAAATCAGCGTTTAAAGCAAAGTATTATACAAAACGCCATGAGCATTATACAACTCTTGCACAGCCTGATACACGGCAGTATCTTTGCAGTGCGATTGAGGTTCAACCGTACTGTCAGGCACTTGTGCCAGGCAGTTTTATATAACTAAAATAAAGAGAATTATGGCAATTAAATAAAGGCTGTAGAGCGTTTTATGAGATTTGACAAAGAGAGTAAGCGGGTCAAGGTTTACTTACTTGAACAGTTCCTTGGCTACAAGCTCAATGTAGTCGCGGCAGTTCATCCAGGTGTGGCCGCCGCCGGGGTTGTAGAAGGTGTGCTGCAGGCCCTGGTCGGTCAGGTACTTGTCAAGACCTCGTGATGCCTGAATCAGGAAATCCTCGCTGCCTGTGCCGAGCCACATCAGCTTGAGCTTCTTCTGAAGGTCGGAGAGTGGGGCATAGGTGCCGTTCTGGAAGTTGGTCTCGTACTCGTTGCCGAAGATGGCAGGAGCGAAGGCGCATACATAATGGAACTTGTCCGGGTTGCCGAAGCCGCAGGCCAGTGTCTGACGGCCACCGAGTGAGAAGCCAGCTATGGCGCGGTTGTCGGCCTTGGTCAGCACCTTGTAGTTTGACTCAACGTACGGTATCACCTCGTCAAGTATCTCCTTGCAGAAAACATCTGTACCCATAATGTCCTGAGGAATGTCAAGACCGCGTGCCTGAATCTCCGGGTTCGGGTTTGCGTACGGCATTACAATAATCATACGCTTGGCAAGGCCCTGCGCAATGAGGTTATCCATAATGTTGTTCACCTGACCAACCTTGAACCAGGTCTCGTAGGTGTCGGTCATTCCGTGAATCAGGTAAAGTACCGGAAGTTTCTCCTTGCCTGCCGGGTCATAGCCTGCCGGAGTATATACGCAGAGCGGACGGTCAAAGCCAAGCTGGTCTGAATGGTACAGACGGTATGCAACCTTGCCGTGAGGCACGTCCTGAATATCCTGAACCGACGGAGTCTTGCCACGTACATCGGCAAGGCTGTACTTGAAGCCCTCGTTCGGGAAAATGTGCATATTGTTCGGGTCGGCCACCTGTGTGCCGTCAATCTGGAAAGCATACGGGTAGATGTCTGGCTGGTCCGGCTTGACGGTTATCTCCCATACGCCACGCTCGTTCTTGGTCATAGGCTTTGTGCCGCTGAACATCTGGCACTCCAGCTCAACTTTCTGTGCATCCGGTGCCTGGCAACGGAATGTTACGCTTCCGTCGGCATTGTACTCTGGCGATTTGACACCAGCCGGGAACAGGCTTGACATAAGCGATGGGGTAAGGCGTGATGCCTCGCCGCCTGCCGCTGAAGCCTCTCTCACCTTCTCAGCCTCGGCCAGGTCCATACTCTTCTCGGCTGCTATCACATCCTCGTCCTGGAACAGCAGAGGCAGTGACTTCTCAAGCCAGTAGCGGGCATTCATCCAGGTATGGCCGAACTTGTCGTGTGTGAATACCTTGATGTTCTTTATGCCGTGACGGTCAAGCATATCCATAAGGTCCTTTGAGTTACCGTACAGGAAATCGTCGGTACCTATTCCTGACCAGAACAGCTTAATCTTGGCATTGACCGCATCGGCATCCTCAAACTGGCTGTCGCGCACCTGTGTGAATGAGCTGTATGAGCAGAGGTAAGAGAACTTGTCAAGGTTGGCCAGTCCGATGGAGAGGCCCTGGTTGCCTCCGCGCGAGAAGCCTCCTATGCCACGGTGGGCGGCATCGTTGATGGTGCGGTAGTTCTGCTCGATGAATGGCATAAGCACATCGGTGACATCCTTGTTGAAGTTGTAGCCTCCTCCAAAGCCTCCGAAACCTCCCATACCGAAGGCACCGCCACCTGTCGATGACGGCTGGCGCTCAGTCTTGAGCAGGGTGGCGTTGCCGTATGGCAGAACCACAATCATCTCCCTGGCCTTACCCTCTGCGATAAGATTGTCAAGAATAAGGTTCATCTTGCCCACCTTGAAATACACCTCCTCGGTATCGGTGGTGCCGCTTATCATATACATAACCGGATAGCTCTTCTTCTTGTTCTTCGGGCTGTCGTAGAATGGTGGGGTATATACTATCACTGGTATGAACATTCCAAGATCCTCGGACCAGTAGCTACGGTAATCTACACTTCCGTGCGGTACATCCTTGGTGGCGCTGAGCAGGTTGCCGTCGCCACGAATGTCCAGAAGGCTGTTCTTGAACGTCTCGTTGGGGAACCAGTCCGGGTTCTGCGGGTCCATGACGCTTATGCCGTCAACAGTGAAGTGATACGGATAGATGTCTGGAACTGCCGGCCCTACGGTAACTGACCATACGCCATTGGCGCCTTTCACCATATCCTTGTCGCCGGAGAACTGGGTCCAAACCTTCACATCCTTGGCGTTACGGTTGGAATAGTTGAATGTAACTGTGCCGTCGGCATTGATTACCGTGGGCTTAACCTGCGGGCCGAAGCCTCCTCCCGGCTGTGCGCTGACTTGTGCTGACGCGCCTGCTGCAAGAAGCAGCATTGCCAGATTCCTGAAAATCTTACTCATTATGTTTACGTTTTGAATTATATTCCGCTTTGTATGTATTTATCATACCGTTTGAGGCAAAGTTATTATAATTATTCTTAACAATAGGGAGCGCGTTGCCGAAAAAACAATTATTTGAGTTAACTTCGCGCCAAAATTAACTGCCCGAGGCCGCAAAGTGCCAACGGCCAATAGCAAACAGCCAACCGCCATATGATTTGCAACAATATACTTGAGGCAATCGGTGATACACCGATGGTCCGTATAAACCGCCTGAATCCGAATCCCGATGTTAATATTTATGCCAAAGTGGAGGGTTTCAACCCCACAGGCAGCATCAAGGACCGTATTGCCGTGGCTATGATTGAGCAAGCCGAGGCTGAGGGCAAGCTCTATCCGGGCAAGACAATCATTGAGCCTACATCGGGCAATACCGGTATAGGTCTTGCCATCGTGGGTATAGTAAAAGGCTACAAGGTGGTGATTGTGATGAGCGAGGCGGTGTCGGAGGAACGCAGGAAGATAATCCGCTCATACGGAGGTGAGGTTATTCTGACACCGGCCGACCAGGGTACCGACGGCGCCATCCGTCTGGCCCATAAGATGGTGAGCGAGAATCCCGACAAGTATTATATGCCGGACCAGTTCTCCAACGCCAGCAACTATATGGCTCATTACAAGAAGACTGCCATAGAGATCTGGCAGCAGACCGACGGCAAGATAGACTATCTGGTAGGGGCAATAGGTACATCAGGCACACTGATGGGCCTGGCCCGTTTCCTCAAGATAATGAATCCCGACATAAAGATTGTGTGCGCATATCCGGTAAAGGGTCACTATATACAGGGCCTGAAGAATATGGAAGAGGCTATCGTGCCTGATATCTATGACCCTTCAATCCTTGACTCGCAGGTGATGGTCGAGAGCGAGGAGGCCATCGAGATGGCCCGTCAGATTATAGCCAGGGAGGGTATCTTTGTTGGAATGAGCAGTGGTGCCGCAATGCTTGCCGCAGTACGTACGGCAGAGAAAGTAAAATCCGGAAACATTGTTGTAGTGTTCCCGGACAGGGCAGAGAAGTACCTCAGCACATCTATGTTCGACAGGTTCGCCTGACAAATCTACTTAAAGAGCCGCGATAAGCGCATCTATCTGAGCCTCTGTTGTGGCCCAGCTCGTGCAGAAACGCACCGCAATGTGCGTATCGTCCACCTTTCCCCACTGCTCAAAGCCGAAGTCCTTGGACAGACGCTCCGCTGTCTGAAGCGACAGGATAGGGAATACCTGGTTTGTAGGGCTCTCCGCATAGAACGCATAGCCTTTGGATTTGAGCGCGGCCGTCAGCTTCTCTGCAAGAATATCGGCATTGCGCGCAATCTTGAAATAAAGGCCATCGGCAAACAGAGTGGAGAACTGAATGCCCAGAAGACGTCCTTTTGCCAGCATGCCGCCATTCTGCTTAATCATATAGCGGAAGTCTTTCTTTAGCGATTCCTTGTTTATTACAACTGCCTCGCCGAACAGCGCTCCCTGCTTTGTGCCGCCAATGTAGAACACATCGGCAATTGATGCCAACTCCTTGATGGTGACGTCGCATTCTGACGACATCAGGCCGTACCCCAGTCTCGCACCATCTATGAATAGTGGAATGTTCCACTCTGCGCACACCTTTTTTATATCTATAAGCTCCTGTCTCTTGTATAATGTTCCAAGTTCTGTGGCGAATGATATGTACAGCATTCCCGGCTGAACTATGTGCTCACTGCTCGGGTCGTTGTAGTGCGCATCAAGAGCATCGTGCACCTGCTGTGCGGTAATCTTGCCCTCTGCGGATGGCAGTGGCAGCACCTTGTGCCCGGAGTGCTCTATGGCGCCTGTCTCGTGTGCGTTGATGTGGCCTGTCGATGCACAGAGCGCGCCCTGGTGTGGCCTGAGGACAGACGCGATCACTGTGGCGTTTGTCTGTGTGCCACCCACCAGGAAATGGACATCGGCATCGGGGGTGCCGCATACATCCTTTATTATCTCACGTGCCTCGTCACAATACGGGTCAAGTCCGTAACCAGGTGTCTGCTCGAGGTTTGTCTCCAGCATTCTCTTAAGTATCTCAGGGTGTGCGCCCTCCAGATAGTCACTATAAAACAGTATCATAATTGCTTCCGTTTATATTCTTTTTTGGTTTATTGAGCAAATCTTACATTATCAAAGCCTTGACAGCATAGAATATGACGGGTATCAGCAAGGAGGGCAGATAGTTTACAGTCTTGCAGTCCTTCAATCCTAAAATGCTCAGACCGGAACTCAGAATGAGCACACCGCCCACAATGCTTAACTCCACACGCATAGTCTCTGGCATTCCTTCCCCAAACAGGCAGGCTATAAGGTAAAACAAACCTTGCCAGCAGAAGAGCACAGGCGCGGCGGCAAGCATTATCCATCCATATGATGCCGCCAGCGTTGCCGATGTTACCAGATCCAATGTGGCGTTTGTGTACAGGAAAGTATTGGCCGGCTCATTGAATGCCCATCCCTTGCTTGGCGAGAGGCAGGATAAAACAGGCCCTACTATACTGAAAGTGCCTATGCAATATAGCAGGATTCCGGTTACCAGACCATTGAGGGCATTGTTCTCATTGCCTTGCCTCACGTTGAGTCTGGCATTCATTCTGTCAATGCGTCCAGACAAGTCGAGCCTGGTGCCAATCACTCCGCCTACGGCAAGGCTGAGAATGAAAAGAACGGGAAAATCGCTCTTTGCGATATTCGGTACAGCGGCATTCACACCAAGCACAATACAGCATAGCCCAAGCCCGTTAAAAAGAGCTTGTTTGTATTTTTCTCCAATACCGGAACGTACAAGCGCTCCAAAAGCGCTGCCGGCAATAATAGTGGCTGTATTTATTATCGTTCCCAACATAATGAACCTGTTTGAGCTGTCAGACCTACGTCGCCTCCCTTACTTTGCAAAATCCTGTAAAATTACACTTTGTCTGTGATGCGCGCAAGTTTTATGCGAATTTGTGGCTATGTCGCACCTTTTCCCTAACTTTGCTTTGCGAAAGATATGGTACGGATACTATATGATACAGATTGACAACCTGAACATAGGATATAAAAGCCGCAGACACAACGCAGTTGTGGCTGAGAACCTGTGTGCCTGCACCGGGGACGGCACTCTGGTCTGTCTTGTGGGCGTTAATGGAGTAGGCAAGTCAACTCTGTTGCGTACCATCGGCGGATTCCTGCCTCCACTTGGCGGAAGCGTGCAGGTTGGTGCCGGCAATCGGAAAGCGTCAGTTGAGTCTATGACCCAGGCTGAGCGCTCCCGAATGATTGGAGTGGTGCTTACGGAGCGTGCGGATCTGGCCCGCCTGACTGTCTATGATATAGTAGGCTTCGGCCGCACTCCATACACGGGTCTTCTGGGGAATCTATCGGAAGAGGACCATACTGCTGTAGATTATGCCATCCGTATTACCGGCATAGAGAGCCTTAAGAACCGCGATGCCGGCACACTCAGCGATGGCGAGCGTCAGAAGGTTATGATAGCCAAGGCCCTTGCGCAGCAGACACCTGTCATCATACTCGATGAGCCGTCCGCTTTTCTGGATTATCCCAGCAAGGGCGAACTGATGCGCCTTCTTCAGCGTCTGGCTCACGAAGAGGGCAAGACCGTTCTTCTCTCATCGCACGATTTGGACATCGTGAGCCGTACCGCAGACTGCTTCTGGGTTATGGGGCGTCAGGAAGGCAAGACTGTAATTCGTTCGGAAAATACATTGCGTTTCTGAGGCCTCATTGCAAATGTGGCATAAGCATATGCGTGTTACAGGCATCCCGACAGGGGAACCGCAAAAGGTGAGAAAACGGAAATGTGTTAGAATAATCTTGGCTGGAACGCCTTCAGATGCCCGGCAATCTGGCGGATGTGGTCCGGAGTAGTGCCGCAACAGCCTCCAGCTATGTTTATCAGCCCCTCTGACGCCATCTCTGCAAGTGCGTCGGCTGTATCGCAAGGGCCTTCGTCGTAACCATGTGCGGTTGGCAGGCCTGCGTTAGGATATACGCTTACGGCGCACTTGGCGGTCTGCGCCACCTCCTTGATGTAAGCCTTCATCTCCTTTGCTCCGAATGAGCAGTTCAGGCCGATACTTACTGGGTTGTAGCCGCTTGCCATTGATGCGAACTCCTGAACCGTTGAGCCGGTCATAAGGCATCCACCCACATTCATAAGGGTGGCGGACACCATTACCGGCATATTGAGGCCGCGTTCCTGCTGTACCTCTGCTATGGCCTTCAGGGCTGCCTCTGCATTGCGCAGATCAGTTATTGTCTCAACCAGAAAACCGTCAACGCCTCCATCCACCAGTGCCTCTGCCTGTGTCTTGTACGCCTGCTTCAGGCCGTCAAAGTCAAGAGTCTCAGACGGGTCCATCATCAGCTCAATGATGGTGAGTGACTTTGCAGTGGGGCCCATGCTGCCCATAACCCATACCTTGCGGTCTGAGCTGCTGTCTGCAGCCTGACGTGCCACACGTGCCGCTGCCAGATTCAGCTCGCGAACCTGACCAGCCATACCGTAGCCCTCCTGCGACACGGCGTTGGCGCCGAAGGAGCAGGTGCAGATAATGTCCGCACCTGCCTCAACGTAGGCCTTGTGTATGTTTAGAATGATGTCGGGATTATTCAGAGGAAGAGCATCGTTATTGCCGTCGTACCTCAGGCCGCTCTTCTGAATCTCCGTACCCATTCCACCGTCCAGAATCAGAATCCTCTTTTTTAAATCCTCAACAAATTCCATATCAATCAAAAATGTAAATAAGTAAATGCATTAATATCATTCCGCATAGCCGCCAACAGCCAACAGCCTTAATAAGCGAACATCGGGTAGTTCATCATAATGCCGTTCACGCGCTCGCGGACAGATGCTATCACCTTCTCATCCTCTGGAGCGTTCAGAACCTCCTCGATGAATGCTGCGATGGTAATCATCAGGTCCTCCTTTGCGCCACGGGTTGTGATGGCCGGTGTGCCGAAACGCAGGCCGCTGGTCTGGAATGCCGAGCGGGAATCGAACGGAACCATATTCTTGTTTGCTGTGATGTCGGCTGCTACAAGTGCCTTCTCGGCCACCTTGCCGGTCAGATCCGGATACTTGGCGCGCAGGTCAACCAGCATACTGTGGTTGTCGGTACCACCTGATACAATTGTGAATCCGCGCTTTGTGAGCTCGTCGGCCAGAACCTTGGCGTTCTTCTGAACCTGCTTCTGATACTCCTTGAACTCCGGCTGCAGAGCCTCGCCGAAAGCAACGGCCTTAGCCGCTATGACGTGCTCCAGAGGACCACCCTGAGTGCCTGGGAATACTGCCGAGTCAATGAGCTGCGACATCATCTTAATCTCGCCCTTAGGAGTGGTCTTGCCCCACGGATTCTCAAAGTCCTTGCCTAGAAGGATGATACCGCCGCGCGGTCCGCGCAGTGTCTTGTGAGTGGTGGATGTTACAATGTGTGCGTACTTTACAGGGTTGTCAAGCAGACCGGCTGCAATAAGGCCTGCCGGGTGAGCCATATCAATCATCAGCAGGGCGCCAACCTCATCGGCAATCTTGCGCATACGTGCATAGTCCCACTCGCGTGAGTATGCTGAGCCGCCGCCGATAATCAGCTTCGGCTTCTTTTCCAGTGCCAGCTGCTCCATCTTGTCGTAGTCAACGCGTCCAGTCTCAGGATTCAGGTCGTAGCCTATGGCATTGTAAAGGATACCCGATGTGTTCACTGCGGAGCCGTGTGACAGGTGACCGCCGTGAGCCAGGTTCAGCCCCATAAATGTATCGCCAGGATTCAGTACGGTAAGCAATACCGCCGCGTTTGCCTGAGCGCCTGAGTGAGGCTGCACGTTGGCGTACTCAGCGCCGAACAGTTCCTTGATACGGGCAATAGCCAGACGCTCTGCCTCGTCAACCACCTCGCAACCGCCGTAATAGCGCTTGCCGGGATATCCCTCGGCATACTTGTTGGTAAGGCACGAGCCCATAGCCTGCATTACCTGGTCGCTTACAAAGTTCTCGGAAGCAATCAACTCGATGCCCTTCTGCTGACGCAGATGCTCGCGGTTGATAATGTCAAAAATCTGTTCGTCTCTTTTCATTTTTATGAGTTGTTAAAATATAAATCCAAGTGAGAAATATAATACTCCTGTGCTGCGCCTCATCACCACTGGTCCCGGAACATCGCGAAAGGTACTTTCTGTAAGCACGCCATCGGACTGCGGCCTTAACTCAAAGTCGTAGCCGAAATCCATCAGTACATTCTTTATGCTGCAGCACATTCCCAGAGTGATTTTGGGTGTGACAGAATAAATCTCCTCGTTTATGACGGCGCTCCTGAAACCTGAGTACTCCGACGAGAAAGTGCCGCTGAGCGGGAGCGTGAGCTTTGGCCCTGCAAAGAGTGAGAGGCTGTATGGGTCTTCCTTCACAAGGTTGAAACCGAAAAGCAATGGCACCTGCAGGTACTTTCCCCGTATGGAGAATGTCTGCTCAGTCTCAATCTCGCTTTCGGGCGCCTTGTACGGAAAGTCAACCGATGAATAGCAACTATAGAACGATATGCCCGTATGAAGGTAGCATCTGCCCATATTGACTTTCCCGAAAGCCGATACTATGAAACCCGTCTCTGAGTTCGGACTGTATTCGCTGGTAGTGAAGTCTCCTATGCGGATATCGCGCATTATGAGTGTGGTGGATGCGCATCCAACCTTCAGGCCGTAGTTTATGCGATGTGACAGAATGCCGCTCTGCTCCCTTGCCGCCACCATTGCGGGTAGCAGAAGCAGTAATGCGGTCAGTCTTGTCAGCCTTGTCATTTACAGAAGCTTGATATCGTCCTTCTCCACCTCCTTGTTGCAGTATCTGCATCTCAGGGTGCCGGCCTCCTTGTCTGACACGCTGAAGACAGTCTGCATAGGCTCGTGGTTGGTTATGCATTTGGGGTTAGGGCAGCGGACTATGCCTCTGACCTCGTCCGGCATAGTAACGTGGCGCTTTTCCGTCACATCGTAATCGTGAATGGTGGTGAGCACAATGTTCGGTACAATAACCGACAGCTTGCTTACCTCCTGGTCTGTGAAATAGCGGTCGGCTATCTTTATGATACCCTTCTTGCCCATCTTCTTGCTCTCCAGGTTGGCACCGATAGTTACCGGTGTGGTCATCTCCTGAAGGTCCAGCAGGCTCACCACATCGAATACCTTGTCCGATGGGATATGGTCTATTACGGTTCCGTTCTCAAGCGCGGCTACCATCAGCTGTGACTTCTTCATAGATATCATACTTGAATGTTCAACGAATTGCATATAAGGGCCTCACGTATGTATAGGCCGTTCTTTGCCTGCTGGAAATAATATGCGGCCGGATTCTCATCCACATCCTGCGATATCTCGTTCACGCGGGGCAGGGGATGCAGGATTCTCAGGTTGGGCCTTGCGTTCTGCAGCATACTGCTGCGCAGAATGTAGGTATCCTTCACTCTCTCGTACTCCATAAGATCGGTGAACCTCTCGCGCTGAACCCTTGTCATATAGATTATGTCTGAGCTGTCTATCACACTGCTGTCAAAATCGCTGCTCTCAGTGTATGCTATGCCGTTCTCACGGCAATACTCCTTGTACTCAACCGGCATCTCAAGCTCCTTTGGGGCTATGAAACGGAAGCTGGAGTTGAAATGACGCATAGCCGTAAGCATAGAGTGTACGGTACGTCCGTACTTCAGATCTCCCACAAGGGTGATGTTCAGGCCATCCAGAGTGCCCTGCGTCTTTTTGATGGAGTAGAGGTCAAGCATTGTCTGCGACGGATGCTGGTTGGCTCCGTCACCGGCGTTGATGATAGGCACCGGCGAGACCTCGCTGGCGTATCGCGCGGCTCCCTCCAGGTAGTGGCGCATCACTATCACATCGGCATAGTTGCTCACCATCATTATTGTGTCCTTCAGCGTCTCACCTTTCGATGAGCTTGTGGTGGCGGCATCCGAGAAGCCTATCACGCGCGCTCCAAGGCGGTTTGCCGCGGTCTCAAAACTCAGACGGGTGCGTGTTGAGGGCTCAAAGAAAAGGGTTGCCACCACTTTCCCGTCAAGAATCTTGCGGTTTGGCTCAGCCTCGAACTTGGCGGCCTGGTCCAGCAGATACAGTATTTTATCCTTTGTCAAATCCTCAAGGGATATAAGACTTTTGCCTGTTGAGGTCATATTGAAGTACTCTTTGTTTCAAAATTCAAAATTACTGTAAAAAATGATATGCAGGCGCACGCGCACTAAAAAAAGAGTGAAAAAGAGCAAACCGATAGCAAAGGTCTGATTATTTACTTAACTTTGTAAGTTGACAACAAATATTTGTACAGGTGGAGAAGACAAAGAAGAGCCTGATTGGCAGAATAATAATGTGGATGTGGATAGCATTCGCGGCTGGTGTGCTCTGTGTGTGGCTGGTGTTCGTAGGAATATCAAAAGGATGGATAGGCAACATGCCTTCGGTAGAGGAGCTGGAGAACCCCATAGACAAGTTCGCCACACAGGTCATATCGGCCGACGGCGTGCTGCTGGGAACCTATTCGTACAGCCATGACAACCGTGTGTGGGTAGATTACGAGGAACTCTCGCCTGAGCTTGTGAAGGCTCTGGTGTCAACCGAGGATGTACGCTTTCTGAAACACTCAGGCATAGACCTCAAGGCCCTGCTCAGAGCCGTGGTGAAGCGCCTTGTGCTGCAGCAGAAGAGCGCGGGTGGCGGAAGCACCATCACCCAGCAGCTGGCAAAGCTGCTCTATACCGAGCACGTGGCCAGCAACAGCCTCCACCGAATGTTCCAGAAACCGATAGAGTGGGTGATAGCCGTACGTCTGGAACGCTACTACACCAAGGAGGAGATACTCACAATGTACCTGAACAAATATGATTTTGGCAATAATGCCATAGGCATCTACACTGCATCAAACACCTACTTCGGCAAGGAACCCAAGGACCTCACCACAACCGAGGCCGCCATGCTGATAGGAATGTGCAAGAACTCATCGCTCTACAATCCTCTCAGACGCGCGGAGCTTACACGCGAGCGCCGTAACGTGGTGCTCGCGCAGATGAACCGTGCCAAGTGCCTGACCGATGCCGGGCTTGACTCCCTGTCGGCCACAGACATCGTCCTTGATTACCATCGTGTTGACCATAAGCAGGGTCTTGCCACATATTTCAGAGAGTATCTCAGGGGAGTTCTCACTGCAAAAAAACCGGAGCGCAAGAACTATCGCGGCTGGCAGATGCAACAGTATTACGAGGACTCGCTCGACTGGGCCGAGGACCCGCTGTTCGGATGGTGCAACAAGCATCTGACGTCGTCCGGCGAGCCGTACAACCTTTACACCAGCGGTCTCAAAGTCTATGTCACTATAGACTCCCGTATGCAGCGGTATGCCGAGGAGGCGGTAGAGGAGCATCTGCAGGGATATCTTCAGCCAACATTCTTCAAGGTGAAGACAGGAAAGAACGCCCCCTTCTCGAACAAGATCTCTGCCGGTGAGCTTGATAACATAATGACCCGGGCACTGAGGCAGACCGACCGGTACCGCAAAATGAGTGCCGCCGGAATGAGCGATGAGGAAATCCGCAAGGTCTTTGAAACACCTCGCGAGATGACAGTGTATTCCTATTCAGGAGACCGCGATACCATTATGAGCCCTATGGACTCGCTTCGTTATCTCAAATTCTTCCTGCGTACCGGCCTGGTGTCAATGGAGCCAAAGACCGGTTATGTGCGTGCATACGTCGGTGGGCCTGATTACCGCCAGTTCCAGTACGATATGGTTACCACAGGCCGCCGTCAGGTTGGCTCCACCATAAAGCCATTCCTCTACTCGCTGGCAATGGAGAGCGGCTTCTCGCCTTGCGATATGGTTGTCAACCAGCCACAGACCATCCTTACAGAGAGCGGCCAGATATGGCGGCCAAAGGACGACGGCAAGGAGATGATAGGGCAGCCGGTAACCATCAAATGGGGACTGTCCCGCTCAAACAACAATATCACGGCATTCCTTATGAGCAAGCTGAGCCCGTATGAGTTCAAGAATCTTCTGTTCGAGTTCGGATTGCGCAACAAGGCCATAGACCCTGTGCCATCGCTTTGTCTTGGCACCTGCGATGTGTCCGTGGCAGAGATGGTGAGCGCCTATACCGCTTTTCCTAACAAGGGCATACGCACCCGTCCTCTGTACGTAACGCGTATTGAGGATGCCGATGGCAATACCCTTGAGACCTTCGCCTCACGCAGCAACGAGGTGTTCAGCGAGGACACATCGTATAAGATGATAGATATGATGCGCGCCGTGATATCCGAAGGCACCGGCCTGAGAATCCGCAACTACTACCGTGGCGATATGGGCGGCAAGACCGGAACCACCGACAACCATTCCGATGCCTGGTTCATAGGCTATACACCCGAGCTTGTAACCGGTTGCTGGGTAGGCGGCGAGGACCGCGACATCCACTTTGACTCCATGCAGTTCGGCCAGGGCTCGCGTATGGCACTGCCAATCTGCGGCATCTATCTGCAGAAAGTCTATTCCTCAGGCAACGGACTGGGCTACTCGTCGGGCAAGACCTTCGATATGCCAGAGGGCTACAATCCCTGCTCCGGTCTGGGCAGCCAGGCTGACTTGTCAGGCAACTATTCCATTGACAGATTCTAAACGTAATTGATATGCTGGAGATTATCAGGAAAGATCCTTGGCTCAAGCCCTTTGAGAAGAGCATTCAGGCCAGGCACGACTACGCTGTGAGCCGTGAGCGCGAGCTCTGCCCCAATGGCGGCAGACTCTCTGATTTCGCCGTTGGCTATATGTACTATGGCCTTCACAGGACAGAGGATGCGTGGGTCTTTCGTGAATGGTCTCCAAATGCCATAGAGATATATCTGATAGGCGATTTCTCCGACTGGCAGGAGCGCCCCGAGTTCCGCCTGACACGCCTTGGCGAGTATGGCGACTGGGAGGTGCGTATGCCTCTCGATGCCCTGCATCACGGCCAGCACTACAAGATGCGCGTAAAGTGGAACGGCGGTCAGGGCGACCGCATACCGGCCTGGTGCCGCCGTGTGGTGCAGGACCACAGCACCAGAATCTTCACGGCACAGGTGTGGGACCCTTCCACCCCTTACAAATTCAAGAACAAATCGTTCAAGCCATCCGCCGGACCACTTATGATATACGAGTGTCATATAGGCATGGCTCAGGAGAAAGAGGATGTGGGCACGTACGTTGAGTTCACCAGGAACGTGCTGCCTCGCATAAAGGCCGATGGATACAACTGCATACAGATAATGGCCATACAGGAGCATCCGTACTACGGAAGCTTCGGCTATCACGTGTCTAATTTCTTCGCCCCCTCATCGCGCTTCGGCACGCCGGAGGAACTGAGAGAACTCATAGATACGGCACACGGTATGGGCATCGCCGTCATAATGGACTTAGTACACTCGCACTCCGTCAGGAACGAGTACGAGGGTCTGGGTAACCTGGCCGGCGATCCGTATCAGTATTTCCTGTCCGGAGCGCGTCACGAGCACTCGGCCTGGGGCTCTCTCTGCTTTGACTATGGCAAGGATGCCGTGCTGCACTTCCTGCTCTCCAACTGCAAATACTGGCTCAAGGAGTTCCGCTTTGACGGTTTCCGCTTTGATGGAGTGACATCAATGATATACTACAGCCACGGACTGGGCGAGGCTTTCTGCAATTACGATGACTACTTCAACGGCCATCAGGACGGCGAGGCAATATGCTATCTGATGCTCGCCAACAAACTCATACATCAGGTAAGCCCCAAGGCCATCACCATAGCCGAGGAGGTATCCGGCATGCCCGGGCTGGCCGCTCCTGTCAAGGCCGGCGGTTTCGGTTTTGACTACCGTCTGGCAATGAATATCCCTGACTATTGGATAAAGACCATCAAGGAGCGTCGCGATGAGGAGTGGAACGTGGCCGACATCTACTGGCAGCTTACCAACCGCCGTGCCGACGAGAAGACCATATCGTACGTGGAGAGCCACGATCAGGCTCTCGTGGGCGATAAGACAGTGATATTCCGTCTTGTCGATGCCGATATGTACTGGCACTTCAGAAAAGACAGCGGCAATCTGGTCACGTCAAGGGGAATAGCCCTGCACAAGATGATACGAATGATCACTATGGCCACGATGAACGGAGGTTACCTCAATTTTATGGGCAACGAGTTCGGACATCCGGAGTGGATAGACTTTCCGCGTGAGGGCAACGGCTGGAGCCATAAGTACGCCCGCCGTCAGTGGAGTCTGGTTGACAACCATGAGCTGATGTATCACTATCTGGGCGACTTTGACCGCGACCTGGTGCATCTGATAACAGAACAGGACAATCTGCAGGAGATGCCGGTTCAGGAAATCTGGCATAATGAGGGAGACCAGATTCTTGCCTTCAGCAGGGGCAGGGCAGTGTTCGTCTTCAACTTCAACCCGTCACGCTCGTTCGCTGACTATGGCCTGCTGGTTCCTAAAGGCTCATACAGAATTGCTCTCGACACCGACAGCGCGCTCTACGGCGGTAACGGCCTTGTGGATGACTCGCAGGAGCATCTCACCATATCCGACGCGCTTTACGCCAGTGAGGGTAAGGAGTGGCTCAAACTCTATCTGCCGGCTCGTACGGCTTTTGTGTTGATAAGGCAATGAGATATCACGACGACAATGTCAGTGTCAGGCATCTGAGAATTCTGGACCGGGTGCTGGTATCCATCTACACCTACTGCTATCTGGCATTCTTTCAGGTCGGGTTGGAGCGTCACGTG
Source organism: Bacteroidaceae bacterium (assembly GCA_045597985.1). Taxonomy (GTDB): domain Bacteria; phylum Bacteroidota; class Bacteroidia; order Bacteroidales; family Bacteroidaceae; genus Colenecus. Next base: position 6,492 of record JAZLLE010000003.1, on the reverse strand, counting down.
CATCACATTATCACAGACGATGCCATTCCTTTCCATCCGTACATCCTGGCGCTGATTTTTTCCGCAATAGTTGTTGCCGTGGAGATACCAGCGGCGCGCCTTCTCAAGTTCAACGCAGCCTGGGAACCCTGCAACTACCTGCCATCGATGCTCCTGCTGGGGCTATGCACAAGCTACAACGAGACACATTTCTTCGGCCATTCCCTGCTCGTGTGGATTCTGATACTGCTTCTCTCCGCAATAGCCCTTGTCATATGCCGCCGCAGAGCAGAGATGATGCGCACCAGAAAGTACCTGCGCTATCGTAAGCTTATGGTAAACCTCTTTCTGATGGTGCTGCTCCTGCTGGTCCCTATGCTTATTGGCAACACCTCCGCCGCGTTACGTTAATGAATCAGATGTGGGTCAGAGGGACAGGTCCCTTGACCCACTGCTGCTCCGGAGAGATATGATTATAAAAAGAAAGGCTGCCGAAATCAACGGCAGCCTTTCCTTATAGGTGGGTCAAGGGACCTGTCCCTCTGACCCATTCTTGTTTCAGGCATTCTCTATAGCGCCCTGCGCGGCAGCCAGACGAGCGATTGGCACGCGGAACGGTGAGCAGCTCACGTAGTTCAGACCAACCTTGTCGCAGAACTTCACTGATGAAGGCTCGCCTCCGTGCTCGCCGCAGATACCGCACTTCAGTTCCGGACGAACTGAGCGGCCCTTATCCACAGCCATCTTGATGAGCTGGCCAACACCCTTCTGGTCAAGAACCTGGAACGGGTCAACCTTCAGAATCTTCTTCTCCAGATATACAGGCAGGAACGATGCTATATCATCGCGGCTGTAGCCGAATGTCATCTGGGTAAGGTCATTTGTACCGAATGAGAAGTACTCGGCGCGTGCTGCCACTGCATCAGCGGTAAGGGCTGCGCGCGGAATCTCAATCATTGTACCAACCTTGAACTCGAACGGCTCAACGCCCTCCTCCTTGAACAGCTGTGCTGCTGTAGCGCGGATAATCTCCTCCTGCTGGTCAAACTCGTAGTGCTTGCCTACCAGCGGAACCATAATCTCAGGCATCGGGTTGTGTCCCTCCTTGCGGAGCTGGATTGCAGCGCCTATGATAGCCTTGGTCTGCATCTCGGTAATCTCAGGATAGGTGTTGCCCAGACGGCATCCACGGTGACCCAGCATCGGGTTGTTCTCTGACAGAGATGCTACACGTGCCTTGATGGCATCCAGTGTGGTGCCCATGGCTTCGGCCATCTCCTGCTGTCCCTTCAGATCGTGAGGTACGAACTCGTGGAGTGGCGGGTCAAGCAGACGAACGTTTACTGGCAGACCGTCCATAGCGAGCAGAATGCCGTAGAAGTCCTTGGTCTGGTATGGCAGCAGCTTCTCAAGAGCCTTCTCGCGTCCGGCCTTGTTCTCGGCCAGAATCATCTCGCGCATAGCCTTGATCTTCTCACCCTCGAAGAACATATGCTCGGTACGGCAAAGACCAATACCAACGGCGCCGAACTCGCGTGCCACCTGTGCGTCGTGCGGGGTGTCGGCGTTTGTGCGTACAACCAGACGTGTATATTTGTCGCAGAGACTCATCAGCTCGGCAAAGTCGCCGCTTATCTCAGCTGCCTTGGTCTCAACCTTGCCCATAAATACCTGGCCTGTTGAGCCGTTCAGTGAGATGTAGTCGCCCTCCTTCAGAGTGATGTCCTCAATCTTCACAGTCTTCTTCACATAGTCAACCTGCAGGGCACCTGCGCCTGATACGCAGCACTTACCCATACCGCGAGCCACAACTGCGGCGTGGCTGGTCATACCGCCACGGCAGGTAAGGATACCCTCGGCTGCAGCCATACCGGCCAGATCCTCAGGCGATGTCTCAATACGGACCATAATCACCTTGTGGCCGTTCTTGTGCCAAGCCTCAGCATCGTCGGCGCTGAAGACAATCTGACCGCATGCGGCACCTGGAGATGCCGGCAGGCCGGTAGTCAGAACCTTTGCCTTCTTGATAGCCTCCTTGTCGAATACAGGGTGCAGCAGCTCGTCCAGCTTCTGCGGCTCGCAGCGCTGAATGGCAGTCTTCTCGTCAATCAGACCCTCGTGCATCAGGTCCATAGCAATCTTGACCATTGCGGTACCTGTGCGCTTGCCGTTACGTGTCTGAAGGAACCAGAGCTTGCCCTCCTGAACGGTGAACTCCATATCCTGCATATCGTGATAGTGATTCTCCAGTTTGTTCTGAAGATCGTTCAGCTCATTGTAGATAGCCGGCATAGCCTCCTCCATTGAAGGATACTTGGCCAGACGCTCCTCCTCGCTGATCTCAGCGCGCTTTGCCCAGCGCTGTGAGCCGATCTTTGTAATCTGCTGCGGTGTGCGGATACCTGCAACCACATCCTCGCCCTGAGCGTTCACCAGATACTCACCGTTGAACAGGTTCTCGCCTGTAGCGGCATCGCGGCTGAAGCATACGCCTGTAGCCGATGTGTCGCCCATATTTCCGAATACCATAGCCATAACGCTTACAGCGGTGCCCCACTCATCTGGAATACCCTCCATCTTGCGGTACAGAATGGCGCGCTCGTTGTTCCAAGAGCCGAATACGGCGCAGATGGCACCCCAGAGCTGATCCATGGCGCTTGTCGGGAAGTCCTGACCTGTGCGCTCCTTAACGGCTGCCTTGAACAGTACAACCAGCTTCTTCAGGTCATCTACGCTGAGGTCCTTGTCAAGAACCACACCGCTCTCCTCCTTAACCTTCTCGATAATCTCCTCGAACGGATCCTTGTCAGTCTTCAGAACCGGCTTCATACCGAGAACAACATCACCGTACATCTGAACGAAACGACGGTAGCTGTCCCAAGCGAAGTGCGGGTTGTTGGTCTTGCGTGACAGGCCCTCCACAACCTCGTCGTTAAGACCAAGGTTCAGAATGGTATCCATCATACCCGGCATAGAGGCGCGGGCACCTGAACGTACGGAAACCAGAAGAGGATTCTGAACATCACCGAACTTTGAGTTCATCAGCTTCTCAATGTGGCGGATAGCCTCCTCAACATCGTCCTTGAGGATAGCTACGACATTGTCGCGGCCAATCTTGTAATACTCGTTGCAAACATCAGTGGTGATGGTGAAGCCCGGAGGAACCGGTACTCCAAGAAGATTCATCTCGGCAAGGTTAGCGCCCTTACCGCCAAGCAGGTTTCGCATCTGGGCATTTCCCTCAGCTTGTCCGTTTCCGAACTTGTAAACTCTTTTTTCGCTCATAACTTATTGAAAATATATAGTTTATTTGTTTGTCTGATAACTGTGGCAGGCCTCTGCGGCCATTTGCAGATGCAAAATTACTCATAAATTATTATATAATACATACGCGCGTCATAATTTTTAGGAGTTTAGCGAGAACACTCCCTTTGTCTTTGCCGCCGTACGCAAAAATAAAAGGCTCCTCTCAATGGGGGAGCCTTCTGTCCTGTAGCGTCAACGCGTTACGGCTTAACCACCGTAATCTTGAAATCCATGTTTCCGGTGCGCGGGTAGGCCATATAGTCGGTGCTCTCAATGATTATTGTCAGATAGCCCGTCTTTGCCTTCTCGTCGTACTCTGTATCGTAGCGTATGTTCTCATACACTGTGCCGTACTCACCGTCGTACGGGAGCAGGAACGGCATCTGGTTGAGCCTTGCGGCGCCATTGTCAAGATATTCCACCTGATAGGCAAGCACCGCGCCTGCGTCAATCACGCTCTCGTCAATCTCAGGCATCTCAAATGTCTGAAACATATAGCATCCCTGGATTCCCTCAGTGCCGTTGATCTGCCATTGGTTTGCCTTGGCCCTGAGCTTTACAGGAACCAAAGTGGCACCCTGGGTAACATAGTACTCCTCTGTTACGTATTCCTCGGTCACATAGCGCTTGGTGCAGGAGCAGAGCATTGATACAAATGCTACAACTGCAAGCAGCGTCAGCTTGTTTGTTCTGATAAGTCTCATAGTAGTATGGTTATTTAGGTAAAACCGTTTTTGTTTGTCCTGGACAGCTTGAGCGATACAGGCATATAAACCTTGTAGCGTACCGGATTGCCGTTTCTGGTGGCGGGTGTCCATATTGGCATAGCCTTGAACACGCGCAGAAGCTCCTCGTCAATATCAGGGTCAATGCCCTTGATGATGCTTATGGCCGACATGTCGCCAGACTTCTCTATGGTGAACTCCACCTCGGCGGTGCCGCGCACGTTACGCTTCTTGCTGTCCTCCGGATACTGGAAATTATCCAGAATGAACTTGTACATCTCCTCCATTCCGCCCTTGTACTCAGGCGGGACAATAACATCCTCCTTCTCTTCCTCTGCATTCTCAACATCCTGGTCCTGCGCGAAAGCCGCCATAGGGCACGTCAGGAGAGTTGCTGAAAACAAGATAAATCCTAAAAATCTCATTGCTTAAATATTTTCGGCTGCAAAATTACAGTGCATCTTTGCTAATAAGACGAACAAAAAGGCAAAATGTCTAATCAAATAGTAAATATTAAGATTTTTTAAAACAATCAGTCTCGTCTCTCGAGCAAAACCACGTTCTCCACGTGCTGCGTGTGAGGGAACATATCAACCGGCTGTACGGCCGTAACCTTGTATGCGGCGTCCATCAGAGCCAGGTCGCGTGCCTGGGTGGCGGGGTTGCAGCTCACATACACAATGCGCCTCGGGGCGGTCTTGAGTATCACATCCACCACATCCTTGTGCATCCCCACACGTGGAGGATCGGTTATGATGACGTCCGGACGTCCGTGCCGCTCAATGAACTCCTCAGACAGCACGTCTTTCATATCGCCTGCAAAAAACTCAACATTCCCTATGTTGTTCAGACGTGCGTTCACCCAGGCGTCCTCAATGGCCTCGGGCACATACTCTATGCCCACAACCTTACGCACGCTACGTGCCACAAACTGCGCTATGGTGCCAGTGCCGGTGTAAAGGTCATACACCACATCGTCCTTGCTCAGGGCGGCAAACCGGCGCACCACAGAATACAGACGGCACGCCTGCGTGCTGTTGGTCTGGAAGAAAGACTTGGGCCCTATCTTGAAGCGGAGGTCCTCCATAACCTCGTATATGCAGTCATCTCCACGGAACACGTGCACATCCAGATCGCCGAACGTGTCGTTGCCCTTGTTGTTTATCACATACAGAAGCGATGTTATCTCCGGGAAATTGTCTGACACGTGCCGCATCAGCCCCATAAACTGCTCCATATCGGCAGGCGTATCCACCTTGGCCTGAATCAGCACCATTATCTGGCCGGTAGTAACCACACGCACCATCATATCGCGCAGCAGACCCTCCAGCGAGCGCAGGTTTATGAACGGCAGCCCGTTCTTAACCGCATAATCGTAAACGGCATTGCGTATGCGGTTGGAGATGTCGTCCTGCAGCCGGCACCTCTCTATATGCAGCACCTTGTCAAAGGCGCCAGGTATGTGAAAGCCCAGGCCGGGCTGCTTGCGCTCGCTCTCGGTAACATCGGGGCGGTCCAGCTGCTCCAGCTCCTCCGTGGTGAGCCAGCGCATATTGCTGAACGAGTACTCCAGCTTGTTGCGGTAGCACTGTATCTTCTCAGAGCCAAGTATGGGGCTTATCTCCGGCAGCGCTATCTTGCCTATGCGTGTCAGGTTATCCACCACCTGCTTCTGCTTGTAACGCAGCTGCTCCTCATAGGGCAGGTTCTGCCACTTGCATCCGCCGCACACACCGAAGTGGCTGCAGAAGGGCTCCGCGCGCACATCGGAGTACTTCTGGAAATTCACCGCCACCGCCTCGGCATAGTTGTGCTTCTTCTTCAGAATCTTAAGATCAACCACGTCGCCAGGCACTACGAACGGCACAAATATCACTATATCATCAACTCTGGCAATAGACTTTCCCTCGGCGGCAAAGTCTGTTATTGTCACATTCTCTATTACCTGGGGCTCTTTGCGCTTTCTAGACATATCTGTTACACATTAATTTTTTTGCAAAGGAACAAAAAATGATTCAAGTTGCCTCACTATTTACGCCTCTGGATACAGAAGATATACTGTTTGATATCTGCCATACGCGTGGAGAGACGCCCTCCATCTCCTTGAATTTACGGTTAAACTGCGTTGTGCTCTGCGCGGAATGACATCTTGTGTGCATAACTGACGGTTCTTATACACAATATGTAAAACAAGGAATACCCGGCTGTAGTTAAAAGGTGTTAAAAATAGGCTTTCCTTGTTGTATTTTTTTTTTTTTTTTATAGTCAAACAAGCATATATGAGTAACTTTGCAGGAATTTTTCAAGTGGTATTTACAATTGGGCACTTTTATGAGGAAATGTAAGCGTCTCCGCGTGGATGTGGCCGATGCATAAAGAAAGCAGGGTGAGATGCCCTGCTATTCTTATGTCCAGCGGTCCGGAAGGAGATTCCGGTATGCTTCGGGCGGTGCTCCGTTAGGCATCGCGGCGCATTTCCCAA
>JAZLLE010000002.1:0-14578 GCA_045597985.1 Bacteroidaceae bacterium | reverse complement strand
TGATTATGTCCCTGCTCTTATAATCCGGCAGAAATGTTTGGAGGATATACTCTTTCGCATCTTTGGCAACAGGATTGCCTATTTCAAAACTTCTGTTTTCCAGTAGTATTGCAAGCCAATTCAGAATGTGCCAATCTCCAGATGTCAGATTCAGAATGTCAAGCTCCGTTTTATCAATGGAGTATTTGTTTGCAAAACCATCTCTGGACATCTTGCAAGCCCATTCTTTTGCTAATTCAATATCCTCCGTGCAATAGAATCCAAGCCCGTAATCATTCATTGGATTCCCCTTCCCGAATTCGGGAGCTTCTATTATCAAAGGTGAGCCGTGATATATATCCATAAAACTAACATTATAATGTCAGTGCAAAGATGGGATTTTTTTGAAATATATTCTGTTTTTTGAGCAAATCTTATTTGGATTTTGGCAGAAAACATACATCGGTATGCGAATGTTTCAGATTATGTTTCCAAAAAAGTCGTATCTTCGTGCCATAAACAATCTGCTTGAACTCAGGTAAAGGAAAAATAGTCTGCTTTTATTATGGGTAACCGGTAACCAGTAACCGAAAATACGCATTTTTTACCGCATTTGCGTTGCTACGATTGGCTTACTTGCGCCTTGAATAGACGCACCCGCAGTAGTCCTGGCGGTACAGGCCATATTGTCTGGACAACTGGATGGAACGCAGATAGCCGCCCCGTTTCTTGAAGTCGGAGTCCAGCCAGGCTATGCCTTCATAGCGCCCGGCCATCTCCTGGCCTATTGAGTTTAGAAGCTCTGCGTTCTTAAGCGGACTGATGGTCAGTGTGGTGGTGAACAGGACCTCCTCGCCGCATTCCCCAGCCATTTGTGCCGCGGCCTGTGCCGATCTCTCCAGACGCAGCCTGAAACACTTCTCACATCGGGCGCCACCCTCAGGCTCATCTTCCAGACCTTTTGCAACCTGCGTGAACGCGCGTGGCTCGTACTCGCCCTCAAGAAATGATATCTTGTTCCTTACGGGCAACCCGGCAATGAGCCTTTGAACCTCATCAACACGCTTGCGGTATTCCTGCGGGTCTGTAATGTTCGGGTTATAGTAGAATAGGGTAATGTCGAAATACTCCGACAGATACTCCAGAACGTAACTGCTGCAGGGAGCGCAGCAGGCGTGCAGCAGCAGACGCGGTGTCCTGCCCTCGCTCTGCAGTTGCGCAAGCTTCCGCTCCAGCATCTTCTGATAGTTCTGTCTTGGTGTCATGCAGCCTCTGTCTCCAGTTTCCTGAGTTGTCTGACCACAGTGGCGGCAATGGGCAGTATCGCTATCTCATACACTGTCTTCAGCACTATCTGGGTTATCATCATTATCAGCATATTCCTTACGCCGACATCCCGGAATGCAATCGGGAAGAAAATAACGGAGTCCAGACTCTCACCGCATAGCGTTGAGGCTATGGCGCGCCATCCGAAACCCTTGTTGTTCTCTGATGCCTTATGCATCCTGTCCATAATCAGCGAGTTTGCAAGTGATCCGAATACAAAGGCCAGCATCGAAGCTATGGTAATTCTCAGGTTGGCCGCAAAAATGTAATCGAAATGCTCCTGCCCCTCCCAGAATGGCGCGGCAGGCAGAATCCTTACAATCTGCGCCACTCCCACCACAAACAGGTTCATTATGAACGCTGTCCATATAACGAACCGGGCGCTCCGGTATCCCCAAATCTCAGTCATACAGTCATTGATGATGTACGATATGGGGAATATCAGCAGGCCTCCTGTCAGCGTGAGCGGCCCGGCTGCGAATATCTTGGTCTCGAACAGGTTTGAGGCGATGAGGCACACGTTGAACACAATCGCCATCAGTATGAATCTCTTTGACAATGCCGGCATATTACTGGTTTGAGCGTATGGTTTTCTGGTTGGCGCTCTCCATTGCGCGGAAATCGCTGTCGGTCTTTATCTTGGCTATGGTTGACAGGACGGCGCGGTGAAGCTCGCTGCCCTCGGTGTAGTCGCCTGCGCAGGCAAAGTTCACGCGGCCCCGCCGAACAAGGTTGCGGGCCTGTGCGCGGCTGTTATCCACCAATGGCTTGTAGATGGCAATGGAGTGGCCTCCCTCCGACTTTACTATACGCATACTCGGTATGTCGGTCTCGCCATCGCCCATATATATCATATTCTGAAATGGAATGGGGCGCTTCTCATCGGGCATTGAGTCGTTGATGCGTGCGTTGTCCCAGATGTCGTAGATACCTTTGTTTATCATGAAAATAAACTGGGTCTTCGATGTGAAATCCACAGCCACTGCGGGCCATACGGCCGCATCGTTCTCGTACATAAAGGAGCAGGCGTATATTTTCTTGAAGTAATGTGCTATGGATGTGCCTTCTATCAGCTCTTTCAGGCCGGAGGATATGATGTAGTGCTCTATGTTTACGCCCATCTGTGCTCCCTGCCTGTTTATCATATCGAACCACTGCTCCACGCCGGGGAACAATACCACTCCCTTGCCGAACTCTACGAACTGCTGACGGCGTATGCTTATGCCTCCTGCCTTGGCCTTGTCTATCATCAGCTTCATATAGCTGAGTATGGTGCTGGCCTGCTGGCTCTGCGCTATCTGGTGCGCATCGTCCCAGAAGAGGTTCTTGTCATCTACCTTGATGGCTTTCATGAAATCGTACTCCTGCATATTGTCGGGCGACAATGTGCCGTCAAAGTCGTACATCAGGGCTACGGTGGGTCTGTCCATATATTTGTGAGTTTTACCCCGCGAAGTTAGTGGTATTTCGTAAAGAATAAGTAGATTTGTGAGCAGAATTAATAATGAAGAGAGTATGAGCAGGGAGCAGACACCGACTCCGCACATCGGAGCGCAGTACGATGAGGTGGCAAAGACAGTACTTATGTGCGGCGACCCGTTGCGGGCGCAGTACATAGCAGAGAATTATCTGGACGGTGCCGTGCAATACAATAAGGTGCGCGGAATGTATGGCTACACAGGCACATATCGTGGCAAGCGTGTATCCGTACAGGGCCACGGAATGGGCATCCCATCCATCGGCATCTACTCGTACGAGCTTTTCAATTTCTTCGATGTTGAGCGGATTGTGCGCATAGGCACTTGCGGAACGTTCAGTAAGGACGTGAGGCTGGGCGATGTGCTGTTCGCAATGGGTGCATGCACTGACTCCAACTACGCCGACAAGTATCATCTGCCCGGAACATTCGCGCCAATCGCCGATTTCGGACTGCTTCGCGCGGCGGTCCAGGCGGCCGAGGGTTTGGCTGTTCCCTATCGTGTGGGCAACGTTCTCTCGTCAGACTCATTCTACGATGCGCCTGACCAGATGGAGTGGGCCCGTGCCGGTGTGATGGCAGTTGAGATGGAGGCCAGCGGGCTCTACCTGAATGCGGCTATGGCGGGTAAGAAGGCGCTCACCATACTCAGCGTGACAGACAATCTGGCCACTGGCCAGCGAATGAGCACGGAGCAGCGTCAGACCGGTCTGGACAATATGATTAGAATTGGCTTGCAAATGGTTGAATAAGTAAAATGATATATTGATATGAGAAAGTTCTTGTTTTCCGTAATGGCGCTGGTATGCGTCTTCCTGATGGTCTCGTGTGAAAAGTCAGACTATGGATATCCCCCTGTATATGGCAAGATTGTAATATCTCCTGCATCGCCCAAGGCGGGCGACAGCATCACGGCAACCATCCAGGTCCTCTCTCCTGGCAATGGCGTCTTACGTGGAGACTATACCTGGAATCTGGATGGAAAAAGCAAGGAGATAGAAGTGATTGACCCGGACAACAATGAGCCTTATTATCGTTTTGTTGCCCGTCCCGGCTCACATAACATAAGCTGCAAGGTGAAGTTCCGTATGTCCAAGTCCTTGGCATCCGGACAGATAGCCTCAAGTGCCACAATCCAATCCACCAGTTTCACCGTAAAATAACCCGAAGGCGATGCGCAGGCTGCGTCAGCGGATTCTTGACACTCTCGGTGCGGTCTATGAGCCCGATGAGCTGAATGCGCTGATGCGTGAGCTTTGCCGTAACCTTCCCGGTGTAAGCGGCAACGATTTTTACCTGATACCTGAATTGCCCGCCAATGCGGCGCGTGACTCTCTGCTTGATGGCTGGCTGGAGCGCCTGGCTGCCGGCGAGCCGCTGCAGTATGTGCTTGGCTATACCGATTTCTTTGGATTGCGGCTGAGGTGCGACCACAGGGCGCTGATACCACGGCCCGAGACTACCGAGCTGGTGGAGTGGGTGGTTGAGGAGGCTGTTGGTGATGGCGGGAAGGCGGTTGGCGATGGCAAGGAGGCTGTTGTCAATGGTGGGAAGGCGGTTGGTTGCGGGGAGCGGACGTTGCTGGATGTGGGAACGGGAAGCGGGTGCATTTCTTTGGCGCTGGCGTCCAAACTGCCGGGATGGAGAGTCTCGGGGTGGGATGTAAGCGCGGAGGCGTTGTCGCTGGCCCGCGAGAATGCGGCATTGAACAATATCCGTGCTGAGTTCTCGCTGCATGATATACTATTGGCTATTCCGCCGGAACTCTCTGGAGCATCGGAACTCTCTGGAGCATCGGAAGTTTATGGTAACATTGAAACTGCCGGAACCCCAGAAACTGCCGGAACCCCAGATACTATTGGAACCCCCGTTACGTCAGGTAGTCCTGAGACAATTGGAAACTACGAAATGTCCGAAAGCTCTGAGATGTCTGGAAACTCTGAGATGTCTGGAAACTCTGAGATGACCGGAAACTCTGAGATGACCGGACCTTCTGAAATCTCTTCAGAGCAGTTTGATGTAATAGTGTCGAACCCACCATACATAACCTTGTCGGAGAGTGCTGAGATGGAGCGCAACGTGCTCGGCTATGAGCCGCATCTGGCGCTGTTCGTCCCCGATGATGATCCGTTGCGCTTTTATCGGGCAATCGCTCTTTTCGGTCACGGGCATCTGAAAGAGGGCGGCTCCATTTTTTTTGAGATTAATCCACTGTTTGCAGACCAGCTCGCGCAGATGCTTGAGACTCTTGGCTACAAGGTCTGTTTCCGAAATGACATCAGCGGCCGCAGACGGATGGTAAAGGCAAGTACCTGAAAAAACTCTATACCTATGATGACAGAGAAAGAAATCCAAATGAAAGCCGAGGCCTATTGCTCGGCCTGTGAGCGTTGCCGCAGCGAGGTGGCAGCCAAAATTGCGTCATACACAGCTAAGTGCCCAGAGGGTGAGCTGTCCCAGGATGCCTCCGAGCGTATCATAACCCATCTTGAGCGCGAAGGTTATCTCAACGAGGAGCGATATGCGCAGGCATTCGTTCACGACAAACTGCGTTTCTGCAAGTGGGGCAGACTGAAAATCAAGGCGGCCCTGCGCCAGAAAGGCGTAGCGCCCGATGCCGTCCGTCAGGCTCTCGATGCCATTGATCCTGACGAGTACGCCGAGGTGCTGCGCGATGTCATCGCCTGCCGAAAGCGCGACATCAAAGGCGCGTCAGACTACGAGCGCTCAATGAGACTGCTCCGCTTTGTGAGTCAGCGCGGCTTTGAGCCCTCCATCGCATCGGAATACATCAACCTTACTGAAGAGGACTGACCATGTCTCTTCTTGAGAGCATTGCAGACGTGCTGCTGCCACGTTTCTGCAAGGTGTGCGGGCGTCGTCTCGCAATAGGTGAGCAGCATCTCTGTGTCTCCTGCACATTGAGACTTCCCGTCATTCAATACCGTCAGGGCCAGATAAGCCCCACCGAGAACGTACTGCTGGGCGAGTTCGCAATAGTCCGTGCCGCCTCTCTCTTCCGCTACGAGAAGGAGAGCGACTACAGCCACATTCTGTATCACCTTAAATACTACGGCCATCCCGAAGTAGGCCGCTATCTTGCCCGTCAGGCTGCCTCAATGCTGCAGCGTGAGCACTTCTTTGACGGCATCTCCTGCATAGTGCCCGTACCCCTGTCCCGCCGAAAGCTCCGCAAACGCGGCTACAACCAATGCGACTACATTGCCAGCGGTCTGAGTCAGGTTACCGGCCTTCCCATCCGCACCGACATAGTAACCCGCACCGTCACCAATCAGGTCCAGGCCAAGAAAGGCCGCCTTCAGCGCTGGCGCAATGCCGAGGGCATCTTCCACGTGTGCGATGCCGACTCCCTGCGCTCCTATCCCCATATCCTTATCGTTGACGATGTCATCACCACCGGCGCAACCGTCTCCTCCCTTATTGATACCCTCCGCTCCTCCGCCCCCTCCCTTCGTGTCAGCGTTTTCACCCTTGCCATTGCAGAGTGAACGCCTCCTTCCGCCATCCTTTTCTCCCCTGGGGTGTGAAAGTATTGTTACTGCTCACGGCGATGGCTCTGGGTGCTTTGCGGTGTGCAAAAGTATTGTTGCCGCTCACGGGCAGGAGTAATTGCGCCTGCCCGTGTGCGAAAAGATACCCTCTGCCCACGGGTCCTGCTATTGCCGTTCGTCGGTAGGCAAAACCCTCATTGCTACTCACGACGATGGCTCTGGGTGCTTTGCGGTGTGCGAAAGTATTGTTGCCACCCACGGGCAGGAGTAATTGCGCCTCCCCGTGTGCGAAAAGATACCTTCCGCCCACGGGTCCTGCTATTGGCGTTCGTCGGTGTGCAAAACCCTCATTGCTGCTCACGACTGCGGCTTTGGGTGCCTTACGGTGTGCAAAACCATTGTTGCCGCTCACGGGCGGAAACATTTTATCGTTTTGCGGTGCTTGGGAATAGAGAATTGACAAAGTTTATGTCCATCCTAAGGATGCGCTGAATTTGACCATTAGTGGCATTATAGTCAGAATGCATCACCTTCGCTACATCTGACTTTTCTTTAAGAGCCAGGTTTCCAGGACTTTTGGTATTGTACTGTTTCGAACATACCTCGCATACGGCATAGTACATCTCCTCGTCAGTCAGAACTTGTGAGTCTTCAAGACGGATCGCTTCTTGAGAATACGCCTCATAATTGCGAGTGAGCATACTGAAATAGTGATGCGCATTTCTGAAATAGCCCTCCACCTCTTCAAAATGACAATAGCTTACGGGAAGAATCATCCCCTTTGATACCACGTAATTGTCCGGCATTTCAATAACGCGGCTAAGTAGGATGCGACGCTTTTCCCTGTATGGCAGATCGTTGAATTTCTGAACTTTAACATCCGCGACAATACGATTGAAGAGTAAGTAACAGCTACCCCAGGGATATGTGTGCGGCAAAACATCGTTTCTTGCTACGTATGCATTTCTTGCCACATAAACGATTTCTGTGCGTAGCATATCTAACGATGTTATTTGAATAGGTTCCCCGCAATCGAATCCCGACATACAGACTGCTCTTCCGCTTTTGTTGAAGTATTTACGTAATTTCTTTTTCAATCCATCGAAAAAACTCAACAAAGGCACTATCTCCGATCTTGCAATGATGTGAATGTGGTTGCTCATTACTGTATCAGCCAGAATCTCAATGCCGTACAAATGGGCGCATATTCCAATTGATGATACGCAGAATGCATAATCCTCAGGATTGATGAATAGTAATTCGGTTTTGTTGCCAGGGGTACAGAGATGCCAGATTTGCCCACAGCTGGCATAACGAGACAAGCACGCTTGTTCTTCATCGTAAAATGTTTTAGCTCGCGGTGTCCTAAAGTCTTTACTTTCCATACTGATTTTTGTTATGATATTATGATTGTTTTGTTTAAGTGTTCTTCAATTGCAAATATTGAACATTTTCCGGGAAGTACCAAACATTTTCGAGTAATATACTTGACCGCAGTGCATTGGTGTGCAAAACCCTCATTGCTGCTCACGGCGATGGCTCTGGGTGCTTTGCGGTGTGCAAAAGTATTGTTGCCACCCACGGGCAGGAGTAATTGCGCCTGCCCGTGTGCGAAAAGATACCTTCTGCCCACGGGTCCTGCTATTGGCGTTCGTCGGTAGGCAAAACCCTCATTGCTGCTCACGACTGCGGCTTTGGGTGTCTTACGGTGTGCAAAACCCTCATTGCTGCTCACGGCGTTCTACTGGGAGGTTTGGCGGTGGGGAAAGGAGTGATTTGCGAAAAAATGAGTAAATTCGCGGGTAGTGACATCAAAGTGATAGGAATTGTAACGAATACACAATGGAATTGAGAATAGTGGTGCTGGCAAAGCAGGTGCCGGACACGCGGCAGGTGGGGCCGGATGCTATGAATGCGGATGGTACGGTGAACCGTGCGGCGTTGCCGGCGGTGTTCAATCCTGAGGATTTGAATGCGTTGGAGCAGGCTTTGCGGCTGAAAGATGAGAATCCGGGCAGTACGGTCACGTTGCTTACTATGGGACCGGAGAGGGCGCAGGAAATTGTAATGGAGGGCGTACTTCGCGGAGCCGATGGGGGATGGCTGCTCTCGGATCGCCTTTTCGCGGGGGCGGACACATTGGCGACATCGTATGCGCTGGCAACTGCAATCCGCCATATCGGCGTGCCGGACATCATACTTTGCGGACGGCAGGCCATTGATGGAGATACCGCTCAGGTAGGCCCGCAGGTAGCTCAGAAACTGGGCATCCCCCAAGTAACCTACGTAGAGGAAATACTCTCAGCGACCGCCAACACCCAAAAAACAACCGCCAACACCCAAAAAACAACGGCCAACAGCCAGCAGCCAACGGCCAACAGCCTCCCTGCCGCCAACGGCCAACAGCTCCTTCTCCGTCGCGTAATAACCGGCGGCGTGGAGACCGTGAGCGTGCTCATGCCGGTGCTGCTCACCGTGAACGGAAGCGCAGCGGAGTGCCGTCCGCGTAACGCACGGCTCATAATGTCGCGCAAACGGTATCGCGTGCCGGTGCTGAGTGTGGCGGATATCTGTGCCGATGCTGCCAAGTGCGGTCTGGCCGGATCGCCTACCAAAGTGAGGAAAATAGAGAACATCAGCTTTCAGGCCAAGGAGTCAATGCGTCTTGACGGTGACGATGCCGGCGTCGGCGCTCTTGTCAGCGAGCTGAAGAAAAAACATATAATAGGTTAGCGTATGGATAGCGTGCTTGTATATTGTGAGCTGGAGGGCAGCCAGGTGGCGGGAGTCAGTCAGGAGCTGCTTACCAAGGGCCGTACGCTGGCCAACCGGTTGGGTGTGAGCCTTGAGGCGGTGGCTGCCGGATATGAGATTGACGGCGTGCCCGCACAGGTAATGAAATACGGTGTTGATGTGCTGCATCTGTTTGACGATGCCAGCCTGGCGCCATACACTACAGCACCTCATTCGGCAGTGCTTGAGGGCCTTATCCGTCAGGAACAGCCTCAGATTGTGCTGATGGGCGCAACCGTCATCGGGCGCGACCTGGGTCCGAGAGTGTCGTCGGCATTGGGCAGCGGGCTCACGGCCGATTGCACCGAGCTTGAGATTGGCGATTACGAGGATAGGAAGAGCGGAGCCACATACAGCAACCTGCTCTATCAGATACGCCCGGCGTTCGGCGGCAACATCATCGCCACCATCGTAAATCCGGAGCATCGCCCGCAGATGGCTACAGTGCGTCAGGGGGTAATGCGCAGCCAAGTGCTCGATGAGAGCTACAAGGGCAGGGTGGTCAGCCACTCCGCGCAGGAGCTCATAACACTGGAGATGTGCCTGGTCAATGTGCTGGAGAGGCATCTGGAAATGCCGTCGCATCATCTGGACAGCGCGCCGGCTGTCGTTGCCGGAGGTTACGGAATGGGCAGCCGCGAGAACTTCGATATGCTGTTTGAGCTGGCAGGACTGCTTCACGGCGAGGTGGGCGCAAGCCGTGCGGCGGTGGATGCTGGTTTCGTTGACCACGACCGTCAGATAGGGCAGACCGGCATTACCGTCAGGCCAAGGCTCTACATTGCCTGCGGCATCTCCGGACAGATACAGCACGTGGCAGGAATGCGCGAGAGCAACCTGATAGTCTCAATCAACCAGGATCCGGACGCGCCGATAAACGCCATTGCCGACTACGTCATAACCGGCAGGGTAGAGGATGTGCTGCCCCGCCTCATAGCACAATGTAAAAGCCAGCTGAAGTGATGAACAGTTACAAGGATACACCAGAGATTGATCTGCGTCTTCAGAACCCGCTGATGCGGCGTATTGTAGAGCTGCGCGAGAACGGATTCACCAACGAGAATGCCGATGAATGCGCGCCTCTTGACTTTGACGACGCTATGGACAGCTACCGCCGCATACTTGAGCTTACCGGTCAGATAGCGGCCGATACCATAGCCCCGAATGCCGAGGCTGTTGACCGCGAGGGCTCACATTGTGCCGGTGGCCGTGTCACCTGGGCAGAGGGCATCCAGAGGAATATGACAGTAATGCGTCAGGCTGGACTGTCGGGCATATCGCTGCCCCGTCAGTACGGCGGCCTGAACCTGCCGTTCACAGTGTTCTGCGCCATATCGGAAATGGTGTCGCGCTCCGATGCGTCCTTCCAGAACGTGTGGGGCCTGCAATCCTGCGCCGATACAATCAACGAGTCCGGCAGCGAGGAGCAGAAGGAGAAGTACCTGCGTATGGTGTGCCAGGGCGCGTCGATGTCAATGGATTTGACAGAGCCCGATGCCGGAAGCGACCTGCAGAGCGCAATGCTTCGCGCCACCGAGGACGTGGAGAACGGCTGCTGGCGCCTGAACGGTGTGAAGCGCTTCATCACCAACGGCGACAGCGACATACATCTGGTGCTGGCCCGCTCCGAGGAGGGCACACGCGATGGCCGCGGCCTCTCGCTTTTCATCTACGACAAGCGCGATGGCGGGGTGGATGTGCGTCGCATAGAGGACAAGATGGGCATCCACGGCTCACCAACCTGCGAGCTTGTGTTCCGCAACGCCCGCGCCGAGCTGTGCGGAGTGCGCCGTATGGGCCTTATCAAATATGTAATGTCACTGATGAACGGAGCGCGTCTGGGCATCGCCACACAGAGCGTAGGCATAAGCGACGCAGCCTGGCGCGAGGCCGTACGCTATGCCGCTGACCGCTGCCAATTCGGCCATTCCATCGCGGAATTCCCGGCAGTCTATCAGATGCTGGCGCAGATGAAGGCCCGCGTTGAGGCATCGCGCTCACTGCTTTACGAGACCGCCCGATACGTTGATATCTACAAGGCGCTGGATGCCGTGTCCAAGCGGCGCCCGCTCACACCTGAGGAGCGCGCCGAGGGCAAGCTGTACAGCCGTCTGGCCGATGCGCTCACTCCACTCGTAAAAGGCATCAGCAGCGAGTTCGCCAACCGGAACGCCTACGACTGCATCCAAATTCACGGCGGCAGCGGCTTTATGCGCGACTACACCTGCGAGCGCCTTTATCGCGACGCCCGTATCACATCTATATACGAGGGCACCACCCAGCTTCAGGTAGTGGCTGCCTTGCGCCACATCACCGGCGGCACATACAGCCAGCTGACCGGCCAGCTGCTGGAGTCTCTGACATCTGGCAATGCTGACGCATCGCAGGCCGGAGAGCTTGACAGCGCAAAGCTGCGGCTGCAACGAATGCGCGGGCTGCTTGATCAGGCGGTGGCATCTGTAACCGAGGCAAAGCAGCCTGAGCTTACCGACTTCTGCGGCCGCCGGCTGATGGAGATGGCGGCCTACACCATTATGGCAACCCTGCTGGTCCGCGATGCCGCAGAGGAGCAAGCGGCTTCCTCTTGCGACTCCTCCGGTGCATTTTCCGGCGTTTCCATCGGTGTTTCCTCATTGCTCCAGAAACCGCAGCGCGTCTTTCTTGACTGGGCCGAGGCTCAGGTAGTGGGGCATCACGCTTACATCATCGGCCTGGATAAGGAGAAAGGATTGGTTTATTATAGGTAGGCGCAAGGAAATAAGTTGGTGAGAATTCCGTTGGTTTTGGAATAATAATTCCGATAGTGTCTGAAGGTTAGATTGATTGTGCGATATGGGAATGAAGGACGTTGAGACCGATGCCCGGAAACGGCAGGCCAAGTACGAGCGAATGACTGGCACGCCCGTTCCGCGCCTTGTGTTGCAGCTGGCGGTGCCAACCATCATCAGCATGTCGGTGTCGGCTATGTACAATCTGGCCGACTCATACTTCGTGGGGCACATCAGTACAGGAGCAACCGCAGCTGTCGGCATCGCCTTCGCATATCAGTGCTTCATACAGGCCATCGGCTTCTTCTTCGGCTCAGGCTCTGGCAACTATCTCTCCCGGGCATTGGGTGCCAAAGATACCAAGGGCGCCGAGAAGATGGCCGCCACCGGTTTCCTGTCCGCGCTTATTCTGGCAGTACTGGTAGCGCTGGCAGGATTCATCTTCCTAACTCCGCTCTGCCGTGTGCTTGGCGCTACAGACGATGTCCTGCCCAGCGCCTGCGACTATATGCGCTATCTGCTGCTCGCCACACCGTTCCTGGTGTCGCAGATGTCGCTTAACAATCAGCTCCGAATGCAGGGAAACGCCATCTTCGCTATGATAGGCGTGGCGTCGGGCGGCGTACTGAACGCTCTGCTTGATCCAATCTTCATCTTTACGCTCGATATGGGAGTGGCCGGCGCATCGCTCGCCACAGCCGTCAGCCAGTTCATATCCTGGTGTCTGCTGCTCTTGGGTACCACCTTTAAAGGCAATGTACACATACATCTGCGCAACTTCGCCCCGTCGGCCGGCCGCTATCGCGAGATTGCCGCCGTGGGCCTGCCGTCGCTTATGCGGCAGTCGCTTGGCTGCATCTCCACCATTTGCCTGAACTGGGCAGCCGCCAGATACGCGCTTCCGGGTTGCGAGGCCTCTACAATAGCCGCCTTCTCGGTGGTTGCCAGAACTATGCAGTGCGCTATGTCGGTGATTATAGGTTTTGGCCAGGGATTCCAGCCTGTGTGCGGCTTCAACTGGGGCGCCCGTCTGTACGGCCGTGTGCGTGTGGCGTATATCTTCACAATGAAGACCAGCACCGCTGCAATTCTTATAATGTCGGTGCTTGGCTTTGCGTTCGCTCCGCAGGTAATATCCTTCTTCCGTAGCGAAGACCCCGAGCTTATCCGCATCGGCGCGCAGGTACTTCGCTGGCAGTGCATCGCCTTCCCGCTGGTGGGCGTCACCACACCAACCAATATGCTGCTGCAGAATATCCGCCGCACCGTCAAGGCAACGCTCCTGTCTGCCAGCCGCCAGGGCATCTTCTTCTATCCGGCATTGCTCATAGCGCCGCGCCTGTGGGGCCTCGACGGCCTGCAGTGTACAATGGCCATTGCCGATGTCTGCACCTTCATGCTCTCGCTGCCGTTCTGCATCGGCATCCTGCGCGAACTCACCCTCCGCGCGAACTCCCCTGAACTCATCCCGTGAGCAGCAATGCGGGTTTTGCCTACAGACACCCGCCAATAGCAGGCGCGGTGGGCCCGGAAAGAGTGGACTCCAGCAGCGTAACGTCGGTAATGTCTTTCAGAAGCACTGTTTTCTCCTTGTCCAGCAGATAGAGCGACGGTATGGCTGAAATGTCATACAGGCTGCCCCGGCGAATGGTGCAGTCTGCATCGTATGCGTATATCCAGGCTGACGGAAACTCTTTCCGATGCTCCACCCATTCGGTCCGGTCCTCGTCAGGATACATCGCCAGAATGGTGAGTGAGCCGTCGGCTACCATGCGCCCCACTGTGACTGATGCCTTCAGCTCATCGCAGATGCTGCGGCACATCGGGCAGCCGGGATTATTGAAAAAAATCAACAAATAGCGGGAACTGACACCGTACATCCGCCGCTTGGCGCCAGACTCCAGAGTGTAGGTGAAATCGTTCGCCTTCTGACCCACGCGATTCTTCAGTGCCAGCTGCAGCTTGTAATCAAGCCTTGTGCGTTCCGCGAAATCGTAGAAGCCGGTGGCCAGTTGCGCCCGCAGTACGGCTATGTAGAGCTCTTCGTCGCGGATGGGGGAATTCGGGTCTGCCAGCACCTCGCCGGCCTGCCATGCAAACCACTCCAGCATGGCGCGCGAGGCTGAAGCCTTTGTCATCAGGTCCGTTATGATATCAACCTTGTCCGTAACTCCGTAGCTGTTCAGCGTCTGCACAAAGCCTGCGAACTCAGACAGCACTGCCGATGAGTCCTGCCTCAGCGACAGCGTGTCTGCAAAGTTGAACGTGTCCCAAGAGTGCCTGCACAGATATTCCATCCGCGCCTCCTGCGTGGTTGCCACCATCGGATAAGTGCCGTCAAAGTAGGGCCAGTGCCCCATTTCCGATGAACTCCGTGCAACCTGTACGCTTTCACCGTTCTGCGTTTCCGATTTCCTTTCTTTGCACGACAGAACCGCCAGTGTTGCAGCTGCCGCAAGAGCGAAGTGTGAAAATTTCATTACCGTTATCCATTAATACAATGCGCATTGCAAACTTATATAAAATTTTGCCATCAAACGTACGAAGAACGTCGCCCGGCCGCTTTTTTTGAATAAAAAATATAACCTCAATTCCGCAAGAAAGTTTGATTGCGATTAATTGAACGTGTGCCGGAGGCAAAGTTTAGGGCGGAAGCGTTGATTTCAGTTTTCATTCCCTATCCGGGCAGACAATATCAGTGTTCCGATGTCTTTGTCGGCCCA
>JAZLLE010000001.1:0-18212 GCA_045597985.1 Bacteroidaceae bacterium | reverse complement strand
TGCTTCCTTGTGGCGATTTTGTCAATCATCTTATTCAGGTGGTTACAGCGACGGGGTTCCACCTCTTCCCATTCCGAACAGAGAAGTTAAGCCCGTCCACGCCGATGGTACTGCGCGAGTGGGAGAGTAGGTAGCCGCCGTTTTTGAGGAAGCCCTGGGGAGAGATTCCCGGGGCTTTTTTCGTATGTGATCTTTGGTCCGGACCTCTTTTTTTGTGCGCTCGCTTTCTTTCGCTCTCCCTCCCGCGCGGTACCATTGCCCTTGTCTTAGTTCCGCTGCACGGAACGGGCGAGTGGGAGAGTAGGTACATGAGTTTTAAACCAATTTGTACAAATAATCGCAATTTTCCCTGCAAATTGTTGAAAATTAATCAGATCGCCCATTGTTTCTTTTGGATTTAATTTATACATTTGTACAACCAAAGAAGAAACAAGACAATGTCCAGGCCAACCAGAGAAGAGAGCATCTATCAGGTATCAATCCACCGTAACGGAGGCTATATGTACGCATCCACCCATCCATATACAACTGACGAGAAGACCGGCAGGCGCAAGTATGTCAATCTCCACTGGGGCACCGTCGAAGAGGGTAACCGGTTCATTCCCGGCAAGCGCTACATCTTCGCGAGTCCCGAGGAACGCGCAAGGCTTGTGTTCCCGAAGGACTGGGATCTCAGCGAGGCGAACAAACTATCCGGAGCCAAGACCGCAGGACGACCTGCATATACCGACACGGATAGGAACAGGTTCTATGGAGACATCTGGCTGCTCGAGCAGGTTGCCGCAAAGACCGGTCTGAGGGATGACCTGAACAAGGTCTTCGAGGGCAACACCGAATATGTGGACAGCGTCCTCACTCTCGCGTACTTCTCCGTTCTCACCGGATACTCCTACAACCGCGTTGCCCGTTGGCAGCGGATAGAGAAGACTCCGTACGGCAAGGAGCTGTCTCCGGCCGCAATCACATATCTGACCCAGAGCATCACTGAGTCGGAGAGGATGAAACTGTTCAGCCTGCGGGCGGCAAGGTTGTCGGATAATGCGGTCTGTGCGGTCGATTCCACCACGAGATCCGCCTACGGAGATGCCCTGGCGGACATCAAATGGGGCAAGAACAAGGAAGGCATCAAGCTTCCTCAGACATCCGAGGTCGTGGTCTATTCCCTTGACGACCACATGCCGGTCTATTACAGGACATTCCCCGGGAACATCCCGGACTCGAGGAGCGTGGAGACGCTGCTGACCGACCTCAAGCATGCGGGCTTTCCCGATGTAGCCCTCCTTACGGACAGAGGCTACGAATCAGTCCAGAACCTTGAGCGGTACATACTTGCCTCACAGAAGATGGTGATGTGCGTCAAGGTGAATCAGGAGTTTGTCCTGAAGCGCATCATGGAATATGGTGACTTTGCGGGCGCTCCGGAGCAGATGTCCATCGACGTTGACACGCAGGTGTTCTACCGTCAGTACGAAATCGATTACGATGTCAGGGGCAACGGCGAGACCGTCCACAAGGCCGACCGCTACAGGCTCAACATATACTTCGACCCCATCAAACGGGGCTCTGACATATCCGCGCAGATGGCCGAAATCGAGATGCAGAGGGCCGCATTGCAGGATATGCTGGACAACAAGTTGCCGTTGGATGACGACAATACCGTAACACGCCTGTACAGGTGGTTCGACATCGAATATGACAACAACACTCGGATAATCAGCAGCTTCTCTCTCAACGGCAAGAAGGTCGCAATGGCGCGGCGTACCTCCGGCTTCTATGCGATAGCCACCCTCGGAATGGACCTTACCGCCATGCAGACCTGGGAACTGTACGGCCTCAGGGACGAGCAGGAGAAGTACTTCCAGCAGATGAAGTCCCAGCTGGGCTTCAACCGCCAGCGGAACTGGTCCGAAGAAGGCAAGACGGGACGGCTCCTTGTACTCTTCGTTGGGCTCATTCTCAGCTCATACGTCCGCCACATCTGGAAGACAACTAGCCTTCACAAGCAGTTCTCTTCAACCCTTGAGGTTCTGGATGAGATGCGCTCCATCAGGTGCATTGAGCACACGAACAGGACGAAGTTCATCACGCCGTTCGTCGGCGGTCAACTTGACATCTGCGAGGCCTTCGGCTTCAAGATCCCCGAAGGCTGCACTCCGAAATACGCCTCCAGAAAGAAGTCCGCACCCCGTCGCGGACGCCCCTCAAAGCCCAAAACTACGACGCTGGAGAGTTAATTGTACAAAATGACGCAAAACTCATGTAGGTAGCCGCCGTTTTTTCAGGAAGCCCTGGGGAAATACCCTGGGCCTATTTTTTTCCGTCCGTAGTGGAAGGGTGATAAATGCTTTTAACCCTTTAGTTGGTTGTGTTTTTATTCTGAAAGTTCGTTTGTGAAAAATTCAGAGCCTTTTCTTTGAAGCGTAATGTGAGAACTTTCTGAAGGCAGTGGAATAAGTGATACCTGGTCACTCTCTCCATCTACTGCAAGCAATGAGTTTTCCTCTGCGAATCTGCTTATCTGGAGAGTCATAGTTGCTGATGGTGTTCCGCTGAAAACAAGACTATCATTAATATATAACATCATAGATTTGTTTAGCGTGCTTTCACTTAATTCTATGCTATATGTTTCCTTGTATCTATTGATATCATCTTGCTTTTGAAATGCCTTGAATGCCCACATCAGAAAAACGAAAACTGTCAGGAACAGAAGAATTATTAGAATAAATGAGCCTAACATGAATGCGTGGTTGGCTTTTGTCGTCTTTTTGCCCATAGAGTAAATATCAATCAAATGTGATTCTTATACAAAGTTATGAATATTTTGTCTCTTGCTCATTTTTTTCTTGCTGAAAATTGGTCAATTCAGATTATTTTGCGAAAATTGCGTGATAAAGTATTACTGAACTTGTAATTTCAACTATAAATAATCATAATAATGAAAAAAATGAGATTTTTACTACTTGCGTGTTTCCTGTCAACTGCTTTGACAATAATGTCGGAACCGGATCCTAATTTTCACATTTACATCTGTATCGGTCAGTCCAATATGGAAGGTAATCCAAGACCTGCAGAGCAGGATCTACAAAATGTAAGTCCTCGTTTCCTTACAATGAACGCTGTGGATTGTGAGAGTGGCAAGATGGGTGAGTGGCGTACCGCCGTGCCACCTTTGGCTCGTTGTCATACAGGACTTACTCCAGCTGACTATTTTGGCCGCACAATGGTAAAAGAACTTCCGGAAGAGGTTCGCGTTGGTGTTGTCATGGTTGCTGTAGCCGGTTGTTCAATTGATCTGTTTGATAAAGATAAGTGCGAGGAATATATACCCAAACAGGCTGATTGGATGAAGAATATCGCCAATGAATATGGTGGCAATCCGTACAATCGTCTTATTGAACTTTGCAAGAAGGCTCAGCAGGATGGTGTTATTAAAGGTATTCTTTTGCACCAGGGTGAGACAAACACCAATGATCCGCAGTGGCCAGTTAGTGTGAAGAAAGTGTATGACGATATTTTGGCTGATCTTGGACTTGAGCCTGGCTCAATTCCATTGCTCGCCGGTGAGGTGGTTCCTGCAGATCAGAAGGGTGTTTGCGCAGCACACAACGAGATAATGCAGAAACTTCCGGAAGTACTTCCTCAGGCATTAGTGGTTCCTGCCGCAGGATGTGAGTGCGGACGTGACCATCTGCATTTCAATCTTAAGGGTAGTCGCGAGCTTGGCCGCCGCTATGCCGCCAGAATGCTGTCATATATGGGCTTATAATCATAATCGTTGTAAATTAATACGGTGAAAATTTGCGTAGAACAGATTTTCACCGTATTTTTGCATCGTAATGGAGGTTGTGAGAGGGGCTGCGAGGCCTCTTTTTCGTTTCTATGAGTTTATGTTGAAGTGAAATACGTACAAATACTTTAATATGATTGATGCAAAAGTCGTGTCCGGTTTTGTCCAGCAATGGCTGGAGAGTAAGGAAAATTATTTTCTAGTGGATGTTAATGTAAGCCGTGACAATCGTATTGTTGTTGAGATAGATCATCAGGAAGGAGTCTGGATAGAGGATTGTGTAGAACTTAGCCGCTTCATAGAGTCACATTTGGACCGCGATGTTGAGGATTATGAGCTTGAGGTTGGCTCGGCGGGCATCGGTCAGCCCTTCAAAGTATTAAGACAGTATCAGAATCATATAGGACAGAATGTGGAAGTCCTGCCAAAGACAGGCGCAAAGCTGAAAGGTGTATTGAAAAGTGTTGATTCTGAAGGGTTTGTACTACAGACTCAACAGAAACAGAGCGTAGAGGGTAAAAAACGTCCTGTCTTGGTTGACGTTGAGCTTCCTTTCAAGTATGATGAAATAAATTATACAAAATATATAATCAGTTTAAAGTAAAATGGCTAAGAAGACTGAGTCGATCACACTGGTCGATACGTTTCAGGAGTTCAAGGAGTTGAAGAGCATTGACCGCATGACTTTGGTCAGTGTTCTTGAGGAGAGCTTCCGCAGTGTTATTTCCAAGATGTTTGGAACGGACGAGAACTATTCGGTTATCGTAAATCCTGACAAGGGTGACTGTGAGATACAGCGTACCCGTGTTGTAGTGGCAGACAAGGAACTTGTTGATTCCAATACGCAGATTTCTCTGACAGAAGCTTGCCAGATTGACGAGGATTTTGAGGAAGGAGAGGAAGTCACAGAAGCGGTTGATTTCTCAAAGTTCGGACGCAGGGCTATTTTGAATCTCAGGCAGACGCTTGCATCTAAAATTCTTGAGTTAGAGAAGGATAGCCTCTATCATAAGTATCTTGAGAAGGTCGGTACAGTTATCACCGCGGACGTTTATCAGATATGGAAGAAAGAGATCCTGTTGCTTGATGAGGAGGGAAATGAGCTTCTTCTTCCTAAGACTGAGCAGATTCCTGGAGATTTCTTCCGTAAGGGAGAGTCCGTCCGTGCTGTTGTTGATCACGTGGACAATGTGAACAATCCGAAGATTATTCTGAGTAGAACTTCGAATATGTTCCTTCAGCGTCTTTTTGAGCAGGAGGTGCCGGAGATTGCCGATGGACTTATCACAATCAAGAAGATAGCACGTATTCCAGGTGAGAGAGCGAAGATTGCCGTTGAGTCATACGATGACCGTATTGACCCTGTAGGCGCTTGTGTTGGTGTGAAGGGTGCCCGTATCCACGGTATAGTCCGCGAGTTGAGAAATGAGAATATTGATGTGATTAATTATACATCTAATCTGGATATGTTCATACGTCGTGCCTTGAGTCCGGCCAAAGTCTCAGACCTTAAGATGGATGATGAGTCGCATCGCGCAGACGTTTATCTGAAACAGGATCAGGTATCTCTTGCAATTGGAAAGAGCGGAATGAACATCAAGCTTGCAAGTATGCTTACCGGATATACAATTGACGTATATCGTGAGCTTGAGGAGGAGGCTTCAGAAGAGGATGTCTATCTGGAGGATTTCCGTGGTGATATTGATGACTGGATTATCGATGCCATGCAGACTCTCGGTCTTGATACGGCAAAGGCTGTGCTTCGCGCTCCAAGGCAGATGCTACTTGAGAATGCAGATCTTGAGGAGGAGCAGGTTGATTCGGTTCTCTCAATTCTCGCATCTGAATTCTCTGATGAGCCGGAATTTGCAAAATTCATTTTGAAGTAAAAAAGAGACATATTTTTATCTGATGGCAATAAGAATAGGAAAAGTTTCAAGAGAGTTGAATGTAGGTGCTTCCACATTGGTGGATTTCCTGCATAAAAAAGGTTTTCAGGATATTACAGATGACCTTAATCAGAAGTTGACCGATGAGCAGTATAATTTGCTGATCGAGGGCTTCAGCGGCGATAAGTCTTTGAAAGAGGAAGCTACAAAATTCCTGCAGGAGAGACGTCTGCGTACTGGTGTTGAAGATTCTGACGCGGATTTAAAAGATGAGAAACCTGTCAGAAACATTGAGCCTGAGGCTGAGAAAAAAGAAGTAGCCGTTGAGGCTCCGTTTTCTTATATACCTGACAATGAGGCTGTCGCTGCCGCACAGGAAAGTGTAATTGAGGAACGGGAACCGGAATCTGAGGCAGAGGTAGTCCAGCCGCAGACTATACAGATAAAGACCGTAGGCAAGATAGATCTGAATGCAGGCAAGGCTAAAAAACACTCTCAGACAAATAATAAGCCAGAGGAAGAGCCGAAGGCAAAAAAGAACGAGCCAGAGGTTCCTGCAATTACTGAGTCAGAGAAACCTGTCGTTGAGACGGTAAAGGAGGTCTCTGCCGAAGAGAAGGTCATTAATAAGGAATCGGAAAAGGCTTATGAGCCTGAAGCTGTTGCTGAGGTGAGACTTGGTACTCAGGAGAAGGAAAACGAATCAGTGGCTGAGAGTGAGTCTTCTGAGAATAAAGAGGATGAGGTCTTCAAACTGACTCCTCCTGATGCTGGATTAAAGCTTAAAACTGTGGGAAAAATCGATTTGAACGCCATCAATCAGTCGACACGTCCCAAGAAGAAAAGCAAGGAGGAGAAGAAAAAAGAGCGTGATGCCAAGGAGCAGGAACGGCAGAAGCAGCGTCAGCAGTTCAAGGATTCCTTGATGAAGGAAATAAGCAAGAATCCTGCAGGCGGTGATGCGTCAAAGGACGGCGAGAAGCGCAAAAAGACACGCGTACGTATCGGCGGAGAAAAAGTCGATATCAATAAGACTACGGGTTATACTCCACAGAATGAACAGTCACAGAGACCTTCTGACAGAAACCAGAAGCCGGGCCAGAAGAATGCCGGACAGGGACGTAACTCAAAGGATTTCCGTCACTCAAAAGGTGAGAAGAACGACTTCAGCAATGACGATGTAAATCGCCAGATTAAGGATACATTCTCAAAATTCTCAAAGGGCAAGAACAAATCGTCAAAGTATCGTAAGGAGAAGCGTGAGGCTGCAATGACTCGCCAGATGGAGATGGAGGAGATGGAGATGGAGTCCAGCCGCGTATTGAAATTGACGGAGTTCGTTACAGCCAATGAATTGGCTACAATGATGAATATTCCGGTCACTCAGGTAATCTCCACCTGTATGAGTATCGGTATGATGGTCTCAATCAACCAGCGTCTCGATGCCGAGACCATCAATATTGTGGCAGACGAATACGGCTTTACAACAGAATATGTCAGTGCGGAGGTTGCCCAAGCCATTACCGAGCACGTAGATACAGAGGACGAGCTTGAGCCACGTGCTCCGATTGTTACGGTAATGGGTCACGTAGATCACGGTAAGACTTCCTTACTTGACTATATCCGCAAGGCGAATGTCATTGCTGGTGAGGCTGGCGGCATTACTCAGCATATCGGTGCCTACAATGTCGCTTTGGAGGACGGACGCCATATCACATTCCTGGATACTCCTGGTCACGAGGCTTTCACCGCCATGCGTGCCCGTGGCGCCCAGGTAACCGACATCGCCATCATCATAGTCGCAGCCGATGACAACGTGATGCCTCAGACAAAGGAGGCCATCGCCCACGCCACAGCAGCAAATGTTCCTATGGTGTTTGCCATCAACAAGATTGATAAACCGGCTGCCGATCCTGAGAAAATTAAACAGGAACTGGCCCAGATGAACTTACTGGTTGAGGACTGGGGTGGAAAATATCAGTCTCAGGATATCTCTGCAAAGAAGGGACTTGGTGTTCCGGAACTTATGGAGAAGGTGCTTCTTGAGGCCGATATGCTTGAATTGAAGGCTAATCCGAACCGTAACGCTACAGGTACCATCATTGAGTCATCTCTGGACAAGGGACGTGGATACGTGGCGACAGTGCTCGTTTCCAATGGAACCTTGAAGATTGGTGATATCGTCATTGCAGGTACTTTCTGGGGTAAGGTCAAAGCAATGTTCAATGAGCGTAATCAGAAGATGAAGTCTGCCAGGCCATCAGAGCCGGCACTTATTCTGGGACTTAACGGAGCTCCCGCCGCAGGTGTTACGTTCAACGTGGTTGAGAGCGAGCGCGAGGCAAGGGAAATCACCAGCAAACGTGAGCAGTTGCAACGCGAGCAGGGCATCCGCACAACCACTACACTGACACTTGACGAGATTGGCCGTCGTATATCACTCGGTGATTTCCATGAGTTGAATCTTATTGTCAAGGGTGATGTGGATGGCTCTGTTGAGGCTTTGGGTGATTCCCTTATCAAGTTGTCAACGCCTCAGGTACAGGTCAACGTCATTCACAAGGCTGTAGGCGCAATCTCCGAGAGTGATGTCAGTCTGGCCGCTGCATCAAATGCCATCATTATCGGATTCGACGTGCGTCCTTCAGGTCCTGCCAAGAGACTTGCAGAGCAGCAGGATGTGGATATCCGCATATACTCAATCATCTACGATGCAATTGACGAGGTTAAGGCGGCAATGGAGGGCTTGCTTGCTCCGAAGGTAAAGGAGGAGGTGACATCAACAGTAGAGGTCCTGGAAGTCTTCCACATATCAAAGGTTGGTATGGTTGCCGGTGGTCGTGTGCGTGAGGGCAAGGTTAAGCGTAACGACAAGGCGCGTCTTATACGTGATGGCATAGTAATCCACACTGGAGAGATTCTGGCATTGAAACGTTACAAGGACGATGTCCGCGAAGTAGCCACAAATATGGACTGTGGTATCAGCCTTGTAGGTTTCAACGACTTGAAGCCAGGTGATATGATTGAGACATTCGTTGAGGTTGAGGTTAAACAGACTTTGTAAGTTATGTTACTCTCTTTACCAAATCTTACAGGTATAGACCTGATTATAGCAATTGTGCTGGCTGCCGGTTTGCTGACCGGTTTTATGAAAGGTGTTATCAAGCAGGCATTTAGTCTTGGAGGACTTGTGGCTGGTTTGCTGCTCGGCTCTGTATTGAGCAAGCCGGTGGCCGGGCTTCTTCTGCAATCTTTCAGAATGTCCGAAAAGACAGCTGTCATTGTTGCCTTTGTGCTTATATTGATGATAATTCCGTTGGCCTTCACTTTGTTGGGTGGATTGCTCTCAAAGGTAATGAAGGCCGCGAAACTGGGTTTTGCAGACCGCCTGCTTGGAGGCTTGTTCGGTATGCTGAAGTTCGCCATTTTCATAGGATTGTGCATTCAGTTGCTGGAGTACACAGGCTTCTCGGATAAATTCATTAATCAGGATGAGGAACGCCAGTCTAAGTTTTACGAGCCAGTCCGTAATGTTACGGATAAGTGTCTTCACTGGGCTTGGGACAAGGTGCTGGAACAAAAGGCTCAGTTAGAGTCCGCTCTTGAGGAGAGTGAGCAGTGTGAATGAAAGAAGAGAGAGACAATACACTTGTCAGACAGATCTCGCAGGAGAAGTATCGCTACGGATTTACAACTGATATAAAGACAGAGGTCATCGAGTGCGGTCTTACAGAGGATACCGTGCGCCTGATTTCTGAGAAGAAAGGTGAGCCGGACTGGTTGCTTGATTTCCGTCTGAAAGCATACAGACACTGGCTGGGTATGAGGCTGCCTGACTGGGCGCATCTGCAGATACCGCCAATTGATTTTCAGGCAATATCCTATTATGCAGCGCCTTCAATGGGTAAAAAAGGCCCCAAGTCGGTTGATGAGATTGATCCGCAACTGATGAAGACCTTCGACAAGCTTGGTGTGCCTTTGGAGGAGCGCCTGGCTCTCAGTGGAGGAATGGCTGTTGATGCCGTAATGGACTCTGTATCTGTCAAGACAACATTCAGAAAGAGTCTTGCGGAGAAGGGTGTCATTTTCTGCTCTATAAGTGAGGCTGTGCGGGAGCATCCGGAACTGGTACGTCAGTATCTCGGCACCGTGGTGAACTACAGGGATAATTTCTATGCGGCATTGAACAGCGCGGTCTTCAGTGACGGCTCGTTTGTTTATATCCCAAAGGGTGTAAGGTGCCCTATGGAGTTATCAACTTATTTCCGAATCAATGCCTCAGGTACAGGTCAGTTTGAGCGTACGCTCATTGTGGCGGATGATGACAGCTATGTCTCCTATCTGGAGGGTTGTACCGCTCCTATGCGCGACGAGAACCAGCTTCACGCCGCCATCGTTGAGATTGTTGTTCTTGACCGTGCTGAAGTAAAATACAGCACTGTACAGAACTGGTACCCGGGTGATGAGAACGGAAAGGGTGGAGTGTACAACTTTGTTACAAAGCGTGGAGATCTGCGCGGTGTAGACAGCAAACTCTCCTGGACTCAGGTCGAGACTGGCTCTGCCATTACCTGGAAGTATCCCAGCTGCATCCTTCGCGGTGACGGCAGCCAGGGGGAATTCTACTCTGTTGCTCTTACCAATAACTGGCAGCAGGCTGATACTGGGACCAAGATGATACATTTGGGAAGGAATACGCGCAGCACGATAATCAGCAAGGGTATATCGGCCGGACACAGTCAGAACTCATACCGTGGTCTTGTGCGTGTAGGTACCGGCGCTGACGGAGCGCGTAATTACAGCCAGTGCGACTCTCTGCTGCTCGGCAGTGAGTGTGGCGCGCATACGTTCCCCTATATGGACATCCACAACGAGACAGCTGTCGTTGAGCACGAGGCCACAACATCAAAGATATCAGAGGACCAGCTCTTCTATTGCAACCAGCGTGGCATTCCTACCGAGGAAGCCATCGGACTCATTGTGAACGGGTATGCAAAGGAGGTTCTGAACAAACTTCCGATGGAATTCGCAGTGGAGGCTCAGCGTCTGCTGTCAATATCATTAGAGAATACTACAGGATAATCGCTATGCTTAAAATAGATAATCTACATGCCAGCATAAATGGCAAAGAGATACTCAAGGGTATTAATCTTGAGGTGGCTACAGGTCAGGTGCACGCCATAATGGGCCCAAACGGCTCAGGAAAAAGCACGATGAGCAATGTGCTCGTGGGACATCCCGGATACGAGGTTACTGAGGGACGTGTTTCCTTCAATGGAAAAGACCTTCTGGCAATGACTCCGGAACAACGGGCTCACGAGGGCCTCTTTATGTCATTCCAGTATCCGGTAGAGATACCAGGCGTGAGTATGACGAACTTTATGCGTGCCGCCGTAAACGCAAAACGCGCATATCTGGGGCTGGAGCCCCTCTCGGCGGCCGAATTCCTCAAACTGATGAAACAGAGACGTGAGTTCGTGGGGCTTGACGCCAAATTTATGAACCGTTCTGTAAACGAGGGCTTCAGCGGAGGCGAGAAAAAACGTAACGAGATATTCCAGATGGCTATGCTTGAGCCATCTCTCAGCATCCTCGATGAGACCGACTCTGGTCTGGATATAGATGCTTTGCGCATTGTGGCCGAGGGCGTGAATCGTCTGAAAAGTGAGGATACATCTGTAATTGTGATTACCCATTACCAGCGTCTGCTGGATTATATCAAGCCAGATATCGTTCACGTACTTTATAATGGCCGGATAATAAGGACTGCAGGTCCGGACCTTGCCCTTGAGCTTGAGGAACGTGGTTACGACTGGGTTATTAAGGAGTTTGAGGAGTCTTTGAGGTGATGTCGCCAGAAGCATATACAGGATTGTTCCGTAAGAACCGCCAGCTTGTTGACAACGGTTCCTGTGCGGCTATGAATGCACTGCGTGCCGAAGCGCTGGCCGCTTTGGAGAAGTTTGGATTGCCAGACTCCGGAATGGAGGAGTATCTGCATACCAAAGTGTCTGAATGGCTTGCCCCGGACTGGGGAATGAACATAGGCCGTGTAAATATTCCCGTCAGCCTGAATGCCGGATTCCGTTGCAGTGTACCTAATCTGAGTACACTTTTGTATTATCTTGCCGACGACCGTTTCGTGGCGTCAGACACGGTGTCGCGTCAGTCACTGCCCGATGGCGTGCTGATAGGTGGCCTTAATGAGATTGCTCAAAGTAACCCGGAGATTATCGCACAGTATTATGGTCGCATAGCCGATATCAATCGTACAGGCATTGCCGCATTGAATACCCTTTTCGCACAGGATGGCTTTGTGGTATATGTCCCGGACGGAGTGGTGCTGGACAAACCTGTTCAGCTGGTCACGTTGCTGCAGTCTCCTGTTGATATGATGGTGACACGCCGTGTACTTGTCGTATTGGGGCGTGGCGCAGGCTTGCGTCTTCTTATGTGTGATCATCTTTCTGACAGTCACAACTACTTTTCCAATCAGGTTACAGAGGTTCTTGCCAGTCCGGACTCATCACTTGAACTCTACGATATGGAGGAGACTGCAGAGCAGAACAGACGTGTGTCAGAGCTCTTCGTCAGACAAGAGGCCGGAAGCAATGTTGCCGTTACAAGTATCACACTCAACAATGGCAAGACTCGCAATTCCACATACGTCACGCTGGCAGGGCAGGGCGCCTGCCTCAGGCTTGACGGTGTTGCCATTGCCGATGGAAACCAGCACGTTGACAATCTGACATTTGTTGACCATCAGGTTTCAGACTGCCAGAGCTATGAGCTTTTCAAGTATGTGCTGGATGATGAGGCCACTGGCTCATTTGCAGGCAAGGTCCTTGTCCGCGAAGGTTCACAACGTACATCGTCACAGCAGACAAACCGCAACATCTGCCTGAAACGCACAGCCAGAATGTTCACTCAGCCACAGTTGGAGATATATGCCGATGATGTCAAGTGCAGCCACGGAGCCACTGTGGGGCAGCTTGACGAAAAGGCTCTTTTCTATATGCGTCAGCGCGGTATTCCTGAGGATGATGCACGCACGCTTCTGATGATGGCGTTTACCGACGAGGTTATTGGCCGCATAGGACTTGAGCCATTGCAGCAGCGGCTCAGACATCTTGTGGAGCGTCGTTTCAAGAACGGCTCCGGTCTATGCGAGGGCTGTGAGGTATGTAAATGATACTGAGAATGGATTTGAACAGCATAAGAGAGGATTTCCCGATTCTGGGGCAGCAGATATATGGCAAGCCGCTGGTCTATCTTGACAATGCGGCAACAGCCCAGAAGCCATTGTGTGTTATTGATACCATCAGTAACGCATACCGTAGTGTCAATGCCAATGTCCATCGTGGCGTGCATTTCCTCTCACAGCAGGTTACTGACCGTATGGAGGCTGCCCGCGAGAAAGTCCGTGCATTCATTGATGCCGGAAGCGCTGACGGGATTATCTTCACACGCGGTACTACCGAGAGCCTCAATCTGCTTGCGTCGTCCTTCTCCAAGGCATTCCTGAAGCCTGGCGACGAGGTGATTGTATCCGGTATGGAGCACCATAGCAATATAGTGCCCTGGCAATTGATGGCAGAGCAGTATGGCTTCATCATGAAAGTCATACCGGTAACCGATTCAGGTACTCTTGACATGGATGAGTTCAGCCGTCTTCTAGGGCCGAAGACCCGTCTTGTCAGTGTCACCCACGTTTCCAACGTACTTGGTACGGTAAATCCCGTGGCGGAGATAATAAACCTTGCGCACGCAAAGGGGATACCGGTGGCAGTTGACGGAGCGCAGGCTGTGCCTCATAAGGCAGTCAGCGTACGTTCACTCAACGCCGACTTCTACGCTTTCAGCGGGCATAAGGCATACGGACCTACAGGAATCGGAGTCCTTTACGGTAAGCGTGAACTGCTTGATCAGATGCCTCCTTATCAGGGCGGCGGCGAGATGATAAAGCACGTATCGTTCACCGGAACCACATACAATGAGCTTCCTTTCAAGTTTGAGGCAGGAACGCCCGATTATATTGGTGCCATAGGTCTGGCCAGTGCGATTGACTATATGCAGAGAATAGGAATGGATGCCATTGAGAGACAGGAGAGTGAGCTTTCAGCATACGCGCTTGACGTGCTCTCCTCTATCCCGGGTTTGCGTATAATAGGCAATGCCCCTGAGCGCTGTGGCGTGGTGTCATTTCTTGTAGGCGATATCCATCCGGCAGATATGGGTACGCTTCTTGATAAACTTGGCATAGCCGTCCGTACCGGACATCATTGCGCCGAGCCGCTTATGGAACGCTTCGGCATTCCGGGCACAGTGAGGGCTTCGTTTGCAATGTATAATACGAAGGCAGAGATTGACACGCTGGCGGCGGGCATCGAGCGGGTGCGCAAGATGTTCTGAACTGGCACAAATAATACGAAAACAGTTTCAATATGAATATAGAACAGCTGATAGCAGAGGGAACGGCCAAGGCCGTCAGAGAACTTTACGGACAGGAGGTGCAGGCCTCGTCAGTTCAGGTGCAGAAAACAAAGAAAGAGTTCGAGGGACATTTCACAGTCGTGGTGTTCCCGTTCCTCAAGGCATCACGCAAGGGACCGGAGCAGACTGCAACCGAGATAGGTGAGTGGCTGAAGGCCAACGAGCCTGCAGTGGGCGGCTTCAATGTAATCAAGGGCTTCCTGAATCTGGTTATTCCCGCATCATTCTGGATTGATATGCTTAATCAGGTGAATGCCGATGCAGAGTATGGTTACACACCTGCCGCAGAGAACTCTCCGCTGGTGATGATTGAGTACTCGTCACCGAACACCAACAAGCCGCTGCATCTGGGACACGTACGCAATAACCTGCTGGGCAACTCGCTGGCACGTATTATGGCTGCCTGTGGCAACAAGGTTGTCAAGACCAACATCGTGAATGACCGTGGTATCCATATCTGCAAGTCTATGCTTGCCTGGCAGAAGTGGGGCAATGGTGAGACACCTGCCAGCAGCGGCAAGAAGGGCGACCATCTGATTGGCGACTACTATGTGCTGTTCGACAAGCATTTCAAGGAGGAGGTAAAGAGCCTGCTTCCTGCAGACTACGACCAGCTTGACGAGAAAGCACAGGAGGCAGCAAAGGCCAAGGCTGAGCAGGAGTCACCGCTTATGCGCGAGGCTCACGATATGCTTGTCCGCTGGGAGGCTGGCGATAAGGACGTCCGCTCGCTGTGGGCCACAATGAACGAGTGGGTATATGCCGGTTTCGACGAGACATATAAGCGTCTTGGGGTAAGCTTCGACAAGATATATTACGAGTCACAGACATATCTGGAGGGTAAGTCAAAGGTAATGGAGGGCCTTGACAAAGGCCTGTTCTTCCGCAAGCCGGACGGCTCGGTATGGGCCGACCTCGCATCCGACGGCCTTGACCAGAAACTGCTTCTTCGCAGTGATGGCACATCAGTATATATGACTCAGGACATAGGCACCGCCAAGCTTCGTTTTGAGGATTTCCCGATAGACAAGATGATTTATGTGGTGGGCAACGAGCAGAACTATCATTTCCAGGTTCTCTCCATTCTGCTTGACCGTCTGGGCTTCAAATGGGGCAAGGACCTCGTGCATTTCAGCTATGGTATGGTGGAGCTGCCAAACGGTCGTATGAAGAGCCGCGAGGGAACAGTCGTTGATGCCGATGACCTTATAGACGGTATGATAGAGACCTCGCGTCAGACCTCTGCCGAGCTTGGCAAACTGGATGGCCTGGATAAGGACGAGGCCGACAACATCATCCGTATGATTGGTCTTGGAGCGCTCAAGTACTTCATCCTGAAAGTAGATGCCCGCAAGAATATGACTTTCAACCCGCAGGAGTCTATTGACTTCAATGGCAATACAGGTCCGTTCATCCAATACACTCACGCACGTATCTGCTCCATCCTTCGCAAGGTGGCAGAGGAGGGTATCGCCGTTCCTGAGAGCCTGAACGCCGGGGGGCTGGACCTTTCGGAGAAAGAGATATCAATCATTCAGCAGCTTGTGAACTTCAAGCAGGTTGTGCTTCAGGCCGGTCAGGACTACAACCCGTCGGCTATAGCAAACTACATCTACGACCTTGTCAAGGAGTTCAACCAGTTCTACCACGACTTCAGCATTATGCACGAGGAAAACGCGGCTCTCAAGCTGTTCCGCATTGTGCTGACCGCCAATGTGGGCAAGGTGGTGCGTCTTGGCATGGCCCTGCTTGGAATTGAGGTTCCCGACAGAATGTAAGTCCGTTCCTTTATGGCACAGGTCAAGTACTACGTTGTGTGGGTGGGTGCTGCCCCCGGCATATATACAAGCTGGGAGGAGTGCCGCCTGCAAGTGGAGTCTTGGAAGGGTGCCGTTTATAAAGGATTCGATTCACTGGAGCAGGCAGAGCGCGCATTTGCCGGTCGTCCCGATGACTATATTGAGAAGAAGGCTCCCGCCCGTGCCGGCAGAAAGAAAAAGGAGCCTGCGCCGTTGCCTGCCGAGGTGTTCCGCAATGCTCTTGCCGTTGATGCTGCCTGCAGCGGCAATCCCGGACAGATGGAGTATCGCGGAGTTTTCCTTGGCGATGGCCAGGTGGTGTTCCATTTCGGTCCGATGCTTGGTACCAACAATATAGGCGAGTTCCTTGCCATTGTACACGGACTGGCTCTGCTTCGCCGGAAGGGGCTTGACTGGCCTGTATATAGCGACAGCCACAATGCCATCCTTTGGGTGAAGGGTGGCAAGTGCAAGACCAAACTGGAGCGTACGCCTCAGACTGAGGAACTCTTCAAGGTCATAGAGCGGGCAGAGGGGTGGCTTGCGTCAAATCACTTTGGCAATCCCATAATCAAATGGGATACCAAAAGATGGGGCGAGATTCCGGCGGATTTCGGACGTAAGTAAACCTATCCTGTGGCTCTGACGATAGTGCGCCGGGATATTCACAGGTTGGTTGATTATTTGGCCTTGACAGCGCGGACAAGCGCTCCGCCAGCCCTTACGTATGTCTCCTGTCTGAGATATTCCTTGGGGAGTACAAATACCGAGTGGGCCCGCTCGTTGTCTGTGACATCCAGCGAGCTTGTCCAATATCTTTCGCCACAATCTAAGTAAATGTAATTACCGTTGGGACCTGTAAACTTGATCCTGTCATTTTCCATATAAAATTCTTCAGTTCTGGTACACTTGGTGACAAGCTCATAGAACTGCTCTTTGGTAGGCATCATCGCACCTGAGCCCCAGGTTACGGCTGCGGCATCGTCTGCCTCCTCAAGGGTAGTCTTGTTGTCAACATGGCCATCCGCTCTACGTGTCACATATTTTGTGAATTCCCCATCTTTGTTGACCCACGTGTAATGCGTGATGCCGAATTCTGTCTTTGTATTTATCTCTCCCCAGGAGAACAATCCGCCATTCTTCTCTGCGCCCGAGGTGGCCCCTATGTCCCAGCTTGCCCATAACACGCTGAGGCCGAGGTCCACCCATTGCGCCAGTGGCGGATCCAGCGTCTTGAATTGTTTGTAATTGTCGCTGAAATACCATGTCTCACCAACCTTCAAGTATGCCCTGTAGTAGAAATTCGTCTTATATGGCAATCCTGTCAGTGTTACTTCCATATCGCCGTTTCCATCCGGAGTAAGGGCGTAATGTCTGGAATTCATATCGATGGAGCTGTAACCGTTTTTCGTCTCATCGTAGGCTATGCCGCATTCAACTGTCGCTCCGCTTGCTCTGATTGCCGAAAGATCGGCTACCGTTGCCTTCAATTTGGCGCTCTCAAATGTAATGTCCTCAGGATCCCGGGCAACCAGGGAAATCATCCCTGTAGTGGTGAATGAAATCTCATTTCCCGTGTAGAGCTTTCCTCCCACAATGGCATAAGCGCAGGCCTTGTATGTGATGTATGGACTGAGGCCCTGGATAAGCACGTTGCCGCTTGCATCCGCAGCCACCTTATCTGCCTTTTCCGGTATGAGAGGGGAGGACCCGGCCCGAGTGTAGAGCAGGCCGAATTCGGTTGCAGAAGCTGGTGTGGGGTTAATGGCCACCTCAATCCTGGCGGTGCAGAAAGTGATGTCCTTTGCCTGTGATGTTGTCAGGGAATACTCTTCTTTCGGTGCTTCTCCTCCGGATACGGCACGGACCGGTATTCCAAGATATCTCCAATTAATCAAGTGGTACGATTCCGCTGTCGGGTCCATCTCGAATCCGGCCTCATGGAGCATAGAGCTGCCTGCAATCCAGTTGCAGGCAATATGGGCCTGTCTCGGATCATTGCTGCTTATGGTTGATGTCCAGAAAATGGTCTCCTCTCCTATGTAGCTTGTGCCAGTCTGCTCTCTCATTCCTGTGGCAGGGAAGAAAATAGAGACATTGTTAGGCTCAGTCGAAATTTAGTGGGGGAAGGCATAGATTGAAGCAAGCCTGTAAAGGAAGAATTTCTCATCAACGATGCCTCTCAGTGCAGCTCTGAATCCTTTGATTTTGGAGTTGAATGATTCAGCTGCGGCATTG
This sequence comes from Bacteroidaceae bacterium, assembly GCA_045597985.1. Taxonomy (GTDB): domain Bacteria; phylum Bacteroidota; class Bacteroidia; order Bacteroidales; family Bacteroidaceae; genus Colenecus. Next base: position 6 of record JAZLLE010000001.1, on the reverse strand, counting down.
GATGAA